>NZ_JBIDBC010000005.1:0-302806 GCF_043202835.1 Streptomyces sp. NPDC048142
ACCGGGGCCCTCCGGGCGCTTCCCTTCGTTTTCCTGCTGTGTCCTGCTGTCTTGCGTTTCCGACTCTATCAGACTCTTTCGTGTCCGATTCCCGGCCGAAGCGGGTCAAGCAGTTTTCGCTTTCCAGGTCCTCCGCTTTCGCGTTTTCCCTTTCCGGCGAGTCCGACTCTATCAGGCCTTTTCCGTTGCCTTGACCATGTCCTGCGGGCATGCCGAAGAGAGGTTCAAGGTTAGGATCTGGGCTTGAAGGTCGCCGCCGACCCCCGACTCAAAGTCGCGTTGGGGTCAGGCAGGAGTACGACAGTACAGGCCGCCGGGAGTTGAGGCAAATCGTTTCTGGTGCACCCCTAGGTCCGCCAAGCGGTAGGTCTCGGGCGGAACCGGGACTTCATATGACTTACTCTGCTGAGCAGCACGCCGTCCCCCATCAGTCGCGGCGGCGACACCTGAATCTCCACCCCCTGGGAGGCTCCCCATGACCAACGTGACGTCCCCTCTTGCTGGACGCGCCATCGGGCTCACCGCGGTTCCCGACCCGGTCTTCTCCGGCGCGATGGTCGGTCCCGGCACCGCCATCGACCCCGTACGTGAGCCCTCCGTGGCCGTGTCCCCGGTCGACGGCATCGTCGTCTCCCTCCACCCCCACGCGTTCGTCGTCGTCGACGCGAACGGACACGGGGTTCTGACGCACCTCGGCATCGACACCGTCCAGCTCAACGGCGAGGGCTTCGAGCTTCTCGTGAACAAGGGGGACACGGTGACCCGGGGCCAGAACATCGTGCGCTGGGACCCGTCCGCGGTCGAGGCCGCCGGCAAGTCACCCATCTGCCCGATCGTGGCCCTGGAGGCCACCGCCGAGTCGCTCTCCGATGTCCGTGAGGACGGGGACGTGAAGATCGGCGACACGCTGTTCGGCTGGCAGTGACGCCTCGGGCGCAGTGACAGGCCAGTTGCACAACCACCGCGGTGACTCGGTCGCCGCACAACCGGAGACGGGTGAAATGGAGACAACGCTGCGAGGCGTCGGCGTGAGCCACGGTGTGGCCATCGGCGAGGTTCGGCACATGGGTACGGCGGTGCTGGAGCCGCCCGCCAAATCGATTCCCGCCGAGGAGGCCGGTCGCGAACAGGGGCGCGCCAGGCAGGCGGTGGAGGCGGTCGCCGCCGATCTGATCGCGCGCGGCAACCTGGCCGGCGGCGAGGCACAGCATGTGCTCGAGGCGCAGGCCATGATGGCGCAGGACCCCGAGCTCATGTCCGATGTCGACCGGCGTATCGCCGTGGGCAGCACCGCCGAGCGCGGCGTGTACGACGCGTTCGCCGCCTACCGGGCGTTGCTCGCCAATGCCGGGGAGTACCTGGCGGGGCGGGTCGCGGACCTCGACGACGTACGGAACCGGATCGTGGCGCGGCTGCTCGGTGTGCCGATGCCCGGTGTGCCGGACAGCGACGAGCCGTATGTGCTGATCGCGCGTGACCTGGCGCCGGCCGACACCGCGCTCCTCGACCCGACGCTGGTGCTCGGCTTCGTCACCGAGGAGGGCGGTCCGACCAGCCACAGCGCCATCCTGGCGCGGGCGCTCGGCGTTCCGGCCGTGGTGGCGCTGCCCGGCGCCGGTGAGCTGGCCGAGGGCACCGTCGTCGCGGTGGACGGCAGCACGGGTGAGATCTTCGTCGACCCGAGCGACGAGAAGCGCGCCGAGATGGAGAGCGCCGCCGCCACTCGTAAGGCGGCGCTGTCCGCCTCGACCGGTCCCGGTGCCACGTCGGACGGTCACAAGGTGCCGCTGCTCGCCAATGTCGGCGGCCCGGGAGATGTCCCCGCGGCGGTCGAGGCGGGGGCCGAGGGCGTCGGGCTGTTCCGGACCGAGTTCCTGTTCCTGGACGACAGCAAGCAGGCTCCTTCCGAGGAGAAGCAGATCGGGGCCTACCGCGCGGTGCTGGGGGCGTTCCCCGAGGGGCGTGTCGTCGTACGCGTGCTCGACGCCGGCGCCGACAAGCCGCTGGACTTCCTGACGCCGGCCGACGAGCCGAACCCGGCGCTCGGCGTCCGTGGGCTGCGGAGCCTGCTGGACCACCCCGAGGTACTGCGTACCCAGCTGACCGCACTGGCGAAGGCTGCCGAGGGTCTGCCGGTGTACCTGGAGGTCATGGCCCCCATGGTGGCCGACCGTATCGACGCCAAGGCGTTCGCGGACGCGTGCCGCGAGGCCGGGCTGCGGGCGAAGTTCGGCGCGATGGTGGAGATTCCGTCGGCCGCCCTGCGGGCGCGGTCGATCCTCCAGGAGGTGGAGTTCCTGTCGCTGGGCACCAACGACCTGGCGCAGTACACGTTCGCGGCCGACCGTCAGGTGGGTGCGGTGTCGCGGCTCCAGGACCCGTGGCAGCCGGCGCTGCTGGATCTCGTGGCGATGTCCGCCGATGCGGCTCGTGCCGAGGGCAAGAGCTGTGGTGTGTGTGGTGAGGCCGCGGCCGATCCGCTGCTGGCGTGTGTGCTGACGGGTCTGGGTGTCACCTCCCTGTCGATGGGTGCCGCGTCCATTCCCTATGTGCGGGCCACGCTGGCCAAGTACACGCTGGCGCAGTGCGAGCGGGCGGCGAACGCCGCTCGTTCGGCCGATTCGGCGGATGAGGCGCGCGGCGCGGCGCAGGCTGTGCTCTCGGGCGAGTAGGACCAGGGGTTCACCGGGGAGGGGCTTTCCGCCGCGGGCGGGAGGCCCCTCCCCCGTTTTGCGCCTCGGTCAGTGGTGGGTTTCCGGTGCGTCGGCTCCGATGTCGAATCCCGCGCAGTACTCGACGCCGGATTCCGGGGAGACGGGCTCTCCGGTGTCCGCGTCGGTGCAGTAGGCGTTGAAGACCTCGCCGGCGGTGAGCGGGGCGAGGGTGCCTTCGGCCAGACGCCAGCCGTGGACGCGGTCCGGGCTGTCGGCGGCGCTGGTGCGCAGGACCACTCCCCCGCGCGATTCCAGGGCGATGGCCACCGCCAGGACGGTGGCGAACTCCGCGCCCTCCGCGCTGTCGATGCGGGCCGGTCCTGTGGTGTCCCGGTGAGTGTGGAGCACGGCCAGGAGCTGGTCGTTGTCCGTCGGAGTGCTGCACACCAGGTGGTGGGTGCCCGGTCCCGCTGTTTCCAGCAGACGCATGAGGAGGTGCGAGGCGCGGTCGAAAGCCGCCCGTCCGATGTCCTGGCCGCAGTCGGCGCAGCTGCCGAGGTCGGCGAGGAGGAGGGTGGCGTACTCCCAGGTGGCCTGGCGGACCGCGCGGGAGACGAGGACGGGGATGAGGTCGCTCAGGCGTTGGCCGGTGTAGGTGACCGTGGCTCCGGCGGCGGCGATCTCCGCGGTGAAGCGGCTGCGGCTCGCGCCGGTGTCGGCGTCGAGATCCGATTCGGCGCAGAACTCCGCGTAGTCCTCCGGGTCGAAGAGAGCGACGGTGGTGTGCACGCCCTGGGCCGCGAGCGTTTTGAGCAGGCCCTCGACCTGCTGGAGATAGACGGTGTGGTCGTCGAAGGCGAAGGTGCGGTAGCGCCGCATGACCGCGAAGTCCTGTGCGTCGGCCAGCAGGCCGATGGTGCTGGGTGCTTCGCGGCGCAGCGTGCGTCGCATGGTGGCGGCGTGCTGGGTGCCGGGCTTCGTGTTGTGTGTGGAGCTGTGCTTGGTGTGGCCGGTGTGCGCCATGTGTCCCCCTGTGCGCGGTGAATCCTTGCTCACCCAGCGTAACCAGGGGGACTGACAGGTGGCCTAGCGGCGGCGGCTCGCGGCCAGTTCGGCGTAGAAGCGGAGGAGGTCGAGGTTGTCGACGGAGCCCGGGTTGACCGCCTTGGCCAGCTCGGTTCCCTGGAGCAGGCGCTTGACCGGAACCTCGATGCGCTTGCCCGTGAGGGTGTGCGGGATGCCGGGGACCTCGATGACCTCGTCCGGTACGTGGCGCGGGGAGAGGTTCTCGCGGATGGTCCGCTTGATCGCGGCGCGCAGGTCGTCGTCGAGGGTCGCGCCTTCGGCGAGGTGGACGAAGAGCGGCATCCAGTAGCCGCCGTCGGGTTCTTCGAGGCCGATGACGAGGGATTCGCGGATCTCGGGGAGTCGTTCGACGGCCTCGTAGATGTCGGCGGAGCCCATGCGGACACCCTGGCGGTTCAGGGTGGAGTCGGAGCGGCCGTGGATGATCACCGAACCGTGGTCGGTGAGGGTGATCCAGTCGCCGTGCCGCCAGACGCCGGGGTACATGTCGAAGTAGCTGTCGTGGTAGCGGCTGCCGTCGGGGTCGTTCCAGAAGCGGACCGGCATGGAGGGCAGGGGGTTGGCGACGACGAGTTCGCCGACTTCGCCGATGAGGGGTTTGCCCGCCGGGTCCCAGGACTGGAGATCGGTGCCCAGGCAGGGGGCCTGGAGCTCGCCGATGTGGACGGGGAGCGTGGGGACGGCTCCGGCGAAGCAGCTGCAGACGTCGGTGCCGCCGCTGACCGAGGCGATCCAGAGGTCTTCGGCCACCTCGTCGTGGAGCCAGCGGAAGCCGTCGGGCGGGAGCGGGGAGCCGGTGGTGGCGACGCACTGGACGCGGGAGAGGTCGAAGTCGCGGCCCGGGTGGATGTCGGCCTTGCGGCAGGCCATGACGTACGCGGCGGAGGTGCCGAAGAGGGTGGCGCCGCTCTGTTCGGCGACCCGCCACTGGGCGCTGACGTCGGGGTGGCCGGGGCTGCCGTCGTACAGGACGACGGTGGTGCCGGTGAGGAGGCCGGAGACGAGGAAGTTCCACATCATCCAGCCGGTGGAGGTGTACCAGAAGAAGCGGTCCTCTGGTCCGAGGTCGCAGTGCAGGCCGATCTGCTTGAAGTGTTCGAGCAGGATGCCGCCCTGGGACTGGACGATGGCCTTGGGCAGGCCGGTGGTGCCGGAGGAGTAGAGGACCCACAGCGGGTGCTCGAAGGGGACCTGTTCGAAGACCGGCTCGGTGTCGGCGGAGGTGAGGTCGGACCAGGCGAGCGCGCCTGCGGGGGTGTCGGTGCCCAGCAGCGGGATGTGGACGACGGCGCGCAGCGTGGGCAGCTCGCGGCGCAGTTCGGCGACGGTCCCGGTGCGGTCGTGCTCCTTGCCGCCGTAGCGGTAGCCGTCGACGGTGAACAGGACGACGGGTTCGATCTGCTGGAACCGGTCGAGGACGCTGCGGGCGCCGAAGTCGGGGGCGCAGGAGGTCCAGATGCCGCCGACCGCGGCGGTGGCGAGGAAGGCGACGACGGCCTGCGGGATGTTGGGGACGTAGCCGCTGACGCGGTCGCCGGGGGTGACGCCCAGGGCGCGGAGTTCGGCGGCCAGCGCGCCGACCTGGCGGCGGAGTTCGGCCCAGCTGACGGGGAGCTGGGTGTGGGTCTCGTCGACGTACAGCAGGGCGGGGGTGTCCGCGCGGGACGGGTCCTCGGCGGTGCGCAGGGCGTGTTCCGCGTAGTTGAGGGTGGCGCCGGGGAACCAGGTCGCGCCGGGCATCGCGCGGTCGCCCAGGACGCTCTCGTACGGGGTGGAGAAGCGGATGTCGAACCATTCGGCGACGGCGCGCCAGAAGGTGTCGAGCTCGTCGACGGACCAGCGGTGCAGGGCTGCGTACCCGCCGTCGGCCGGGGCGCCGTACCGGGTCGCGGCCCAGTTCTGGAAGCGGGTGACGGCCGCCGCCTCGATGCGGTCGGGGCCGGGCTGCCAGAGCGGGGCGTCGGGCGTGGCTGCGGTCATGAGGGCTGCTCCCTGGCTGTACGGGTACGCGGGGTGGGCGTGTCGGCGCGCACGGGCCGGAGTGTGCGCGTGAGCGGCTGACACGGACGATGCCATGTGATCGTCTTCGGCACCAGGGTGGCCCCTCCGTCGGGAGTTCCGTCGCTTCCGGGCCGGCATGGTGAACGGGAGTTGAACGGGAGGTTCCGGGGGTCGGACGGGTGGCAGGGTGTGCGCCATGGACGGTCGTGACCTGGTGCGCCGGGTGAGGTTGGTCGGTTCGGTGCGGGGGCTGCGCACGGTGCGTTCGGCGTGGCGGCGCCGGTCCGCCGATGCGGCGGCGCTGCCGGCGCGCGGGGCGGAGCGGGCCCGCGCGCCCGGCGCGCTGACGGGTGCGGAGCCGGGTCCTGGCGGGGGCGTGGTGCGGTTCGCCCGTTCGGAACTGCGCATCCGCGTGTCGGTGGGCGGTGCGGTGTTCTGGGCGTGGGACGGGGTGGAGCCGCTGCCGTCGTACGCGGTGGCGGGCGAGGCTCCCGCGCCGGATCCGCGGGCGGTGCTGGAGCCGGACAAGGACGGCGGCTGGCAGGTGGTCTCGGAGCGGCTGACCGTGGTGGTGTCGCGGACCGGGGTGGTGGAGCTGCGGACGCCGGGCGGGTTGCTGTTGCGGCGTGAGCTGCCGCCGCGCTGGTGGGAGCCGGTGGGTGGGGGGCCGGTGCGGTGGGTGCAGCGCTCCGAGGTGCCGGCGGACGCGCGGTTCTTCGGTCTTGGCGGACGGGCGGGCGGGCCTCGGTTGCGGGGCGGGGTGTACGGGCTGTGGAACACCGATCCGGGCGGGCGTTTCGGTCCGGGGGACGATCCGCTGTATCTGACGATGCCGGTGCAGATGGTGGTGTCGGACGCGGGGACGCATCTGGTGTTCCACGACAACAGCTGGGCGGGGCGGGTGGTGCTGCGGGAGGGCGAGGAGGGCGCCGGCTCGGGGCATGACCGGCCGGGCACCTGCGAGGTGCGGATGGAGGGCGGACCGCTGCGCTGCTGGGTGGTGGCGGGGACGCCGGCCCGGGTGCTCCAGGGGTGGACGGCGCTGACGGGTGCGCCGGCGCTGCCGCCGTCCTGGGCGCTGGGGCCGCAGCATGCCCGGTGGGGGTTCGGCAGTGAGCGGGAGGTGCGGCGGGTCGTGGCCGGGTACCGGGAGCGGGGGCTTCCGCTGTCCGTGCTGCATCTGGACATCGACCACTACGACGCGCACCGCGGGTTCACGGTGGACCGGGAGCGGTTCCCCGATCTGGCCGCGCTGGCGAAGGAGCTGCGCGAGGACGGGGTGCGGCTGGTGTCGATCGTGGATCCGGCGGTGAAGGCGGAGCCGGGCGACGCGGTGTTCGACGGGGGTGCGGCGGTCGGGGAGCGTGGTGCGTACGTCCGGGACGCGCGGGGTCGGGTGGTGGTCGGGGAGGTGTGGCCGGGGGCCTGCGTCTATCCGGACTTCACTGATCCGCTTGTGCGGGATTGGTGGGGATCTCTGTACGAGGAGCGGCTTGCGCAGGGCTTCTCGGGGGTCTGGCACGACATGAACGAGCCGGTGTCCTTCGCGGCGTTCGGGGATCCGTCGCTGCCGCGGTCGGCCCGGCATGTCCTGGAGGGCGCCGGTGGCGATCATCGCGAGGCGCACAACGTGTACGCCCTGGCGATGGCGCGGGCGGGTTACGAAGGGCTGCTCCGGTCCCGCCCTCAGGAGCGGCCGTTCCTGTTCTCGCGGTCGGGCTGGGCAGGGATGCAGAGGTACGGGGGTACCTGGTCCGGTGATGTGTCGACGGGGTGGCCGGGGCTGCGGGCGTCGTTGTCGCTGGTGGTGGGGCTCGGGCTGTGCGGGGTGCCGTACTCGGGTCCGGACGTGGGCGGGTTCGACGGGTTCCCGTCGCCGGAGCTGTATTTGCGGTGGTTCCAGCTGGGCACTTATCTGCCGTTGTTCCGGACCCATGCGGCGATCGACGCGGGGCGGCGGGAGCCGTGGGAGTTCGGGCCGGAGGTGCTGGGGCACGCGCGGGCGGCGTTGGTGGAGCGGGAGCGGCTGCTGCCGTACTTCGTGACGCTGTCGCAGGTGGCGCGGCTGACCGGTGCGCCCTATGTACGGCCGGTGTGGTGGGGCGCGCCGGGCGACCGGGCGTTGCGGGAGTGCGAGGACGCGTTCCTGCTGGGCGACGCACTGCTGGTTGCTCCGGTGCTGGAGGCCGGGACGCGGCGGCGGGCGGTACGGCTGCCCCGGGGACGGTGGTACGACACGGTGACCGGGCGGGTGTACGAGGGTCCGGGCCGGGTCCTGGTCGACGCTCCGCTGTCGCGGGTTCCGGTGCTGGCGCGGGCGGGCGCGGTGATTCCGGTGCGGGGAGCGGACGGCGGCCCGGAGCTGGAGGTGTGGGCGCCGGCGCCGGGGCGTACCGGCGGCGGGCTGGTGGTGCGGGACCCGGGCGACGGGTGGGCGGAGGCGGAGGTCGAGCGGTATGTGACGCGGTGGGAGGGCGACCGTGTGGTGGTGGAGCGGGACGGCTCGGAGGACGGGGTCGGATGTCCGGTGCGGGTGCGGGGGGTGGGGGCGGAGGGGTAGGGCGGCCGTGTCGTCTGGATCGGTGGGGGGTGCGGGCCGGGCCGACTCGCGGGGCAGGCCGGGTGATTCCGGGGCGGGCCCGGGGCGTGCGGCGGGCGGTTTGCTCGGCGGTGGCGTCCGGTGCGGGGGCCCTGGTCCGGTGTGAGGGACCGGGTCCGGTCGGGGGACGGGGTCCGGTCGGGGGCGGCCCGGGATCACGCGGGGCGGGCCCGGGGTCGTGCGTACAGGGGACGCCCCGGGTCACGCGGGAGCCGGCCCGGGACCGCGCGAGAGCCGGGGTGCTCCGCCGTGGCGGCGGGCACGGAGCCCGGCGTCCTCGGCGTGGGTGCCCTCAGCCGTGGTGGCCGGCGAACCAGGCGTTGGCGGCTTCCGTGTGCAGGGGAAAGGCCAAGGGGCGCGGGCCGTACAGGATCTCGTAGCCGGACGTCTCATCGGTGGGGGCCGAGGGCGGGAGGCTCGCGAGGGGGCACGCGGGTAGCAGGCCGAAGACCAGGAGGTGACCGTCGGTGTCGCTGAGAGTGTCGGCGAGGCTGACGTCCTGTGCGGCGGCCTCGATGCCGGTCTCCTCGCGCAGCTCGCGGACGACCGCGTGCCGCCAGTCCTCGGCGTGGTCGATGAACCCGCCGGGCAGGGCCGTGCCGCCCTTCTGCGGCTCGATGGTGCGGGTGATGACGACGAGCCCGGTGGAGCGGGGGCCGGTGACGGGAAGCAGGGCCACCGCGACGGGCAGCGGGTTGCGGTAGGCGGTGGTTCCGCAGTGCGTGCAGGTGCGGGGCCACGCGTCGGCGGACGGGAGTGCGGTGTACGGGGCTCCGCACGTGCCGCAGTGGGAGTCCCGTACGTACCGGGGTGGCCGCGGGGCGGTCGGGGAAGGGCTGTTGCCGGGTTCGGACACGGGCGGACTGTATCGAACCGTCCGTTCCCGCCTTCCGAGGGCCCCTTTCCCGGGCGGGTTTCCGGGCCGGTTTCCCCGGCGCTTCCCGGGCGCCTCCCCCGGGCCCCGGCGCCGCGTCCTTTTCTGCAGGCCGTGAAACTGATAGACGGTGTGCCCATGACAGGAATGCGTATGACAGGAATGCGTACCGCTCTTCGCGCCCTGGCCGCCACGGCCGCCGCCCTCCTCACCGTAACCGCCCTCTCCCCCACGGCACAGGCGCGCCCCGGACCGGGAGCTCCCGAGGAGTTCGTGGCGCTGCGCTCGGTGGATCCGACGATCATCCAGGAGATGCGCTACACCACGGCGCACACCTTCATGGGAGAGCGGGTGGACGGATACCGGCAGCCGGTCTGCATCCTGACCCGGCCCGCCGCGCGTGCCCTGCACCTGGCACAGAGGCGGCTGTTGCCTCAGGGGTATTCGCTGAAGGTGTACGACTGCTACCGGCCACAGCGGGCGGTGGACCACTTCGTGCGGTGGGCGGAGGATCTGGGCGACCTGTCCATGAAGGGGGAGTTCTATCCACGGGTCGACAAGGACCGGCTGTTCGAGGACGGCTACATCGCGGAGAAGTCCGGGCACAGCCGGGGCAGCACGGTGGACCTGACCCTGGTCCGGCTCCCCGCCCTGCCGACCAGGCCGTACCGTCCGGGCGAGCGGCTGACCCCCTGCTTCGCGCCGAAGAGTGAGCGGTTCCCCGACAACTCGGTGGACATGGGCACGGGTTACGACTGCTTCGACACCCTGTCGCATACGGACGATCCCCGGATCCGGGGGCTTCAGCGCGCCAACCGGCAGTTCCTGAAACGGACGTTGACCGAGGTGGGGTTCGTGAATCTGCCGGAGGAGTGGTGGCACTTCACGTTCACGCCCGAGCCGTTCCCGGACACCTACTTCGACTTCCCGGTGCACCGCCGGCCGGTCGCCGGGCACTGACGGGACGGGCCGCCCGAGGGCGTGGAACGGGCGACCGGGACCACCCCCGTGGGCTCCGGCCGCCCGTTCTTCCTCTCGGACGCGAAAGGGGCGTGTTCGGTTGCCGATCGGGCGGCTACGGTGCCCGTATGCCACAGCAGACGTTCGATTCGTACGAGGAGTTCTGGCCGTACTACGTCGCGATGCACTCCCGTGCCGCCACCCGCTGGGTCCACCTGACCGGCACCCTGACCGGGCTCGCGGTCTCCGCCTACGGGCTGGCGCGGGGCCGGAAGCGCTATCTGGCGGCCCTGCCGCTGATCGGGTACGGCACGGCGTGGCCCGCGCACTTCCTGATCGAGAAGAACAACCCGGCCACGTTCGGGCATCCGGCGTGGTCGCTGCGCGGGGACGCGCAGATGATCCGGACGATGCTCGCGGGCCGGGACGGGGAGCTGGCGGAGACCGCGGCGAAATGGCTGGCGGAGCACGGCCGGGACGGATGCGACGGGGACGGCCGGGACGAGTACGACCGGGACGGCCGGAGCGAGTGCGACGGGGGCGGGTGCGGCTGAGGCCGGTGAGGAGGCCGGCAGGCCGGACCCTCGCCGTGGGCGGACTCCCGTGACACACTTCTGACGTTCCGTCAGATCCAGTGCCGGGAGGGACTTTGTCGCGCACGCGCATACCCGTGGTGGCCGGTTGGTTCACCGAGGACACCTCGGAGGAGGATTTCCGGCTGCTGGGCACCCGTTGCTCCGGCTGCCGGTCGGTCCACTTCCCCCGCGAGGACGGCCACTGCCGCAACCCGGGCTGCCCCGGGGGCGAGCTGGAGGTGGTGCCGCTGTCGAAGCGGGGCACCGTGTGGTCCTGCACCGACGGGCGCTACCGGCCCCCTCCCCCGTACGTCAGTGATCCCGAGGCGCCCTGGGCGCCGTACACGCTGGTCGCCGTCGAGCTGGCCGCCGAGCGCATGGTGGTGCTGGGGCAGGCCGCCCCCGGGGTGGGCGTGGCCGATCTCCCCGTCGGCTCGGTGGTGGAGGTGGTGCCCGGCGTCCTGGACGAGGAGCGGGCGTCGGGCACCGTACACACAACGTGGCACTGGCGCCCCGTCGTGGCGCGAGGGACCGCCGAGGAGCAGGGGGCCGGACGGCTTCGTGGGGCCGACGAGACTCAGGGGGGAGCCTCATGAGCGGCGAGGTGGCCGTCCTCGGGGCCGGGATGCACCCATGGGGCAAGTGGGGGCACAGTTTCGTCACGTACGGGCGGATCGCCGCGCGCGCCGCCCTCGCGGACGCGGGCATCGACTGGCGCGAGGTGCGGTCGGTGGTCGGCGCGCAGACGGTACGCGGGGGCTATCCGGGGTACGTGGCGGGGGCGACGTTCGCCCGAGCGCTCGGCTGGCAGGGGGCGCGGGTGTCCTCCGTGTACGCCGCGTGCGCTTCGGGGGCGCAGGCCATCGACACGGCGCGGGCGCAGATCCTGGCGGGGCTGGCGGACGTGGTCCTGGTGGTGGGGGCCGACGCGGCGCCCAAGGGGTTCTTCGCCCCGGCGGGCGGGGAGCGGCCGGACGACCCGGACTGGCTGCGCTTCCGGGTGCTCGGGGCGACGAACCCGGCGTACTTCGGGCTGTACGCGCGCCGCCGCATGGCGCTGTACGGGGACACCCCGGAGGACTTCGCGCTGGTCAAGGTGAAGAACGCGGCGGCGGGGGCGCTGAACGAGTTCGCCCGCTATCGCAGGCCGGTGACGGCCGGGGAGGTCGCCGCCTCCGCGATGGTCGCCGATCCGCTGCGGCTGCTGGACATCTGCGCCACGTCCGACGGGGCCGCCGCCCTGGTGCTGTGCGGCATGGAGTTCGCGCGGCGGCACGGGGCGCGTGATCCGGTGCGGATCCGGGCCGTCTCCACCGTGACACCGACCTACCCGAGGACCGTCCTTGACCTGCCGGACATCGGCACGGACTCGGCGGTGGCCGTGGATCCCTCTCCCGAGAGCTTCCGGGCCTCGATCGCGCGGACCGCGTACGAGGAGGCGGGGACCGGGCCGGAGGATCTCTCGCTGGCCGAGGTCTACGACCTGTCCACGGCACTGGAGCTGGAGTGGTACGAGGACATCGGGCTGTGCGGTCCGGGCGAGGGGGCGAAGCTCCTGCGTTCGGGGGCGACCGCGTTGGGCGGACGGGTTCCGGTGAACGCGAGCGGCGGTCTGGCCTCGTTCGGCGAGGCGGTCCCCGCCCAGGCCATCGCGCAGGTCTGCGAGCTCACCCGGCAGTTGCGCGGGCGGGCCGGGGAACGGCAGGTGTCGGGGGCGCGGGTCGGCATCACGGCGAACCAGGGGCTGTTCGGACACGGCTCGGCGGTGGTGGCGGTCCGTTGAGTTGGGGTGACCCGAATGGGTTCTCCCCGCTTTCTCCGCCTTCTCCGCTCTCCCGGCTTGCCCTGCTCTCCCTGCCTTCCCTGCTCCCTCCTCTTTCCTGCTTTCCCTGCTCTTCCTTGCGCTCCACTTGACCGATCGTCACCGCGGCAGAACACTCGGGGCCCGGTCCGCCGGACGGCGTGCGGCCCGTACCCCTGTCGGCGGGGGTACGGGCCGTACACGTATCAGGCTCACTTTTTTCAGGTGGCGACGGGTTCGCGGGCCCGCGCAGCGCGCTCCAGGGCGTGCTCCACGACCGCGACCAGGACGTCGCGCACGGAGGACCGGTCCCGCGCGTCGCAGACGAGTACCGGGACCTCGGGGTCGAGGTCGAGGGCGGCCTGCACGGTCTCCGGGGGAAACCGCTCGGCGCCCTCGAAGGTGTTGACCGCCACCGTGAACGGGATCCGCCTGCGCTCGAAGTAGTCCACCGCGGCGAAGCAGTCCTCAAGACGCCGGGTGTCGGCGAGGACGACCGCGCCCAGCGAGCCCTGCGCCAGTTCGTCCCACAGGAACCAGAAACGGTCCTGGCCCGGCGTGCCGAACAGATAGAGAACCAGGTCCTCCCGCAGCGTGATCCGGCCGAAGTCCATCGCGACCGTGGTGGTGGTCTTGGACTCGACGCCGTCCAGATCGTCCACCGGGCGGCCCGCCTCGCTGAGGCGTTCCTCGGTGCGCAGGGGCCTGATCTCGCTGACCGCGCCGACCGCGGTCGTCTTGCCGACGCCGAACCCTCCCGCCACCAGGATCTTCAGGGTGACGGGCTCGACGGACCGCTGCTTATCGCGCCTAGAGCGCCCGAAGGCCATGGATAACCTCGCGAAGAATGTTCACGTCCGGCAGTTCGGCCGGCGGAACGGGACGGGTGACGTGCACCAGTTCGTCCTCGACGAGATCGCCGACCAGGACCCGTACCACCCCTACGGGGAGGTCGAGCTCGGCGGCGAGTTCGGCGATCGACTGGGGCGTGTCGCTGCAGAGTTCGACGATCGCCACGTGTTCGGGGGCGAGCGTCCGGTCCCGGCCGGGATCGTCGGCGGCCGGTTCCGGCACGACGAGCGCGATCAGGTCGAGGCGGTGACGGGAGGCGCTGCTGGTACGCCCCCGGGTCATCGCGTACGGGCGGACCACCGGTCCCGCCTCCGCGTCGTACCACCGCGAGGCCTGGGGGTCGACGGTCCCGTCCGGGGATCCGGGGCCGGTGCCCCGGGGAGAGTCAGCGCTCATGCCCGCCACACTCACCCTCCGGCGGGCAGACCGGTCGTCCGTGGGGCGTTGGCCAGATGGGCCCCCACGCGCTTGACCATCAGGGTCATCTCGTACGCGACCTGGCCCACGTCGGAGTCGGCGTCCGCCAGAACGGCGAGACAGCTTCCGTCGCCGGCAGCCGTGACGAAGAGGAACGCCTCGTCCAGTTCGACGACGGTCTGACGCACCCGGCCCGCGTCGAAATGGTTGCCCACGCCCTTGGCGAGGCTGTGGAACCCGGAGGCGACGGCCGCGAGATGCTCGCTGTCCTCACGGGTCAGGTCCCCCGAGGCGCCGGTGGCGAGTCCGTCGCTGGAGAGCACCAGCGCCTTGCGGATGCTGGCGACGCGCTGGACGAGTTCGTCGAGCAGCCAGTTCAGTTCGCCCGAGCCGTGGCGTGCGGGGATGTGTGCTGCGGCGTTCGGTGCGGTCATCGACCGTCCCCTCCCGGAGTGGTTCCTGGTGCTGTGCCACCGGGGCCGCCGGTGTCCTCGGTGCTATCGGCGTTCTCGGTGTGCGCGGTGGTCTCGGTGTGATCCGTGTGCACGGTGTGCTTGGTGTGCTTGGTGTTCTCGGTATGCGCGGTGGTTTCGGTGTGATCGGTGGTTCCGGTGGCTTCGGTGGTTTCTGCGTTGTGTCGACGGCCGCGCTGCAAGCCGCGCTGGAGCGATGCCATACGGTCGCGTACCTCGTCCGCGTCGCGCTCGGCATCGTCGAACGTGTCCACGGGCGCCCGGAGCGGAGTCCGGTCCGCGGATTCCTCACGGAGCCGGTGGGCGAGGCTGGCCTGCCGGACCCGCCGGGGCAGCCCGCCCACGGTGTCGGGTGCCGGTGGGCCCGCCGGCTCCGGGGACTTCTCGCGCCGCGCCCCGGGGATACGGGGTGAGGCGGGTGTGCGCGGGGGCTCTGCCGAGCGGGACGGCTCTGCGGTGCGGGGTGGTTCCGTTGCGCGCGGTGGATCGGTGGCGAGGGATGGCTCCGTGGTGCGGGGTGTCCGTGTGGCCCGGGGTGTCCCTGCGGCGCGGGGGGCCTCTGTCGTGCGGTGTGCCTCTGTCGTGCGGTGCCCGGCGGCTCGCGCGGTCCAGGGTGCGTCAGCGGTACGGGGCCTGTCGGCCGTGTCGGGGGTCCGGTCGGCGGTGTGCGGGACCGGGCCGGTGGTCTTCGCGGGGGCCGCGATCTGGTCGTCGCTCGGGGCGTCGACCCGGCGGCCCCGGTCGGTGACCAGCGTCGGCGGGGTGCGACGGGGCAGCGGGACGGATCCGGCGGGGCGCATCGGGCGGACCTTCGCCGTGGGCTCGCCGCCGTGGTCACCGTGGTCACGGGCCTGCTGGTGGTGGTCCCGGTCGGGGTCGCGGCGAGGTCCGCCGGGCGCGTCGCGACGGGGCTCGCGGTCGCCCTCGCGGCGCAGGTCCCGGGCGCGGAAGATGCCGCCGCGCTCGCTCTCGGTGTCCTCCAGATCGGACACACCGTCCAGGACGGGGCCGAGGGCCGGGTCCAGGGCCGGATCCGGCGAACGGTCCAGCGGGTCGTCGGCGAAGTCCAGCGGGCCGACCGGGGCCTCCAGCTCGACCGGCCCGTCCAGGACGCCCTGTCCGGTGAGCCCGGTGGGCACCGGCGACAGGACCGCGGACCTGCCGTTGACGCGGCGCTCCCCGCCCGGGGCCGTGTTCTGCGCGCTCTGCGCCGCGTCGGCACTGCTGCCGCTGCCGATGGCTCGCTCGGCCCGGCGGTCGAGGCGGAATCCGGTGCCGTGCGTGTCGGGGGCTTCGGTGAGCAGGGCGGCGGGGATGAACACGACCGCGGTGGTGCCTCCGTACGGCGATTTCTGCAGGGAGACCCGGACGTTCTGGCGCTGTGCGAGCCGGCTGACGACGAACAGGCCCAGCCGGTCGGTGTCGGAGAGCTCGAAGTCGGGGGTCTCGGCGAGCCGGAGGTTGGCGTCGAGGAGGACTTCGGGGGGCATGCCGAGACCACGGTCGTGGATTTCGAGCGTGAAGCCGTTGGAGACACGGTCGCCGTGCACCTGGACCGCGGTGTGCGGGGGTGAGAAGACGGTGGCGTTCTCCAGGAGTTCGGCGATCAGGTGGGTGAGGTCGGCGACGGCGGGTCCGCCCACGCCGATCCGGGCGAGGCGCCGGACCTCGATGCGTTCGTAGTCCTCGACCTCGGCGACGGCGGCCCGCACCACGTCCATCAGCTGGATGGGCTTACGCCACTGGCGGGAGGGTGCGGCGCCGGAGAGGATCACCAGTCCCTCGGCGTGCCGCCGCATGCGGGTGGTGAGGTGGTCGAGGCGGAACAGGTCGGCCAGTTCGTCGCTGTTCTCGGTGCGGCGCTCCATCGCGTCCAGCAGCGTGAGCTGGCGGTGCAGGAGGACCTGGTTGCGGCGGGCGAGGTTGACGAAGACCTCGGAGACGCCGCGCCGCATGTCCGCCTGCTTGACCGCGGCCTCGACGGCGGCCCGCTGGAGGGTGTTGAGAGCCTGTCCGACCTGGCCGATCTCGTCGGGCTCGTAACTGAGGTGCGGGGCCTCGGTCCCGACGTCCACCTGCTCGCCCGCGGCCAGCCGGCGCATGACGCTCGGCAGCCGGACGCCGGAGACCTCATGGGCGTCCTTGCGCAGCCGGGAGAGGTCGCGGACGAGTTCACGGCCGATGCGTACGGAGACGAAGATCGAGACGATCAGGGCGAGGAAGCCGAGGACTCCGGCGACTCCGGCCTGGGCGAGGATCCGGTAGGCGGCCGGTTCGGCGCGGTCCCGGAAGCGGTTGCCCATCTCCGTGGAGTCGCCCGCCAGCCGGTCGAGTACGGGCACGGCCGCCTCTTCCCAGCGGTCGGCGTCGACGGCGCCGGGGCGCTTCGTCGCTCCGGCGGCGATCAGGGTGTCCTCGGCGGTGCGCAGCGGTTCGGTGTCGGGGCTGCCCCAGAACTGCTCGACGCGTTGGCGCTCGGCGGCGGGGAGGTGCTCCAGGCTGACTTCGTAGAGCAGCTCGCGCTGGGCCACCAGGCCGGATATCTGGCGCAGTTCAGAAGCGGTGAAGCGGCCGGCGATGAGGCCCGAGGCGATGAGCGCGTCCTCGCGCGAGAGCATTTCCCGGGCCCGGGAGACCCCGACCAGCGCCCGCATCTGCTGGTCCATCGACACGTTCCCCAGGGCGTGGAGTCCGTTCAGGAAGCGGTACGAGGGGTCGACGAGGCCGTTGTAGAAGTCCAGCGCCTTCGCCCGGCTGATGGTGCGCTTCTCGACCGAGTCGCGCAGGGCGTCCAGTCCCTCGACGGCGCTGAGGATCGCGTCCAGGCGGCTTCCGTCGGCGGCGCTCAGCGCTTCCCGGACGTCCTGCGACCGGGCGTTCTCCCTGACCTCGCCCACGATGCGGTCGGTGGCGGCGCGTTGGCCCATGAGGACGGGGAGCGCGTCGGAGGCCCGGGGATCGGCGAGGAAGACCAGGGTCTGCCGCCGCTCGGCCTGGACGGCGCGGACGGCGTCATCCAGCGGATGGGCGACCTTCTCCACGATGGACCCGGCGCTCATCAGGTCGCCGGCCTCACGGCCGGTGATGTAGGTGGCGAAGACCCAGAGGCCCGTGAGGGAGACGAGCGGCACCAGCAGCAACGCCACGATCTTCCTGCGGATGGACTTCCCGCGAAAGCGCATGGCCTCCCCCAGATCGCCCCGCACCGCGGGGTTGGTCTTCTCCCGGTCGTCCCTCGGCCCCGCTCCGCCGCGCACCGTGCGTACACCGGCACGCATCGGGCGGACGCGGGCGAGGTCCGTCCTGCGTCAATAAACGGCGCGAGCCTACTACTGACACAGAGACAACTCGAAGACACGTCCGGATGATTTTCAGCCGTCCGCCCTCGGCTTGATCATGAGTTGTCCCGGTATTCCCGGAGATGAAATTCGCGAAAGCGACAGGGGATACCAGCTGGACCTGTCAGCATCGGCACGTATCAGTTGGCTGGATCTCTTCGCTCCGTGACCTTCTGTGCCCTGCGGGCGCTTTTCGGGGGAATCTTCGGGACGGGTGGTTCGTCCATATGTACGGGGCAGACGCACGGTGGGGTCGTGCGCGGCAGGACGGACGTGTTCCGCCCGCGTAGAACCGGCGCAAGCCGGGCAGCCACCCTGAGGTCGGACAGTGGTGGGGAGTTGAAGGTCCTTGAGCACGCAGGAACGCGGGAGCGCCGGAGTACCGGCGGCCGCGAGTACGGAAGCCGGTAACGGGGCACGGATCCCGCGGCAGTTGTGGGTGGAGGAGCCGGCCTCGAAGCGGCGTATGCCCGATGCGGTGCGGACGGCCGCCGTGCGCGCCGTTCTCATCATGTCGGTGACGCTCATCCAGGCGATGGTCGCCCTGCTGAGCGCGTTGACCGGCTCCTGGCTGGCCTTCCCGATGGTGCTCAGCAGTGTGGCCAGCACGGTGGTCGCCACCTGGTCGGTGCTCGACGTCTGGGTGACCCGGCAGGTGTGGAACCAGCGCAACGGCGTGGTGTCCGGGCCGAGCAGCTCGGCCCGGCAGATACGTCGCGAGCGGCGCCGGTCCCGCCGGGCCGAGCGGGCGGCGGAACGGGACGGCACGGACGGCGGCACAGAAGGCGGTATAGGAGACGGTATAGGTGGCGGTATAGGTGGCGGTATTGGAGGCGGCATAGGCGGCGGCATAGGCGGCCGCCGGAACACCGGCGATCTCTCCCGGGCCTGACACCGGGCTTGCCCCCGGGGCCGCCCCTGGGCCCCGGGCCTGACCTCGGCCCTGCTCCAGGTCTGATCCCGGGGTCCCGCCCGCTGCCGGGCGCTCTATTCGGCCGGTTGCGGGGCCGGGGCGGCGGTCTGCTCGTTCCGTTTGAACATGCGGGTCGCCGTGATCTCGCCGTGGACCGTCTCTCCGTCCGGGTCCTGCTGCGGCAGGCCGGGGCGCAGATGCTCCTCCACACTGATGTACTTCAGCCCCGCCCTCAGATCGGCGTCGTTGCGCAGCCGGATGACGAGGGGGAATTCGGCGAGCGCGGTCGTGTCGAACAGGCCCGTCGTGTAGAGCAGTTGTACGCCCAGCGCGTCCGACACCGCCCGCTGGAGCTCCAGCAGATACGTGGCGTTGGCGCGGCCGATCGGGTTGTCGAGGAACAGGGTGCCCGCGTGCCGGTGGCGGTCGCGGCCCCGGTCGTTGCTGCGCAGGGCCGCCATCGTGCAGTAGAGGGCGATGGCGGCGGTGAGCAGCTGGCCGCCGGAGAAGACATCGCCCATCTGCCCGACCGGGACGCGCTCGGCGCGCAGCACCGCGTCCGGTTTCAGGATCTCCACCGCGATGCCCTTGGGCCGCAGGGCCGCCTCGACGCCCCGGAGCAGCAGTGACATGCCGTCCCGGCGGAGGTCGGAGTTCTTCTTGAGGGCGGCGTGGGTGGCCTCGTCGACGACCTCGCCGAGGCGTTCGGTGAGGGTGGCCTGGTCGGGTTCCTCGAAGCGGATCCGGAGGAATTCCTGCCCCGACCACTCCCCCAGGCCCTCGGGGAGCTGGGAGAGCCGCTGGGCGGAGCGCAGGGTGGTGAGCGCCGAGTCGACCAGGCCGCGCAGCCGGTCGACGATCGAGTCGCGGTTGCGTTCCAGCTGGATGAGTTCGTCGGTGAGGACGCGCAGCCGGGGGGCGAAGGCGTCGGCCCATTTCCGGGCGTGCTCGGGCAGGGCGGAGGCGGGCAGCTCGCGGATCTGCTGGCGGGCAGGGGTGCGGACCTGTTCGTACCGGGTGGAGTTGGCGTGCCGGACGAGGATGTCGCTCGCTTCCCGGACGGCGCTCTCGGCCGCCGAGAGGTCGGCGTTGCAGCCGCGCAGGGAGCGGCGGGACTCGGCGGCGGACTGCCGGGCCTCCTCCAGGGTGCCGGGGTACGGGCCGGGGTCCTCGGTGCCGTCGTCCGTGCCGTGGTCGCGCAGCAGGTCCCGCAGCAGGGCCGCGGTCTCGTCGAAGCCGCCGGCGGAGTCCTCGGCGGTGCGGTGGGCGTGCAGCAGCTCGCTGTGGGCGGCGCGGGCGGTGTCCAGGGCCCCGGTGGCGGCGGCCAGTTCGGCGGTGGCCGTACGCAGGAGGGCCTGGGCTCCTTCGGCGTCGGCCGGGATCAGGTCGTCCGGCAGTTCGGTGTGGTGCTGCCGCTCGTCGTCGGGGGCGAGCCGCTCGGCCTCGCCGCGCAGCCGTCCCAGATGCTCGCTGGCGGTGGAGGCGCGGGTCTCCAGGAGCTGGACGTGCGCTTCGGCGCGGGCGGCGGCGGCCTGGCGGGAGGGTCCGTCGGCTCCGTCGGTGCCTTCCAGGAGCTGGGCGGCGCGGGTGCGGACCTTGTTGGTGAGGCGGTCCAGTTCGGCGAGGGCGGCGCTCTCGTCGCTCTCGGCGCGGGCCTGTTCGGCGCGCAGGTCGGCGCCGACGCCGACCTTCTCGTACAGCTGGGACGCGGCCCGGTAGGCCTCGCGCAGGGTGGGCAGGGCGGTGCGGGCCCGGGTCTCGTCGGGCTCGGGAAGGACTTCGGGGACGCCGGCGATCTCGGCGCGCTCGGCCCGCAGCGCGCGGGCGGTGCGCCGGGCGTCGTCCCCGGCACGCTGGGCGGCCCTGCGGTCCTCGTCGGCGGCGCGGGCGAGGTCGAGGCAGACGGCGGCGCGGGCCTCGGACTCGGCGGCCTCGTCGACCAGTTCGCGCAGCCGGACCTGCCAGCCGGCCCGCTCCCGCAGCCGGTGGGCGAGGCCGGCGAGGGCGTCGGCGGCGCGGCGGGCCCGCTGCGCGGCTTCCTGGCGCTCGTCGCGGACCCGGGCGGTGTCGGCGGCGGCCTCGTCGGCCTCGGCGCGGGCGGTGCGGGCCTCGGCGAGGACGGCTTCGGCGCTTTCCGCGGCCGTACGGGCACTGGCGGCGGCCTCGGCCAGTTCGGCGAGCATGCCGGGCGGGCAGTCGGCGCGCCAGGAGCCGATGCGGGCGGCGAGGGCGCGGTCCCCGGAGAGGCGGGCGGCGAGGGTCCTGATGTCCTCGTCGCGGGCGGCGGCGCGGCTGCGCAGCGCGTGGCGTTCCTCGTCGGCGGCGTGTTCGTCGTGCATGGCCGGGTTCGGCGGGACGAGGAACACGCCGTCGTTCTGGGCGTCGGAGCCGGTGCCGGGGGCCGGGACGGGGGCGAGGAGGGCGGCGGCGGTACCGACGGCCACGGTCGAGCGGGGCAGCAGGGCCGCACCGCCGAGGACCTCGCGGGCACGGGTGTGGGCGTCGGGGTCGGTGATGACGACGCCGTCGACGAGCTCGGGGCGGGCGGCGAGGACGGCTGCGTGGTCGGCCGGGTCGACGGCCTGGGCGAGGTAGCGCCAGCCGGGCAGGGCGGGGATGCCGTGCTCGCCCAGATATTCGACGGTGGCGAGGACGTCGGGTCCTGGCGGCAGCAGCCCGCCCTCGCCGAGGGCGCCGAGGATGCGGGCGTCGTCGGCGGCTGCGGTGCGCAGGTCGAAGAGGCGGCGCTCGGCGGCGGCGACGGACTGGTCGAGGAGGTCGCGCAGCTCGTCGGCGCTGCGGTCGAACTCCTCGGCGGTCAGGGGCTGCTGGGCGGCGGCGGGCTGGGCGGCGAGGGCCACGGCGCGGTCGGCGGCCGGTTCGGCGGTGGCCGTGCCGTCGTCGTTGTTCCCCTGGCCGGTGCGCGCGGTGGCGCTCTGCGCGGGTGCGGGCGCGGGCGCCTCGTCGGCGGCTTCCCGGCGGGGGTGCGGGACGCCGGTGCCGGAGGGCAGGCCCAGCAGGTCACCGAGGCGGGGGTCGGCGGCGATGGACGCGGCGGTGCGGAGCTCGTCCTCGTACCCCTGCTCGGCCGCCTTGGCACCGTCGGCGGCGCGGGCGGCGGCCAGATCGGCGCGGCTCTCGGCGGCGGCTGCCTCGCGGGCGGCGTCGGCGGCGCCCCGGGCGGCTTCGCGGGCGGTGTCCCAGGCGGCGACGGCGGACTGTTCGGCGTCGCTGGCGGCAAGGGCGGCGCGGGCGGGGTCGGCGTCGGGCGCGGTGTCGTCGAGCCAGCCGGCCTTGACGGCTTCGGCGGTCTCCTGGCCGACTTCAGCGAGGCGCTGGCGCAGGTGTCCGGCCTCGCTGCGGGCGCGCTGGGCCTCGGTGGCGGCGACCGTGGCGTCGCGGTGGGCGCGCTCGCCGGTGGCCTGGAGGGTGTCGGAGCGCTCCTCCTGCTCGTTGGCGACGCGCTCGCCCTCCTCGGCGGCCTTGTGCAGGGCGCGGACGAGGTCGGTGGCGGCGGCGCTGCGGGCGGCGAGGGCGGGGGCGGCGTCGCGTTCGGCCTCGCGGATGGCGACGGCGACCCTGGCCGAGCGGTCGGCGGCGGCGCGGTGGCGCAGGACGGCTTCGGCGGCCTGCCAGGCGGCGTGCAGGGTGCGGGCCTCGACCAGCTCCTTGCGTCCTGCGGCGGCGCTCTTCTCGGCGGCGGTCAGGGCCAGCGAGGCGTGCCGGTAGGCGAGTTCGGCGGCGATCTGGGCGCGGCGGCCCCGGGCGGACTCTGCTTCCGTGACGGTATGCGCGGCGGCGGTGACGCGTTCGGCCAGCTCGGAGGTGCGCCCGCGCTCCTCGGCGGCACGGGCGGCCAGGCGGCGGGCCAGGGTGCGGGTGCGGCGCTCGGCGCCGGCGTGGATGTCGCGGCTGCGGGCGCGGGTGTCGGTGGCCTCGACGATCCGGCCGAGCAGGTCGACGGAGCCCGCGGTGAAGTCGCGTTCGGCGGTCAGCTCGGCGCGGCGGCCCAGCTTGTTGCCGAAGCCGCTGACCAGGTCGGCGAGTCCGTCGGTGTCGCGGGTGTCGGTGACGGCGCGGAGCAGCAGGTCGGTGAAGTCGGAGTCCCTCTTCACCGCGAAGAGTCCGGCGGCCTCGCCCTCGTCGGCGTTCATCTCGCGCTGGTAGCGGAAGAGTTCGGGGTCCAGGCCGAGGTCGCCGAGGTGTTCGTTCCAGCGGTCGTGGATCTCTTCCCAGTGCACGTCGAGGTGCTGGTAGAACTTGCCCGCGTCCATCAGCGCGTCGCGGAAGCCCTTCATGGTGCGCCGCCTGCCGCGCGCCCCGGAGACGCCCTCGGCGGGGCGGCCCACGGCGGAGGACTCGGCGACGGGCAGGCTGTCCAGGCTGAGCCCGGGGCCGGGGCGGAACGAATACCAGGCCTCCGCGAACTTGCGGGGGTCGCCCGAGACCTGGCGGCCGCGCCACTCGCTGACCTTGCCGACGACGACGCACTCACCGGTGAGGGTGTGCTGCCACTCCAGGGCGACATGCCCGCAGTCGTCGGCGAGGAGGAACTTGCGCAGCACGCCGGAGCTGGCGCCGCCGAGGGTGTTGCGGTGACCGGGGAGCATCACCGAGAAGATCAGCTTGAGCAGGACGGACTTGCCGCCGCCGTTCTCCAGGAACAGAACGCCCGCGGGGGCGGGGCGGCGGGGCGGGCCGACCGGCTCGTCCTCGAAGAACTCCGCCTGGGCGGGAGCAGGGTTGGGAACGGGTGCGCCGACGCCGCGCAGGTCGAGGACGGTGTCGGCGTAGCGCGCACCGGCAGGCCCGATGGAGTAGAGGCGGACCCGGGACAACTCGTACATGGCGGCGGACTCTCGTCGTTCGGTGAGCGGGGGCGGAGCGGAAGGTGCGATGAGGGCGGGGCTGGCTTGCTGGCTTGCTGGCTTGCTGGCTTGCTGGCTTGCTGGCTTGCTGGTCAGGAACGGTCGGTCGGTCGGGTCAGGAGTGGAAGGGCAGGCCCGCGTCGGCGGCCAGCTCCATGCTGTCGGGGTCGGGCGGCGGCAGCAGGGTGGCGGATCCGTCGGTGACGGGGACGACGCCGAGCTCCAGCAGCTCGGCCATGGCGGCGCTGCCCGCCAGGTCACGGACCTGGAGCTGATAGCGGGCGGTGGTGCGGTAGGCGCCGCCCGCGTCGTCGCCGGTGCGCTGGAGGAAGCCGGAGTCGGTGAGGAAGGCGACGGCCTTGCCGATGATGCCGGTGGTGGATCCGGCGAGCCGGCGGGCGTCCTTGGTCGCGCCGGTGGCGCTGCGGCGGGCGTAGATCCGCCAGCCCGCTTCGAGTCCGGGAGCGTCGCTGGCCGGGTCGGTGTTGTCGCCCTGCTCCTCGGCGCGCTCCTCCAGCCGCCGGCAGGCCTGGCGTACGAAGGCGTCGACGCCGTTGACCGTGATGCGGCCGATGTACGCGTCGTCGGCGAGGTCCTCGGGGCGGGGGAAGGCCAGGGCGGCGACGGCGAGGTGGGCGAGGCCGTGCAGGAAGCGGTCGGCGGCGTCGGAGGAGGCCCGGCGGGCGTAGTCGCCCATGCGGACGGCGAAGACGGAGTCCTCGCCGGCGGTCACGGCCATTCCGGCGCGCGGGGAGACCTCCAGGACGATGAGGCCGAGGCCGGTGGCGACGGCGTCGGCGAGCCGGGCGAAGGGGCTCTCCTCGCGGTAGCGCCGCAGCAGGTCGGCGTATTCGGCGTCGCGGGCGGGCAGCAGCTTGGGCTGGAGCCCGAAGGAGACCAGGCGCGCCGCGTCGGCGGCGTCGGCCGGGGTCACGGGAGCCTGACCGGCGGGCTCGGTGGCGCCCGGGTGCGTGGCGTCGCCCGCGCCCGGGGCGGGGGGCCCGGTGTACGTGGAGGGCTCGGTCCACGCGTCGGGGTGCTCGGCGTCGTGGTCGCTCACGGCTGGGACTCCTCGGTACGGAAAACGTGCGGGTGCGGAGGGAGAGCGGGACCGGCCACGGCAGGCGGCACAAGACGGCCCACGACAGACGCTGCGGGTCGGTTCATGGCGGAAGGTGCGAGGCCGGTCATGAGGCCTCCTTGCGGTCGGCGGCCATGCCGACGGCGTCCAGCAGGGCGGTGCCCACGATCAGGTCGGCGCCGCCGAACTCCGGGTCGTCCAGCTCGGCCCCGTCGTCCACGGCGAACAGCAGGCGTCGCTCGCCCTGGCGGTAGGCGGTGCCCACCGGCGGGCTGGCGGCGTGGACGGCGAGCAGGGCGACCAGGTACGGCAGATCGGTGTCGCCGGTGCTGCGGGCCTCGGCGAGCAGTCCGGAGAGCCGTCGCGGGGCGTCGTGCTCCAGGTCGAGCAGGGTCATGGCGCGGGCGAGCTGCTCCTCGCTGAACCGGCTGTCGTCCGGGGTGGCGATCAGGTCGGGCTCGGGCATCTCCGCGCCCAGGTGCTCGCGCTCCAGCGGCGGGGTGAGCAGCATGTCGACCAGGTCCCCGACCCGTACGGACGTGGGGGTGCGCAGTCCGGTGCCGTGGGCGAAGAAGGCGTCGGTGGCCCGGGTGGACTGTTCGACGGGGAGCGGGAGGAGCGGGGCGAGGAGCTGCCCGTACAGATCGAGGCCCGTATGCGCGGCGGGCGGGGCGAACGCCTGCCGGTCCTGCTCCGCGCGGAAGAGGGGACCCGCCTCCAGGAGCCGGGACTGCAGCTGGGTGTGGCGGCGGATGCAGTCCTTGACGATGTCGACGAGCTCGGCGGCCCGGCGTTTGTGCTCGGGGTCCTCGGCCTCGTCGCGCGCCTTGCGGATGTTGGTGAGGATCGCGTTCTCGTGGCGGTAGCGGTCGGCCACGTGGTCCAGGGCCTCGGCGATCATGTCCGGGACGGTGTGGAGCCAGTCGACGGCGCGGACGTTGCGCCGGGTGGCCTCCAGGGTCCGGCGCAGTGTCTCGGCGTACTGCACGGTGCGGTAGCGGGCCTGTTCGGCGGCGAGCTGGGCGTCCGCGAGGCGGCCCCGGCTGATGAGGACCTCCAGCTTGACCTCGGCGGCGATCTGGGCGCTGGTGACATCGGTGTCCAGCGCGCCGACCAGGACGTTGACCGCTTCGTCGGTGGCGCGGAGGTAGACCGTGCCGCCGTACCCCGGGACCTCTTCGATGAGCTTGAAGTCGTAGTCCCGGCGGACGTAGACCCCGTCGGGGCCGAAGGTGCCGTAGACCGCGCGGAAGCCGCGGTCGACGCTGCCGACGTTGATCAGGTTCTCCAGGACCCAGCGGGCGACCCGTTCGTGCTCGGCGACGGGGCGGTCGGGGGCCTGGGCGCCGACCCGGGGGAGCAGTCTGGCCACTATCTGGTCGTGGTCGGCCCCGGTGTCGAAGTCCATGTTGAGCGTGACGTGGTCGATCGCGGCGAGGGCGACCTCCGCCATGGCGTACACCGTGTACTCGCCGGCCAGATTCGCCTTGCGGACGTCGAGGTCGTGCAGCGGCGCCGTGCACGCGAGCGCGCGCAGCCGCCGCGAGAGCCCCTCGTCGGCGGCGGGGCCCGGGGCAGGCCGCGGCCCCGCGCTGAGCTGCGGCGCGGCGGTGTCCGGGTAGGCAGGCGAAGTCACGTGGGACAGATTAGGTCCTCGCACTGACAACGGTCGAAACGGCGCTAATGCGACCGGTCCCGTGCGGTGTTCCCGTGCGCCGGGGGCCCGTACCCCCCGCCGCCCGGCGTGCGCACCACCAAGACGTCACCGGCGTCCAGTTCGGCGGTGTCGCAGCCCTCCAGCGGAACCGTTTCGCCGCCGGCCCGCTCGATGTGCTGCTCCCCGAGCGCGCCCGGCTCCCCGCCCTCCGCTCCGTACGGCGGGACGCGCCGGTGACCGGAGAGCAGCGCGAGGGTGACCGGTTCCAGGAAGCGGATACGGCGCTCGACGCCGTCGCCGCCGTGCCATCGCCCCGCTCCCCCGCTGTCGTCCCGGACCGCGAAGCTCTCCAGCAGGACGGGCAGCCGCCACTCCAGGATCTCGGGGTCGGTGAGCCGGGAGTTGGTCATATGGGTCTGTACGGCGTCGGCGCCGTCGAAGCCGTCGCCCGCTCCGGATCCGCTGGCGATCGTCTCGTAGTACTGGACGTTCTCGTTGCCGAAGGTGAGGTTGTTCATGGTGCCGGAGCCCTCGGCCTGGCCGCCGATCGCTCCGTACAGCGCTCCGGTGACCGCCTGGGAGGTCTCCACGTTGCCCGCGACGGTCGCCGCCGGGTAGGCGGGGTCGAGCATGGACCCGGGCGGGATCGACACGTCCAGGGGCTTGAGGCAGCCGCTGTTGAGCGGGATGTCCTCCCCGACGAGGGTGCGGAAGACGTAGAGGACGGCGGCCATGACGACGGACCGGGGGGCGTTGGCGTTGCCGGCCTGCTGGGGCGAGGTTCCGGTGAAGTCGAGGTGGGCACCGCGGGCTTCCCGGTCCACGGTCAGCCGTACCTGGATCACGGCCCCGCTGTCGGTCTCGTAGCGGCAGTGGCCGTCATGCAGTCCGGCGACGATGCGGCGTACGGACTCCTCGGCGTTGTCCTGGACGTGACCCATGTAGGCGTCCACGACGTCGGACCCGAACTGGTCGGTCATGCGGCGCAGTTCGGTGATGCCCTTCTCGTTGGCGGCGATCTGGGCGCGCAGGTCGGCGAGGTTGGTATCCGGGTTGCGGGAGGGGTACGGGGCGGAGGTGAGCAGGTCGCGGGTCTCCTCCTCGCGCAGCCTGCCGTCGCGGACGAGCAGCCAGTTGTCGAAGAGCACCCCCTCCTCGTGGATCGTCCGGCTGAAGGCGGGCATGGAGCCGGGGGTGATGCCGCCGATCTCGGCGTGGTGCCCGCGCGAGGCGACCAGGAAGCGCAACCTGTACCCGTGGCCGTCGCCGTTGCCGTTGCCGTCCTTGTCGCCGCTCTCGTCGAACACGGGGGTCACCACAGTGACGTCGGGCAGGTGGGTGCCGCCGTGGTACGGGTCGTTGACGGCGTACACGTCGCCGGGGCGCAGGCTCCCCTCGTTGCGTCGCAGGACCTCCTTGATGGACTCGCCCATCGAGCCGAGGTGCACCGGGATGTGCGGGGCGTTGGCGATCAGGTTGCCCTCGGCGTCGAACAGGGCGCAGGAGAAGTCGAGGCGCTCCTTGATGTTGACCGAGTGGGCGGTGTTCTCCAGGCGGACGCCCATCTGCTCGGCGATCGACATGAAGAGGTTGTTGAAGACCTCCAGCATCACCGGGTCCACCCGGGTTCCGACGGCGGTGCGTTCGGGCCGGGGGCTGCTGCGGGTGAGGACGAGGTGTCCGGCCGGGCCGGCTTCGGCCGCCCAGCCGGGGTCGACGACGGTGGTGGCGTCGTCCTCGGCGACGACGGCGGGCCCGGTGACGGTGTCGGCGGGGCGCAGGTCCGCCCGGCGGTGGAGCGGTGCCCGCTGCCACTGCCCCTCGGCATACAGGTCCACGGTGTCGGCCGGGCGCGGCAGGGTGTCGTCCGGTCCGGCGTCGTCGGCGGCGGACGCGGCGGCGCCGGTCCCCCAGGTCGCACCGGCGGCCCCGGTCGCCCCAGTGGCCTCCGTCGCTCCGGGGATCCCCGTCGCCCCAGTGGCCCCTGCTCCCCCAGCAGCCCTTGTTCCCTCAGTGACCCCGGTGGCCCCGGTGGCCTCCTTCACCCCGGTGATCCCCGTCGCCCCTGTCGCCCCAGTGGCCCCTGTCGCCCCCGTCGCCCCGGTGGCTTCCACCGAGACCGTCTCGACGACGACGGGCTTGTCCATCGTGAAGCCGAACCGGGTCCGGTGGGCGGCGGCGAACGCCTCGGCCATGGCGCTCTCCGTGTCCAGGTCCACCGGCAGCGCCGCGTCCGTCCCCGCGTACCGCAGCAGCACGCGGGCCCGTGTGGTAATCGCGGAGTCCGGCGTTCCGTCGGCGCGCAGGGCTTCGCGGGTACGGTCGGCCAGCTCCGCGCAGAGCCTCTCCACACGCTCCCGCGCGGCCTCGTCGAGCTCCTCCTCCACCGACTGCTCGCGCATCGCTGTGGCGTCGGCCAGGCCGATGCCGTACGCGGAGAGCACCCCGGCGAGCGGGGGGACGAGGACCGTGTCGATGCCCAGGGCGTCGGCGACCGCGCAGACGTGCTGGCCGCCCGCGCCGCCGAAGCCGGTGAGGGCGTAGCGGGTGATGTCGTGGCCGCGCTGTACGGAGATCTTCTTGACGGCGTTGGCCATGTTGAGCACGGCGATCTCCAGGAAGCCCGCCGCCGCCTCCGCCTCGTCCGGCCGCCGTCCGGTGGCGCGCCCCACCTCGTCGGCCAGCGCCCCGAAGCGTTCACGCACCAGGTCGGCGTCGAGCGGAAGACCGCCGTCCGGGCCGAAGACCGCGGGGAAGTGACCGGGCTGGACACGTCCGAGCATCACGTTGGCGTCGGTCACGGTGAGCGGGCCGCCCCGGCGGTAGCAGGCGGGGCCGGGATCGGCTCCGGCCGAGTCGGGGCCGACGCGGTAGCGGCTGCCGTCGAAGTGCAGGACGGAGCCGCCGCCGGCCGCGACGGTGTGGATGCTCATCATCGGGGCGCGCATCCGGACCCCGGCGACCTCGGTGCCCAGTTCCCGTTCGAACGCGCCGGCGTAGTGGGACACATCGGTGGAGGTGCCGCCCATGTCGAACCCGATGACGCGGTCGTATCCGGCCTGCCGCGAGGTGCGGACCATGCCGACGACGCCTCCGGCCGGGCCGGAGAGGACGGCGTCCTTGCCGCGGAACCGGGCGGCTTCGCGCAGCCCGCCGTTGGACTGGAGGAACATCAGCCGGATGCCGTCGAGGCGGGCGGCGACCTCGTCGACGTACCGGCGCAGGACGGGTGAGAGGTAGGCGTCGACGACCGTGGTGTCGCCGCGGGGGACGAGCCGGATCAGCGGGCTGACCTCGTGGGAGCTGCTGACCTGGGTGAAGCCCGCCTCCCGGGCCGCCTCGGCGACGGCGCGTTCGTGGGCGGGGTGGCGGTAGCCGTGCATCAGGACGACGGCAGCGCTGCGCAGCCCGTCGGCGTGGGCGGCGCGCAACTGTTCGCGTACGGGGTCGAGTTCCAGGGGCCGTTCGGTCCGGCCGTGGGCGTCGACGCGTTCGGGGACCTCGATCACGCGCTCGTGAACGGCCTCGGGAAGGACGATGTGCCGGTCGAAGAGGCGGGGCCGGTTCTGGTACGCGATCCGCAGCGCGTCCCGGAATCCCTCGGTGACCAGCAGGACGGTGGGCTCGCCCCGCCGCTCCAGCAGGGCGTTGGTGGCGACGGTGGTGCCCATCCGGACGGCGGCGACCCGGTCGGCGGGCACCGGTTCGCCGGGATCCAGGCCGAGGAGCAGCCGGATCCCGGCGACGGCGGCGTCGTCGTAGCGGTCGGGGTCGTGGGAGAGGAGCTTGCGGGTGATCAGGCGGCCGTCGGGGCGGCGGCCCACCACGTCGGTGAAGGTGCCGCCCCGGTCGATCCAGAACTCCCAGCGTCCGGTCATGGTGCCATTCTGTGCCCGCGGGCGGGAACCCGCAGGCACAGCAGAGGACGTCTGCGGGCTCCCGCCCACAAGGCGCGAAAGGCACCTGTCCGGGCCAGAGCGGCCAGAGTGTCCAGACCGGCCAGAGTGTCCAGACCGGCCGGATCGGTCAGGGCGGTCGGATCGGTCAGACCGCCGGGGCGTCCGGCCCGATCCGGCTCCGTACCGCCGTCTGGACCTCGGCCTCCTCGGCCGGGTCTGCGGCCAGGCGGCGCAGGCGTTCGGCGACGCGGATGTCTCCGGTCTCGGCGTGCAGGGCGGCCACCTCCCGGGTGGTCTCCTCGCAGTCCCAGAGGCACTCCACCGCGAACCCGGTCGCGAAGGACGGGTCGGTGGCGGCCAGGGCGCGGGCCGCCCGGCCCCGCAGGTGCGAGGAGGACGTCTCGCGGTAGACGTGGCGCAGCACGGGCGCGGCGCAGTCGATGCCGAGGCGGCCGGCTCCGTCGACCAGGGTCCACAGCAGAGGGGCGTCGGGTCCGTCGCCGCGTACGGCCTCCCGCAGCGCGCCGAGGACTTGGGGAGCGTCCTGGGCGGTACCTCGGCAGGCGAGCACTCCGGCGGCCGAGGCCCCGAGGGCGTCGGGGCGGTGGGCCCAGCGCCTGGCCCGTTCCACGGCGTCGTCGCAGGTCATCCGCTCGAAGGCGGCGATGGCCGTGTCGGCGACCGTGCGGGCGGGGCTGCCGGCGGCGGCCTCGACGAGATCGAGGGCGGCGGGGTCGCCCGCTTCCGCGAGGTAGTGCAGGGCGGCGCAGCGGGCGCCTTCGGGGCCGCCGCGGGCGGCCTCGACGATCAGGTGCAGGTCGTCGGGTCCGGCAACGGCGGAGAGACAGCGGGCTGCGGGGACGTGCAGTTCGCTGCCGCGCTCCAGGGCCTGCTGGGCCCAGTCGAAGACGGCCTGGACGCTCCAGCCGGGGCGGGGACCCCCGGGGCGCATCTGGCGTTGCCACCGGTCGAACGAGCCCTGTTCGCCGGCGGCCCTGACCCGGGCGCCGACCGCTTCGCGCGGGTCGTCGGCCCACAGCCGCCAGGGGCGCGGCTCGAAGGAGTCCCGCACGGCGGCGGCGAGGTCGGCCGCGCCCTGGTCGGTGGCCGGGAAGCGGGCGAGGACGGGCAGCGCGAGGGAGCGCAGACCGGCGTCGTCGTCCCGCAGGGCGAGTTCGTCCAGGGCCCAGGCCCAGTTGGCGCCGGTCACCGCGTAGCGGCGGAGCAGGGCCAGGGCGTCGTCGCGTCCGTAGGAGGCGAGGTGGCCGAGGACGGACAGCGCCAGACCGGTGCGGGAGTCGTCGGTGTCGACGGCGTCGTCGGGATCGGCGAGGTGCCGCTCGATCTCCTCGATACCGCCGTCGAGGTCGAGGTAGAGGCGCGCGTAGTAGAGGGAGCGGTTCTCCACCTGCCAGTCGTGACGGGGGTCGCTCACGACGCAGTGGTTGAGAGCCGCGAGGGCCTCGGGGCGCGGTGCGGCGAGCGCGTGGAGCGTGCCGTCGCCGCGGCCTCTCTGCAACAGGCCGAGCAGGGTGCCGCTCGGCGCTATGAACGGATCGAACATGGGAGAAAGCCTCACATCAAGCTGTCGACGCAACCGGGACTGTGCGGTGCCCCCGTGCCTCTCGGCACGCGGGGGTGTCCGGGCGACACCGCTATGCCGCGCAGTGACATGATCGGCCGACCGCCGTCTTCCGCCTGGTGTAGAGCATCTTCCTCTGCCTCTCGTCGGTGGCCCTGAGCAGGCCCGCGACGTCATGATGACCCAGCCATTTCGCCACCGCGACCACATTTACGACGGACCGGTCAGCGGAGCCCACGACGGACGCCCCCAGGGGCGCGTCCGCCGGCGTCTCAGCGGGCACCGAAGCGTTCCAGCAGGTCGGCCTTGCCGAACATCCGGGCCGTGTCCAGCGCGGACGGGGTTCCGGCGGCCGGGTCGGCGCCCGCGGCGAGCAGGGCGTCGATGACGGCGTCCTCCCCCTTGAAGACGGCTCCGGCCAGCGGGGTCTGGCCCCGGTCGTTGGCCCGGTCCGGGTCGGCCTCGCGGGCGACGAGAGCGGCGACCGTGCCGGCGTGCCCGTGGTAGGCGGCGAGCATCAGCAGCGTGTCGCCCCGGTCGTTGGTGAGGTTGGCGGGGACTCCGGCCTCGACGTACGCGGTGAGCGCCTCGGTGTCGCCGGTGCGGGCCAGGTCGAAGACCTTGGTCGCCAGCTCGACCACCTCGGGATCAGGGGTTTCGCTCATCGGACGGGCCGCCTTCCTTGACTGCTGCCGCGGCTGTCACCGCCGCGGTCGACCTGGTGGGGGTACGGCACGGGGCCGTACGAGTGAATCGACAGGGTACTGCTCCCGGGCCGACATGACCCGGCCCGGATACGGCAAGGGATCACCGCGGCTGATCCTGCCCGGCACGGACGAGGTGATGCCGCTCCCTGGGGCCGACTTCTGTGGGCCAGTCAAGTGAAAGAGCAGGATATTCACCTGATTGCACCTTTTATCGTATAGATACTTCCCGTGATCCTGGAAGGACTCATGGTGACTGTCCCCTTCAACCAGGAGAGAACCGCTCATGATCCTTTCCATCTCGGGCGTGGTACTGCTCGCCATCATCGTCTTCCTGTTCTTCAAGAAGGACGGGCTCAAGGCCTCCCACGCCATCGTCTGTGCCCTGTTCGGCTTCTATCTGGCCGGCACCGCCATCGCGCCGAGCATCACGGCGGGCGGGGCGAGCCTCGCCGGCCTGCTGGGCGGGATCAAGTTCTGACGCTCCGCAACCGCTCCCACCCCTTCAGGAGACCGACGTGGCCCGGCGACCACTCCCCCGCATTCTGAGCAGCGGCAGCGCTTCGATCACTCGCAGCAGAGAGATCGCGCGCACGGCCGCCGACAGTGCCACCGATGTCCTCCATCCGCTGATCACGGTGGTCCGCGGGCTGCGGCTGCTGGCCGTGTCCGGCCGGCAGAAGTGGGTCGCGACCCCCAAGGAACGGCGTGGTCCCAAGCTGTTCCTCGGCGCGGCCTGCGTGCTGGTGGTGGCGCTCGTCCCCTACGGGCCGGTCCTGGCCCTGATCACGGTGATGGGCGCCGCCGCGTGGAAGGGGCGGGAGCGGACCCCGGTGCGGACCGGGCCCGACGATGCGGAGACCGCGCGCCTGCGGTCGCTGTACGAGGCGCTCGTGCCGTACTTCTCGACGGCGGAGGACCCCGAGCCGCTGTTCGCCCACGGCGGCGACTGGGCGAAGGCCTTCGACGGGTACGTCTTCGACGACGACGGGCGGCTCACCCGCCTCCAGGTCTCCTACCCCGCGTACTTCACGGACGGCGATGCCGCCGCCCGCTCCCGGATCGAGCAGTTGCTCCACACCAAGTCCGGCCGGGGCCGCGAGTACCACTTCGGCTGGGACGAGGAGGCCAACCGCCTCGTCATGACCGTGCTGGACGCGCTCCCCACCACGATCGCCGCCCAGCGCTTCGTGACCGCCCCCGGCGAAACGGTCCTCGGCTTCACCGACCCGGACGCCGTCTCGCGTACCGTCCCCGTGCGCGACGTCGGCACGACGGTGGACGCCTCGCCCGTCCTCTGGCGGACCGGCGGCCGCTCCACCGAACCGCACCTGCTGGCCGTCGGACAGCCCGGCGGCGGCACCACGACCCTGGTCCGCTCGATCGCCCTCCAGGCCCTCCAGAACGGCGACGTCATCATCGTCGACGGCAGCGGGACCGGCGAGTACGGCGCGCTCACCGGGCGCACCGGTGTCCTCGCCGTGGAGTCCGGGCTAGGCGGCACGCTGGCCACGCTGGAGTGGGCGGCGCACGAGACGGAGCGGCGCCTGATCACCGCCAACCTGGCCCGCCAGACCGGCCGCCCGGCGCCGGACGACATCCGGCGTCCGCTGTGGATCCTGCTGGACCGCCCCGGCGTCCTCGGTCATCTCGCGGCGGCCGACGGCAGGCCCGACCCGCAGGAGCTGCTCCGGATCCCGCTGCGGCACGGCCGGGCGGCCCAGGTCACCGTCGTGCTGGCCGAACAGTTCGACGCGCTGGACACCCTCTCCGAGACCGTACGGAGCCACACCCGCGCCCGCGCGGTCCTCGGGCCGGCCTCCCACGAGCAGATCGAAGCCGTCCTCGGCGCCGCACCGCACACCACGCCGCCGCCCGAGGTCCCCGCCGGCCGCGGCTACGTCCGCCTGGGCGCGGGCCCGGTCATGCGGCTCCAGGTGCCCGCCACCCCGGACCCGTACGACGACGCCACCAGCGACGCGCACCGGCAGGCGGTGCTCGACCTGCTGCCCGACGGGCCCACCCCGACGGCGGCGACGCCCGCGCGGGAGCCGGCCGACGAGGGACCCGCGACGGAGCAGGTCCCCGTGGCGGTGGAAGCCGAGGCCGCTGCGGTCGGGGCTGTTCCGGTGGAGGCGATGGTGGCCGGGGCCAGGCCGTCCGAGCCGCTCGCGAAGGCGCAGCCGGCGGGCGCCGAGAGCTGAGCCGGCCAGGCCGACGCGGCACGGCGGGCGGGGAGCGGACCACCGATGCGGCACCGGGCGGGCGGGGAGCGGACCTCGGTGGTCCGCTCCCCGCCCGCGGTCGTCCCGGTGAAGGAGCCGCTCAGGCCACGAAGCTGCGCGGGGTGTCGGCCCCCGCGCCCGCCCCGGAGCGCACCAGGTCCACCGCCGCGGCCAGGCGCACGGCCGCCTCGTCGGCGACCGGCCCGCCCACCGTGAACGGCAGCCGTACGTATCCCTCGAAGGCCCCGTCGACCCCGAAGCGGGGGCCCGACGGCACCCGGACGCCGACGCGTTCGCCCGCCACGGCCAGCCGCGATCCGGAGAGGCCGCCGGTGCGCACCCACAGCGTCAGACCGCCGCGCGGCACGGCGAACTCCCAGTCCGGCAGCTCCCGGCGCACCGCCGCGACCAGGGCGTCCCGGTTCTCCCGCGCCTGGCTCCGCCGGACCTCGACGGCCTGTTCCCAGCCCCCCGTGCCCATGAGCCAGTTGATGGCGAGCTGTTCCAGGACGGGGGTGCCCATGTCGGCGTAGGCGCGGGCGGCGACCAGGCTGCGGATGACGTCCGGGGCAGCGCGCACCCAGCCGATCCGCATCCCGGCCCAGAAGGCCTTGCTGGCCGAACCGACGGTCAGGACCGTGCTGCCGGCCGGATCGAAGGCGCAGACCCGGCGCGGCATGTCGATGTCCGCGTCCAGGCGGAGTTCGTTCATCGTCTCGTCGACGACCAGGACCGTACCGGCGGACCGGGCCGCCTCCACCAGGTCCCGGCGCTGCTGCTCGTCGGCGAGCGCGCCGGTGGGGTTGTGGAAGTCGGCGACCACATAGGCGAGCCGGGGCGCGGCGTCCCGCAGCACCTGCCGCCAGCGGTTCATGTCCCAGCCGCCGAGCCCCTCCTCCATCGCGACGGGAACGAGACGGGCGCCCGTCTCGCGCATCAGCTGGAGGATGTTGGCGTAACTGGGGGACTCGACCGCGATGCGTTCGCCGCGGCCCGCGAAGAGGTGGCAGATCGCGTCGATGGCGCCCATCGCGCCGGTGGTGACCATGATCTGTTCGGGCATGGTCGGGATGCCGAGCGCGGTGTAGCGGTCGGCGATCATCTGACGCAGGGCGGGCAGTCCGGCCGGGTAGTCGCCGTGCGTGTGGGCGTACGGCGGCAGCTCCTCCAGCGCCCCCTGGACGGCGCGGGTCAGCCAGGGTTCGGGCGCGGGCAGGGCCGCGCAGCCCAGGTCGATCATCGAGCCGAGCGACTCCGGCGGCAGCGGTTCGAGGCCGCGGGCGGGCAGCGGGTTGCCGGCCGGGACGGCGGTCCAGCTTCCCGCGCCGCGCCGCGACTCCAGGAAACCTTCGGCGCGCAGTGCCTCGTAGGCCGCCGCGACGGTCGTACGGCTGACGGACAGGGCGAGGGCCAGTTCGCGTTCGGCGGGGAGCCGGGCGGCGACCGGGACCCGGCCCTCCAGGACGAGCAGCCGTACACCGTCGGCGAGCGCGCGGTAGGCGGGCGGCTTGCGGCCGCCCGGTCCGGTGGGCCGGGCCTGCTGCGACCGGAGCTGCCGGGCAAGCTGGGCCGCTCCCACCGTCGATGTCCACTGCGCCATCGAAATCAGTCCACCTTCCTCGAATTGGCCATAGTTGATGACCGATTCCCTGCCACAGAGTGACACGAAGCAGTCCACCATCACTATCTCAGGGGGCACAACGTGGCCAGGACCACCCGCCGGAGCACTTCCCATCTCACCCGGCGGCTGGTCCAGCTGTACGTCGGCCTGACGCTGTACGGGGCGAGCTGCGCGCTCCTGGTGCGGGCCGAACTGGGCCTGGAGCCGTGGGGCGTGCTGCACCAGGGCCTCGCGGAGCTGACCGGGATCTCGATCGGCGTCGTCACGATCGTCATCGGCGCGGTGGTGCTGCTGCTGTGGATCCCGCTGCGCCAGCGGCCGGGGCTCGGCACGGTCTCGAACGTGTTCGTGGTCGGACTGGCGATGGACGGGACGCTCGCCGTGGTCGGCGACCTGGAGGGCTTCGGGTTCCGTATCCCGGCGATGGTCCTGGGCATCGTGCTCAACGGGGTGGCGACCGGCCTGTACATCGCCGCCCGGTTCGGCCCGGGGCCGCGCGACGGGCTGATGACCGGGCTGAACCACATCACCGGCCGCTCGATCCGGCTGGTCCGTACGGCGATCGAGGTGGCCGTCGTGGCGACGGGCTTCGTGCTGGGCGGCTCGCTGGGGGCCGGAACGGTGCTGTACGCCCTCGCCATCGGCCCGCTGGCCCAGTTCTTCCTGCGGATGTTCGCGCTGCCCGCGCCCGCCGGCGCCGGGGCCACCGCAGGTTCCGACGGACCGTCCACCGGCGCGCCGCCCGCCGGTTCCGGCCCCGTCGCCTCCCCGGCACCCGGGCAGGCCATACTGCCGCAGTGAAACCGAGCCACCCCTATCTGGACCACCCGGCGCCGATCGCCTTCGCCCATCGCGGCGGGGCGGCGGACGGCGTGGAGAACACCGCGACCGCCTTCCGCCGGGCGTCCGACGCGGGCTACCGCTACTTCGAGACCGATGTGCACACCACGGCGGACGGCCGTCTTGTCGCCTTCCACGACGCGACGCTGGACCGGGTCACCGACGCCCGGGGCCGGATCTCCGAGCTGCCCTGGAGCGAGGTGCGCCGGGCCCGGGTCGGGGGCAGCGAACCGCTCCCGCTCTTCGAGGAGCTGCTGGAGGAGTTCCCGGAGGCCCGCTGGAACGTGGATCTCAAGGCCGAATCGGCGCTGGAGCCGCTGCTCGGCCTGATCCGCCGCACCGATGCCTGGGACCGGGTCTGCGTCGGCTCGTTCTCGGAGGCCCGGGTGACCCGCGCCCACCGCCTGGCGGGCCCCCGGCTGGCCACGTCGTACGGCGTGCGCGGCGTCCTGGGGCTGCGCCTGCGTTCGTACGGGATCCCGGCGGCGCTGCGCGCGGGCGCGGTCTGCGCCCAGGTTCCGGAGCGGCAGGCCGGCTTCCCGGTGGTGGACGCCCGCTTCCTCCGCACGGCGCACGCGCTGGGGCTCCAGGTGCACGTCTGGACCGTGAACGATCCGGAGAGGATGGCGGCACTCCTGGACCTCGGAGTGGATGGCATCATGACCGATCACATCGAGACGCTGCGTACGGTGCTGAGCGAGCGGGGGGCATGGTCCTGACGCCCGGTCCGTCCGCGTCCACAGGGGACGACCGAGGGGGCGCGGAATGAGCACCGGGACCACGGGGAAGGCCGATCCGTCCGGGCGGCCGCCGGACGACGGGACGGCGGCCGCCCGCAGACGGGAGCAGCACGGCTGGTATTTCTACGACTTCGCCTGCTCCGTCTACTCCACCAGCGTGCTGACCGTCTTCCTCGGTCCGTATCTGACGTCGATCGCCAAGGCGGCGGCCGATCCCGACGGGTTCGTGCACCCGCTGGGCATACCCGTGCGCGCGGGTTCGCTGTTCGCGTACTCCGTGTCGGCGTCCATCGTGGTGGCCGTCGTGCTGATGCCGATCGTGGGCGCGGCGGCGGACCGTACGGGGCGCAAGAAACCGCTGCTGGCGGCGGCCGCCTACACGGGGGCCGCGGCGACGGCCGGGATGTTCTTCCTGGACGGCCACCGCTATCTGCTGGGGGCGTTCCTGCTGATCGTGGCCAACGCCTCGATCTCTGTGTCGATGGTCCTGTACAACGCCTACCTGCCGCAGATCGCCGGGCCGCAGGAGCGCGACGCGGTCTCCTCGCGCGGCTGGGCCTTCGGCTACACCTCGGGCGCCCTCGTCCTGGTCCTCAACCTGATCCTGTACACCGGCCACGAGTCCTTCGGGCTCACGGAGTCCGACGCGGTGCGGATCTGCCTCGCCTCGGCCGGGGTGTGGTGGGGCGCGTTCACCCTCGTGCCGCTGCGCCGGCTGCGCGACCGCCGGGTGCCGCCGGGCGGTGAGGGGTCGGTCGGATCCGGGTGGAAACAGCTGATGGCCACCCTGCGCGACATGCGGCGCCACCCGCTGACGCTCTCCTTCCTGCTCGCCTATCTCGTCTACAACGACGGGATCCAGACGGTGATCTCGCAGGCCTCGCTGTACGGCTCCGAGGAGCTGGGCCTGGATCAGACGACGCTGATCATCGCCGTGCTGCTGGTGCAGATCCTGGCGGTGGCCGGGGCGCTCGGCATGGGGCGGCTCGCCCGGGCGCACGGCGCCAAGCGCACCATTCTGGGATCGCTGGTCATCTGGACCCTCATCCTGGTCTCCGCCTACCTGCTGCCCTCCGACGCGCCGGTGTTCTTCTTCGTTCTGGCGGCGGCGATCGGCCTGGTGCTGGGCGGCAGCCAGGCGCTGTCGCGGTCGCTGTTCTCGCATCTGGTGCCGCGCGGCAAGGAGGCGGAGTACTTCTCCGCGTACGAGATGAGCGACCGCGGACTGAGCTGGCTGGGGCCCCTGGTGTTCGGTCTGGCCTACCAGCTGACCGGCAGCTACCGGGAGGCGATCATCTCGCTGATCGTGTTCTTCGCGCTCGGCGCGGTACTGCTCGCACGGGTCCCGGTGAGGCGGGCGATCGAGGCCGCGGGCAACCCGGTGCCGGACCGGATTTAGACGTTGAAGTCAAAGGCCGGTAGTATACGTCTTTGGCCTGCCCGGAGGACCGTTACTGCGAGTGGAAGCGGTCCAATCGTTGGGTGACAACATCTGACAGAAGTGACAAACCGGGCATGGGTGGGTACTCAACCCAGATAAAGCAGCGGCACGACGGGCGACGCATGACCGGCAACGGGAATCTTTACCGCCGACCGGACGTTGACCGGATGACGACGACAGCGACATTTTGTCCTGTGGGCGACAAGCCCGGGAGGCACGATTCATGAGTGAGCGAGCTCTCCGCGGCACGCGACTTGTGGTTACCAGCTACGAGACGGACCGCGGCATCGATCTGGCCCCGCGCCAGGCGGTGGAGTACGCATGCCAGAACGGACATCGATTCGAGATGCCGTTCTCGGTAGAGGCGGAAATTCCGCCGGAGTGGGAGTGCAAGGCGTGCGGCGCCCAGGCACTCCTGGTGAACGGGGATGGCCCCGAAGAGAAGAAGGGCAAGCCGGCGCGTACGCACTGGGACATGCTCATGGAGCGGCGCACCCGTGAGGAGCTGGAGGAGGTGCTGGCCGAGAGGCTGGCGGTTCTGCGCTCCGGAGCCATGAACATCGCCGTGCATCCGCGGGACAGCAGGAAGTCTGCCTGACCGCACGACAGCACAGCATCAAGAGCCGCGGGCCGTGACACAGAACGTGTGTCACGGCCCGCGGCTCTTCGCATGCCCCCGGGCTCTTCGCAGGCTCCCGAGGCGCGCTCCCCCGGCCGATGGCATGGGCTCCCGGGATCGGGATCGGCCGGGAGCCTCCCTGTCAGGGGGTGAGGGGCGGGCGAGGGCCCTGGGGGTCGTCGTCGGGCCCGGAGGGCGCCTGGGATCCGTCCTCGCGGATGACCTCGCCGGGGACGACTTTCCCGTCCGGCCGGTGCATCCTGGCCTGCTGGAAAGCGTCCGAGAGGCTGCCCGGCGAGGCAGCCCGCATCCGGCGTTCCAGGGAGCGCTCCGCGTAACGGCTGATCATGGTGCGCACCGGCGGCACCAGCAGGATCAGCCCGGCCGCGTCCGAGATCAGGCCGGGGATCAGGAGCAGCAGCCCGCCCAGCATCAGCAGCCCGTTGCCCCGGGAGCCCTTGCCGCCCGCGGGGGCGGTCGGCGGGGCGGCGGGGGCGCCGGGCTGTCCCGGCATCTGCTGGAGGGTCTCAGTGAGGTTCTTGAAGGCGCGCCGGCCGGCGCTCTTGATGACCACGGCGCCGAGCACGGCGCCGGCCACCAGGATCAGCAGGACGGCGAGGCCGCCCGCGGCCGACGCGACCAGGGTCAGGAGCCAGACCTCCAGGACCAGCCAGGCGGCCAGGGCCAGCGGCAGGAATCTACGGGCGCGCGAGCGCCGGGGACGGGTCGGGGGCGGAGTGCCGGTCGTCATGCCCCCAGTGTGCCTGTGCCGGCGTCCAAGCGGCGTAAGGGGGTGATCATGAAGCGGTCCGGGTCCGCCCCGATCGACGGTCCGCCCTCGATCCACGGCCCGCCCCGATCGACGGTCGGCCCCGATCGACCGTCGGCCCCGATCGAAGGTCCGTCCTCGATCGCCCGCCCGGAGCGTCAGAGGGTCTTGCGGCCCAGGACCTTGTTCGCGCGGGAAGTGATGCCCCAGCCGGTGACCCGCCACAGCGCCTCGACGAGGATGTCCCGGCTCATCTTGGAGTCGCCGACCTCCCGGTCGACGAAGGTGATGGGGACCTCGACCACGTGATAGCCCGCCTCGACCGCGCGGCGGGCGAGATCCACCTGGAAGCAGTAGCCCTGCGAGGCGACCTCGGCCAGTCCGAGGCCGTCCAGCGTCTCGGTGCGGAAGGCACGGTAGCCGCCGGTGACGTCCCGGACGGAGAGGCCGAGGGCGAGCCGGGAGTAGAGGCTGCCGCCGCGCGAGATCACCTCACGGCTCTTGGGCCAGTTGACCACCCGGCCGCCCGGGACCCAGCGGGATCCGAGGACCAGGTCGGCGCCCTTGAGCGCGGTGAGCAGCCGGGGCAGCTCCTCGGGCTGGTGGGAGCCGTCGGCGTCCATCTCGACGAGCACGCCGTAGCCGTGCTCGGAGCCCCAGGCGAAGCCCGCGAGGTAGGCGGCGCCGAGCCCCTCCTTGCCCTTGCGGTGCAGAACGTGCACCTGGCCGTCGGCCGCGGCGATCTCGTCGGCCGCCTTGCCGGTGCCGTCGGGGCTGTTGTCGTCGGCCACCAGGATGTCGGCATCCGGGACGGCGGTGCGCACCCGGTCGACGATCGGCCCGATGTTCTCGACCTCGTTGTAGGTCGGAATGATCACCAGAACCTTGCCGAGCGGGCCGAACTGCCTCTGACCGCCGTCGTTCACTACTGCCCCTTAAAGTCCGTACACAGGGGGACACCATATCCAGCGCGCCGCCGTCGGACTCCGACGCGGTCGCGCGGACGTGTGACGCGGCGTGGACAGACCCGTGGAACTGCGGACAGAACACGGGACGGCGACTGCGGCGCAGGCCCCTGGAGGGAACTGCGGATCGGGGCCCGGCGCCCTTCGGGCCGACCTGGGACCCGCTGGCTGCGGGTCGACCGAAAGCCGTTGTCTACTGAACGTCCGGGCCCCACCCGGGTCCCACCCTCCGTCCGGCTGCAACCTTCCCTCGCCCCCGAGGCGCGGGCGCTGAACCTGGCTGTCGGCGGTGGTGGGCCGGTGCGGCACACCACCTCATGACCCAGCGGCGTTCGACGACTGCGTGGAGGTTCGACCGGACGGACGTCCTGTGGTGGACCCGGCCGAACCTACCGGCCCGTGGGCGCGTCCTGTCAACAGCCGTGCGACCTGCGACTCTTTCCGGAACTGCCTGGTCAGTGCCGAAGGGCCGCAGGTCGCGGACCAGCCGTCGTGCCGTCGATCAGCGGTACGGAATATCCCGACGTCACTCGTTCGGTCGCACATAGACAGTTTGTCCGAAGACCACGGTCCGCAGGCAGACGGGAAGGTCGGCCCCGGGCGTCAGATCCGGCAGTCCCGGCGTGCCGGACCGGGGGTCGGTGGACCATCGGGCGACCCGGTCGTCAGGGGCCTGGACCAGGAGTTCGGCGGTCCGCCAGACGGCGTAGTCGGCCGGGGCGCCGGGCACCAGGAGGCCCGCGTCATCGCGGCCGACGGCCCGCCAGCCGCCCCGGGTGTGGGCGGTGAACCCGGCGCGGACCGAGATGCGGTGCTCCGGGGTGCGGTGGTGGGCGGCGGCCCGTACGGTGCCCCAGGGGTCGAGCGGGGTGACCGGGCTGTCGGAGCCGAAGGCGAGGGGCACTCCGGCGCGCAGCAGCTCCGCGTACGGGTTGAGGCCGGCGGCCCGCTCCGCGCCGAGGCGCTCGGCGTACATCCCCTCCGGCCCGCCCCAGGCGGCGTCGAAGGCGGGCTGCACGGAGGCGGTGAGGCCCAGTTCGGCGAAGGCGGCGATGGTCTCGGGGGTGAGCATCTCGGCGTGTTCGACGCGGTGGCGGGCGGCCCGGATCCGGTCGAGGCCCAGCGTTCCGGCGGCGGCCCTGATCCCGTCCACCACGGCGGTGACCGCGGCGTCGCCGATGGCGTGGAAGCCCGCCTGGAGGCCCGCCTCGGTGCAGGCGGTGACGTGGGCGGCGATCCGGGCGGCGTCCAGGTGGGCGGTGCCGGTGTGCGGGGCGTCCGCGTAGGGCCGGTGCAGGCAGGCGGTGTGCGAGCCGAGGGAGCCGTCGACGAACAGGTCGCCCGCCGCGCCGGTCGCGCCGAGTTCACGGATGCGCCGGGCGTCCTTCTCGTCCGCGATCTCCTCGGCCCAGAGGCCGAAGACGCGCGGTCCGGGCCGCTCGGCGGCGAGGGCGAGGAGGCCGGTGAAGTCCTCCTCGTCGGAGATCTCGGGCCCGCCGCACTCGTGCACGCTGCCGATGCCGAGGGAGGCGGCGTGGTCGAGGGCGGCGCGCTGGGCGGCGGCCCGCTGGGCGGACGACAGCGCGCCGTGGGCGGCGGCCCGTACCGCGTGGTGGGCGTCGCCGGTCAGCGGCTCGTCCGGGTGGTATCCGGTCATCTCGGTGACGCCGGGTACGAGGTCCAGCAGGGCCGTCGTGACGACCGCGGAGTGCACGTCGATCCGCGGCAGGTACAGCGCCCGGCCGCCGGCCGCCTCGTCGAGCTCGGCGCGCGAGGGGTGACGCCGCTCGGGCCAGCGGGCGGCGTCCCAGCCGTGCCCGAGCAGGACGTCCCCGGCGGCCCGTCCGTGTCCGAACGCACGGATGCGGCCGAGGGCCTCGGCCAGCGTGCGGGCACCGGAGAGGTCGAGCCCCGTCAGGGCCAGGCCGGTGGCGGTGGTGTGCACATGGGCATCGGTGAACGCGGGGGTGACCAGGGCGCCTTCGAGGTCGACCACCTCGTCCACGCCGCTCGCGAAGGCGTCGGCGGCCCCCTCGGACCCCACCCAGGCGACCTGCCCGCGTTCGACGACCATCGCGGTGGCGAACGGGTCGGCGGGGCTGTGGACGTCTCCGCCGCGCAACAGCACGGTGCGGTGTTCCGGGGCGCTCTGGGGGGCGGTGCTCTGGCTCATGGGACCAGTCTCGCGCCTGCCGGTCGCCGCCCGGTCCCCGGCCCCCTCCGGAGCGGGCGGGACATCCCCGGGCCCGCCGCTCAGATCCGCGGGGGCCGGGCCTCGTACGGGGTGGACAGGACGACGGTGGTCCGGGTGGACACGCCGGCGAGCGTACGGATCCGGGTGAGCAGATGCTCCAGCTCCAGCGGGGTCGCCACGCGCACCTTCAGGATGTAGTTCTCGTCCCCGGCGACACTGTGGCAGGCCTCCAGTTCGGGCACCCCGGCGAGCCGTTCGGCGATGTCGTCGGGAGCGCTCGGGTCGAACGGCTTCACCGAGATGAACGCGGTGAGGGGCAGCCCGACGGCCTCGGGGTCGACGACCGCGGCATAGCCGCGGATCACCCCGCGCTGCTCCAGTCGGCGGACGCGCTGATGAACCGCCGAGGTGGACAGGCCCGTGGCCTTGCCCAGGTCGGTGTAGCTCATCCGCCCGTCCTTGACGAGCAACTCAACGATCTGACGGTCCAGCTCCTCCATGCGGATCAACCTATGGCCCAAGGTGCCCCTCGGCACAGTCGCGCGGGTCACGGAACGGCACCTGCGGGCGGCATGTGACGAATGACACAGGCTCATGGGTCGGTAGCGGGCCACCTCGTGGTTATCGGCTATGCGCGACGGGAAGTGCTTGCTGTGGTCGAGGCCGTGGCGCCTTGCCGGCCCACCCGAGGGGGGAATTTCCATGCAGAGCCTGAAGCTCACCGGACGTACCGAACCGGAGCCTGTCGATCCGGAGCCCGTCGATCCGGACGACGACGGCACCGCCGACGCGTACGACATGTTCGAGATGGTCCGGGTGATCTGCCCGGACTGCGCCCAGCCCATCGCGCTGCTGGCCGACGAGGACGTCCTGCCGGAGCACGCCCGGTGCCCCACGCCGTGGAACCCCTTCGTCCTCACCGTCTGCGCCGGAACCGGCCGCGGGGTGACGGACACCCGGCCCGCCGACGAGACCCTGGAGCTCCAGGAGCAGGAGGCCGGGCTGCTGCTGACGCTCCCCCAGGGGCTCGACTGGCGGATGCAGCCCTTCTCGCACGCCGGAGGACCCGGCTCCCGTCCGCTGCGCGTGCCGCGGATGCGGCGCGAGGCCGCCTGACCCGTACGCCGTACGCCCGCCCAGCACCACGACGGCCCGGCCGCCGTGGTGCCCGCGGTTCCGCTCCCGCGGCGGCGCGGGGTGCGGGCCCCCGCGAACGAGCGCTCGAATCGGCGTGACAGTGACCCGGGCCCGCCCTGCCGCGTTGGCCCCGTATGACCACGCTGCATTCAACAGTCGGTTCGGGTCGCCGCCGTCTCGCCGCGCCCGCCCCAGAAGAAACGGTTCCGCAGCCGGGAACGCCCGCACAGCCGCTGCCCCGTTCCACGGAGGCCCCACCCATGGGCGCCCCCGTGGACCCGCCGATCTACAGCGCGCTGATCAGGCAGTGGGAGAGCGAAGGCCGCACGCTGCCCGGCCGCCGCGCCCCGGAGTGGCACCAGGCCGCGGCACTGCCCCCCTGGTCCGGGACGCCGCTGCGGTTCAGCGCGTCTCGGGACCCGCGAGGTGGCGCGCGATGACCATGCGCTGGATCTGGTTGGTGCCCTCCACGATCTGGAGCACCTTCGCCTCGCGCATCAGCCGTTCGACCGGGAAGTCGAGCGTGTAGCCGTATCCGCCGAGCACCTGGACGGCGTCGGTGGTCACCCGCATGGCCGCGTCCGTGCAGAACAGCTTCGCCATGGCGGCCTGCCGGGAGAAGGGCTCCCCCGCGTCGCGCAGCCGCGCGGCCTCCAGGTACAGCGCCCGGCCGGCCTCGATCTGGGTGGCCATGTCGGCGAGCATGAACCGCAGCCCCTGGAAGTCCGCGATGGGGCGGCCGAACTGACGCCGGTCGGTGGCGTACCGGACGGCCTCGTCCAGGGCCGACTGGGCGACCCCGACGGCACAGGCGGCGATGCCGAGGCGCCCGGAGTCGAGCGCGGACAGGGCGATGGCGAAGCCCTGGCCCTCCTCGCCGATGCGCCGGTCGTCGCCGACCCGTACGCCGTCGAAGTGGAGCTGTGCCGTGGGCGAGCCCTTCATCCCCATCTTCTTTTCGGGGAGAGCGGCGTGCAGCCCCTCGGCGTCGCCGGGGACGAGGAAGGCCGTGATGCCGCGGGGGCCCTCGACGCCGGTACGGGCGAGCACGGTGCAGAAGTCGGCGACGCCGCCGTGGGTGATCCACGCCTTGGTCCCGGTGATGACCCACCCGTCCCCGTCCCGTACGGCCTTGGTGCGCAGCGAGGCGGCGTCGGAGCCGGAGGCGGGTTCGGAGAGGCAGTAGGCGCCCAGCAGGCCGCCGGAGAGCATGGCCGGCAGGTGCGCGGCACGCTGTTCGTCGGTGCCGTATCCGGCCAGGGCGTGGCAGGCGAGGGAGTGGACGCTGACACCGAGGCCGACGGTGAGCCGGGCGGCGGCCAGTTCTTCCAGGACCTGGAGGTAGACCTCGTAGGGCTGGTCACCGCCGCCGTGGGCGGAGGCGTACGGGAGTCCCAGGAGTCCGGCCTCGGACAGGAGGGTGAAGACCTCGCGCGGGAAGACGCCCGCTTCCTCCTGCTCGGACGCCCGGGGAGCGATCTCCTTCGACACGATGTCGCGGACGAGCGCGACGAGCTGCCGGGACTCCTCGGTGGGCAGACGGCGTTCCACCGGCTGCGGGGCACGGTCGGACATGACGGCGCTCTCCTCCCTGTCGGGCGTTGCGGCGGTCGCGCGCTCGGGGTGGGAGCGGCGCCGCCGGGTGATCCCCCGGAAGTGACCCGGGAAAAACAGACTGCCCCGCCGATCCTGCCCTCCCGGGTCACGGGTGGCACGGTCATCGGCTGTGGCGGGTTGAGTATGCCCGATCGGATGCCTCCCGTCACGGGGCAATGGGCAGGTCGGACGGCCCGAAGGGGCCGCGGGCGGCCGGCGGGCCGGTCCGGACCCTTGCCCCAACTGGTCTAGTCCTTCTACGGTTCCATCGAACGTCACATCGCGTCCATGTCAAGTCGGGCGCGGCTGCCCGGCGTTCGGCCCGCACCCCCCACGCACCAGCCCTCCCCCACGAGGAGCCACGATGCCCGAGCCGCATCGTCCCCGTGCCCGGCTCCGGGCACGCGCCACGGCCGCCGGTACGGCGGCCGTGGCGCCTCCCCGCCCGGCGTCGCGGGGATGTCCTCGGCCGGCACGGCGTGACACCGGGCTCGGGCGCACTCCGGGTGCCGGGCCCGGTGCGCCCCGGGCCGGTGCGGGCCCCTCCCGCTGTCCGGATCCGTACGGGACCCTTTTCGGCCACCCGGCCGACTGCTGCCCCAGGGAAAAGGGAGGCCGTGGCGCGGACCCCACGGTCGGACCTCGCGAGCGGGCTGGCTATTTTATGTCCATGCGTGCACCGGGCGGCCTGCCGAGGCGAGCGGCCACGGGCCTGCTCTGCGGCTCGGCGTGCCTGTCGCTCGGCGCAGCGAGCCATGTCGCGGCGGGTGGGCGACTGCCCGGCGCGGGAGTGCTCGCCCTCCTGTTCCTCGCCCTGACCGTGCAGGGGACCCTGCTCCTCGGCCGACGGCGCCACCGCTTCGACCTCGTGGTGCTGGTGCTCGGCGCCACGCAGTTCGCCCTGCACCACGTCTTCCACCTCCTCCCGTCGCCCGGCACGGGCCCGCATCCCGTGCGGGCGGCCGGGCACGAGCACCACATGGCCGGGCAGCCCGGCGGCCACGGCACGGACGGGGGCGCCGGGCACGCCATGGACGCCGGGATGGCCCTGGCCCACGCGGCGGCCACCCTCGGGACGGCCCTCTGCGTGATGTACGGGGAGCGGGTGCTGCGGCGCCTCGCGGCCCTGCTCGCCCCTCTCGTGACGCCCCCGCCCGTTCCCTCGCTCCGCTGCCCGCCCCGGCCGCGCCCGGTCCCGCCGGTGGTGGCGCGGATCCGGTTCGGGGCGCTCCTCGCCCGGTCCCGGCCCCGGCGCGGACCGCCGACGGTGGCTTCGGCCTGACCCGCTCCTCGCTCTGCCGCCGACGCCGGACCTGGTCCGGCGTCCATCAGGCATGCGTACGGGAGCCGTCGGGCGCGCGTCCGTCACCGTCCGATCCCCGAGGAGCACCCGTGTCCCACAGAACCGAAGAAATACCGCAGAACGACCACGATCCGACCGACGTCCCTGCCGACGTCCCTGCCGACGTCCCTGCCGCCGGGCCGGACTCCAGGAGACCGGACGACCAGGTGAAACCGCCGTCCGGGCAGCCCCGACCGGCCCGCTCCTGGGCGGGGGTGCGGCACCTCCTGGTCCGGCTGCACTTCTACGCCGGTGTGCTCGTCGCCCCCTTCCTCCTGGTGGCCGCGCTCACCGGGCTGGCCTACACGTTCACGCCCCAGCTCGACCGGATCGTGTACGGCGACCAGCTGCGGGTCGAGCGGGCCGGGGACGAGGTACGCCCGCTGGCGGAGCAGATCGCCGCCGCGCGGGCGGCGTACCCCGAGGGCACGCTGGCGTCCGTCATCACACCGCCGGGCCCCGAGGACACCACCCGGGTGGTGCTCGCGGTGCCGGAGCTGGGCGAGAACCAGCGCACGGTGTTCGTCGATCCGTACACCGCCGAGGTGCGGGGCGAGTTGACGACCTGGTTCGGTTCGACGCCGCTCACCACCTGGCTCGACGACCTCCACCGCAATCTCCATCTCGGCGACACCGGCCGTCTGTACTCCGAGGTCGCCGCGAGCTGGCTGTGGGTGGCCGTCGCGGGCGGCCTCGTCCTGTGGCTCGGACGCAGCCGGGGACGGCGTGCGAAGTCGGCGCGGGGCGTGCTGCTTCCGGACCGTACGGCCCGAGGGGTGCGGCGGACACGCAGCCGGCACGCGGCGACCGGGGTGTGGCTGGCGCTCGGACTGCTGTTCCTGAGCGCCACCGGCCTCACCTGGTCGCAGTACGGCGGCGACCGGTTCGGGCGGCTGCTGGACGCGGCGAACGGCAACGCCCCGGCCCTGGACACGGCGCTCCCGGGTGCCGAGGCCCCCGCCGAGGACCACTCGGAGCACGCCGGACACGGCGGCTCGGAGGTCGCGGCGGCCGACGCCGACCCGGCGGACTTCGACGCGGCCCTCGCGGCGGCCCGGGGCGCGGGCCTCGGGGGAACCGTGCAGGTGACGCCTCCGGCGGACGCGGCGAGCGCGTGGGTCGTGGCGCAGACCGACGACACCTGGCCGGTGCACTACGACCGGGTGGCCGTGGACACCACGAGCGGCGAGATCACCTCGCGCACCCGCTGGGCCGACCACCCGGCCCTGAACAAGCTCAGCAAGCTGGGTGTGCAGGGCCACATGGGCGTGCTGTTCGGGGTCGTCAACCAGATCGCGCTGGCCCTCCTCGCGCTGGGCCTGACGGCCGTGATCGTCTGGGGCTACCGCATGTGGTGGCTGCGGCGACCCACCCGGGGCGACCGGCCGGCGCCGGTCGGCAGGGCCCCGGAGCGCGGGGCGTGGCGGCGGCTGCCGCTGCCGGCCCTCGTCCTGGGCATCCCGGCCGTGGCCGCCCTGGGCTGGGCGCTGCCGGTCCTCGGGGTGACGCTGGCCGGATTCCTCGTGGTCGACGCGGTGGTGGGAGCGGTACGCCGACGACGTACCGCCTGACGCCGGGTGGGGGCGGACCGCCCGGGTCCGCCCCCGGTCGCGGCCGACGCCCGCGTACATCACGACGTCTACGTCACGACGTCCGGCGTCGGCCTCCCGGTCCGGCACGTGGAGCACGACACCCCCACCCGGGCTCCAGCGGCTGCCACCCACCGGATCGCATCCATGAATCCTTTGACTGTCCTGCCCGCAGGTCCTTGCCGTCGAGTCCTGGCCATCCGGAAAGAGTCAGGAAGGGACAGCCGCCGTGCACATCGCCGTCCTCACCTTCGAGGGCTACACGAGCTCGACTCCCTGATCGCGCTCGGTGTGCTCAACCGCGTCAGGACCGATGGCCGGCGCGTCACCATCGCGACCCCCGGCCTCAAGGTGACGTCGATGAACGGAGTGGTCATCGAGCAGATGTCCGCCCTTGAGGAGGCGTGCGCCGCTGACGCCGTCATCGTCGGCAGCGGCATCGCCACCCGCGAGGTCACCGAAGACCCGGCGATCATGAGCGTCCTGCGGGGTCTGGACCCCCTCGCGCCGGCTCATCGCGGCGCAGTGCTCCGGCGCGCTCGTGCCGGCCCGGCCCGGCCTGCTCGACGACATTCCCGCGTGCACCGACCTGACCACGAAGCCGTGGGTCGTCGCCGCCGACGTCGAGGTGCTCGACCAGCCCTTCTACGCCAAGGGCACCATCGCCACCGCAGGCGGCTGCCTGGCCTCGCACTATCTCGCCGCCTGGATCATCGCCCGGCTCGATGGCGACGACGCCGCCGAAAGCGCGCTGCACCATGTCGCCCCGGCCGGTGAGAAGGAGGAGTACGTCGAGCGCGCCCGGCGCAACATCACCCCCTACCTGCCCGCTCCCGCACGAACGCTCGTCCGACCGGCCAGTCGCGGACAACGGGCCGGCCAGGAAGCGGAGGCCCTCGCGGCAGCCCGTTCGCACGCCCCCTATTCCGGACGGCACTTCCTTCGGACGGTACGCATGCGGCTGTCGCCGCCGCGAGGCAGGGGGAACGTTTCTTCTGGGGGCTGGTCGAGGAGGGTCTCCACATATCGCGGGGAGATCGGATCCCGCTGACCGCTCGGACGTTCACCCGAAGAGGCGCGGGGCGAGGTCCAGATGGCCTCCAGCCCGAGCGGACGATATCCGTCATCCTGTGCACATGCCGACCAGCCGGAACGTTCCTGCAGGCGAGCATGACCCAAGGGCGTCGGCAGCGCCTGGCGTTCAATGCCTCCGAGGCGTTGCTCGAAGTCGGCCTGCAGCCGGTTCAAGGTGTCGAGAAAGTCCTTGAGCGGAACGTTTCCTTCGTACATCTGTTCCTCATTTCCTGAATTCCTGCATCGTTCCCTCGCTCTGCACCGGAGCCGGAACGTTCGGGTGTTCACAGAAGGTGTGCTCGCGATCAACAGACACGCCCTCGAAAGCCGTCACATGTGAAACGAAATATGCTTTCCGTTGCCGCACTCCGCACAACGATCTCTTTCGCCGGAGGAAGTGCGGCATTCGGGTGACCCGCCGAGAACCCGCCCTGTTCGCCCCGGGCTGTCCGGTAAGCGCCTCGGGCGAAGGCCGGATCTCCGAAACGGACGGATCGTGCGGGGTGCGCCGGACGGCCGGGAGGAGCGGCCGGCTCAGTCGCGCCACCACGGCTCGCGCACGTAGAGGCTCTCCTCGCCCGTGCACCCCGCGCCGTTGGAGATCTCCTCGGTGTCCAGGTTCCAGCCGACGACGCCGCTCCCCTTGCGGCCCAGCTCGATCAGGCGGTTGCTCTCGGTCCGGGTGCCGTCGGTGACCTGGCAGCGGACGATCGAGGTCCACGCCTGCCCGTCCAGCGCGGCGACGAAGGACAGCAGCGGGAGCGCGAGGGTCGCCAGGCCCAGCGCCGCCCACTGCTCCAGGGCCGCCGCCCGGCGCAGCCCCCGCGACGGCCGATAGCCGCCGTCGCGGCGTGATCCGGCTGTCGTCCGCCGGCTCGCACGGTGTCCGTGCGGGTGCCGTCTGCCGGTGCGGTACTCCACCACGACGCCCTTGCGCAGCGCGTAGGCGGCGAGACCCGTTCCCAGCCCCCACCAGGGGCCGAAGAAGCACACGACCACCACCCCCATCGCGACCGGGTTGACGACGGTCAGCGCCACCCGCTGGAGTGCCCGGAGGACGCCGCGCTCCACCGGGACAGCGCCGCGCGCCGCGAACAGCGCGAAGACGACGCGGGAGACGACGACGGCCAGCACGGAGGCGAGGAGCGGATCGGTGAGCACCATGCCGATGAACACGTCACGGGCCGCGGCGCCGCCTCCGACCGTGTACGCGACCTTCGTCACCGGCACCGCGAGCGCCACCGCGAGCAGCACCGTGTGCCCCGGGCCGCCCTTCCGGTCGGCCGACCGGGCCGCTTCCTCCTCGTCCGGGCCGGTACCCCCGTCGGCCATGAGCGTTCCCACCTCCCGGACGGCTGCGGCGACGGCGTGGAATCGCCGCGCCTGCTTCAGCAGCCTCCACCGCTCGCCCCGCCCCGGCCACCAGCACTACGCCGGCCGGGGCGACCACGGATGGCCCGGCCGTTCAATCCGGTGCTGCGGGAGTGCGGGTACGGGAGTGCCGGTGCGGGTGCGGTCGCCGCGGTACGCCTATCCGTGGACCGGAGCCGGTGGCATCCCGGAGTGGTCGTGCAGGCCGAGCCGCACATGCTCGACATGGAAGAGGGCCTGCTCCAGCAGCTCGGCGACGTGGTTGTCGTAGAGCGAGTAGACGATGGAACGGCCGTGACGCTCGCCGTTGACCAGTCCGAGGTTGCGCAGCAGCCGCAGCTGGTGCGAGCAGGCGGACGCCTCCATGCTCACGGCCTCCGCCAGGTCGCCGACCGAGCACGGGCCCTCTTGGAGGCGGGCCAGGATGTACAGACGGGACGGGGTGGCCAGGGCCTGAAGGGTCGCGGCGACGTCGGAGGCCCCCGCCGCGTCAAGCCGTTCACGCGTGGTGGTGCTGCTCCTGCCGTCGACTCCGTGACCCATGCCTGCCATCCTACCGACGACACATGAAGACCTCTTCAGATGTTCCTGTACGGTGGGCGCGTTGCCGTCCCCCCGCCCTTGAAGGGTTACTCCGTCATGCCTTCCCTCCTCACGCGGCACCCCGAGCAGACGGCTGCGGCCGTTCCGTCAGGGGTTCCGCGTCGCCGTACACGCGTGTTCGCCCTGCCGGAGACCCGCTGGGCGGCGACCGCACTCGCGCTGTTCCTGATGGCGCTGCCGATCCAGCTCGCCGGTGCCTCCGCGTGGACATGGGGCACGTTGTACGGCCTTGCCTATGTCGCCGGCGGCTGGGAGCCGGCCTGGGCGGGCTTGCGGGCACTGCGGGAGAAGACCCTGGACGTGGACCTGCTGATGATCGTCGCCGCGATCGGCGCCGCGTCGATCGGGCAGGTGATGGACGGTGCCCTGCTGATCGTCATCTTCGCCACCTCCGGCGCCCTGGAGGCCCTGGCGACCGCGCGGACCCAGGACGCGGTCCGCGGCCTGCTCGACCTGGCCCCCACGACGGCCACCCTGGTGCTCGACGACGGGAGCGAGCGGACCGTCGCCACCGAGGACCTGGTGGTCGGCGACACTCTTCTGGTCCGCCCCGGCGAACGGATCGGAGCCGATGGCCGGGTGACCGGGGGCGCGAGCGACGTCGACCAGGCCACCATCACCGGCGAGCCGCTGCCCGTGGTGAAGGAGGCGGGGGACGAGGTGTTCGCCGGCACGCTCAACGGCACCGGCGCCCTGCGGGTCAGGGTCGAACGCGACGCCTCCGACTCCGTCATCGCCCGGATCGTCGCCATGGTCGAGGAAGCCTCCAGGACCAAGGCGCCGACCCAGCTCTTCATCGAGAAGATCGAGCAGCGGTACAGCCTCGGCATGGTCGTGGCGACTCCGGCCGTCTTCCTGGTTCCCCTGGCCTTCGGCGCCGACCTCACCGGCTCACTGCTGCGCGCGATGACTTTCATGATCGTCGCCTCGCCCTGCGCGGTCGTCCTCGCGACGATGCCGCCCCTGCTGTCGGCGATGGCCAACGCCGGGCGTCACGGCGTCCTGATCAAGTCCGCCGTCGCCATGGAACGCCTGGGCCAGGTGGACGTGGTCGCCCTCGACAAGACCGGCACCCTCACCGAAGGCACCCCGCGCGTCACCGAGATCCGGCCGCTGCCCGGCTCCGGCCTGGACGAGGACGCGCTGCTGGCGCTGGCGGCCGGGGCGGAGCACCCCAGCGAGCACCCGCTCGCCCGTGCCGTCGTCGATGCCGCCCGCACCCGCGGCCTGACCGTGCCGGGCGTGCGGGACTTCACCTCCGCTCCCGGCGTCGGCGTCACCGCCACCGTCGAGGGGCACACCGTCGCGGTCGGCGCTCCCGCCCGTCTCCTGAACGGGACCGGGACCGGGACCGGGACCGGGACCGCCTCCGTCGAGGCCGCGGCCCTCGCCGCGACGCTGGAGAGCGAAGGCCGCACCGCGGTCCTCGTCCAGCGCGACGGCGAACCCGTCGGTGTCCTGGGCCTCGCCGACCGGCTGCGCCCCGACGCGGCCGCCACGGTCGCCGCCCTCACCGCTCTGACCGGCAGTGCGCCGATGCTGCTGACCGGCGACAACCCGCGGGCCGCCGCCCGTGTGTCCGAAGAGGTCGGCATCAGCGACGTCCGGGCCTCGCTGCTCCCCGGGGACAAGGTCAGCGCCGTCCAGGAACAGGCGCACGCCGGCCGCAAGGTGCTGGTCATCGGCGACGGTGTCAACGACGCCCCGGCACTCGCCGCCGCCCACAGCGGCATCGCCATGGGGCGGGCGGGCTCCGACCTCGCCCTGGAAACGGCCGACGCCGTCATCGTCCGGGACGAACTCGCCGCCGTCCCCACAGCGGTGAACCTGTCGCGGGCCGCCCGGCGCCTGGTGGTGCAGAACCTGGTGATCGCAGGCGTGTTCATCTCGGTTCTGGTCATCTGGGACCTGGCCGGGCACCTGCCCCTGCCGCTCGGCGTCCTCGGCCACGAGGGCTCCACCGTCATCGTCGGTCTCAACGGCCTGCGGCTGCTGCGCGACGGAGCCTGGAACCGCGCCGCCCGGGTCCAGGGGTGAGCCGCCGGACCGGCCGGGGCCCGTTCCCGTAACCGCCGCGACGCGGCCCGCCGCCCCCGTTCCGCAGGGTCCGGGGACGGCCGACAGCCGCGACGCGTACCGTCGCCGGGTTCGGCCCGGCACTCACAGCAGGCCGAGCGACCGCAGTACGTAGTGCTGGCCCGGTGCCGGCCTGACCGGCCAGTAGACGTAGCACACCCCGCCCGTGCCGCCCTTGACCCTGCCGTTCGCGTCGTAGCGCTTGGTGCGCAGCCAGATGTTCTCCCATTCGCGCCGCCGGTAGACCCGGCGTACCGCGTCGTTGTCGGGGGACGCGGGGTCGTTGGCGATGACGTCCCCCTCGGAGGTGAAGCCGATGACCGTCATCAGATGGCCGGCCGTCCCGTACCCGGCGCCGGTCAGTTCCTCCGCCAGGAAGGACTGGGAGGTGATGACGGGGATCCCGGCGCCGATCAGCCGCTCCACGTCGGTGAGCGAGCCGAGCCGGGTGACGACGGCGTTCATGTCGCGGTACGTGGCGGCGTAGGCGGCGTTGAACGGCCAGTTGCCGCAGCCCTCGTACTGGTAGTCGTAGGTGTGGCGGGCGGCGTGGCAGACCTGGGGGTCGGGCAGGCCGGGCTTGACCCAGGCGAGGTCCTCCGCGGTGGGGCGGCGGCCCCAGTGCTCGATGATCATCTGCGAGGAGGTGGGGCTGCACCACGCCTCGCCGCCGTTGTCGTACTCGGGGTACTGCCCGACGTGGATGTTCTGCGAATAGCGGGGCACGGACAGTTCGCGGGCCAGTACGGGGGTGCTCGCGGGCACGGTGAAGCGGTCGGGCACATCGGAGGCCATCGCGCCGACCCGCCAGACGGTCGGGGTGCGGCGGCTGCCCGGGGTGCGGTACAGCGTGAGCCGCAGCCGGTAGGAGACCAGGCGCACGCCGCTCGCCGGGTCGTCCACCGAGAAGGTGTCCGTCCACACCGAGCTGTGCGGGTCGCCCTGGCCGTCGACGGACGTACGGCGGATGTCGCCGTCGCCCGCCGCCCAGCGGCCCATCACGAACCAGGGGGTGGCGGTGCCGTCCGCGTAGGTGCCGCTCAGCTCGACCTGGATCCAGGTGCCGGCCGGGGTGCGGGCGTTCCAGGAGGCGATCACTTCGGTGGCGGGGACGGCGGAGCGGTGGACGGCGGAGGTCCAGGTGGCGTAGTCCCAGACGGCCGTTGTGCCGGTGTGCGGGTCGGTGTAGCCGGTGCGGCCGGCCGGGGCGGCGAACACCAGGCCGGGGCGGGCGCCGGGGAGCACCCGGGTTCCGTCGCCCGTGCCGCAGCGCCAGTCGGTGTAGGTGTGCCAGAAGCGGTTGTCCACGAGAACCTCCGGTGCGGCGGAGGAGCCGGCCGGCGAGGACGGGACCGCGGGCGGGGCGGCGGACGCGGACGGGGCGGAGGCCACCGTGCCGGCGCCTGCCGCCGCGGCGAGCGCGGCGGCCAGAACGGTTCTGCGTGACGTCGGACTGGTCATGGTCGTGACCCCCGGTCGGATGCGGATGATGGTCTGCGGGTGCCGTTCGGTGCGCCAACTATCCCGGTTCCGGGCCGGATCGGGCCAGCGGTTCGGCAGCCGCCGACGGACCAGTTTCGGTCTGGACCACTGGCATGACCTGCGGCGGCTCCGGGGCGGCTCCGGGGCGGCTCCGGGGCGGCTCCGGGGCGGCTCCGGGGCGGCTCCGGGGCGGAACGTACCCTGGAGCCATGGACGACCTGGCCCGCCACGCCGATGGCCTCCGCGCACTGCCCCCTTCCTGCGGCCCGGTCCGGCTCGTCGCGGTCGACGGCCACGCCGGTTCGGGCAAGAGCACCTTCGCCACCCGCCTCGCGGCGGCGCTGGGCGGTGCGCCGGTCCTGCGTCTGGACGATCTCGCCACGCACGAGGAGCTGTTCGGCTGGACGGGGCGGCTGATGGAGCAGGTGGTCCTGCCGCTCTCGCGCGGCGAGGCCGCCCGCTATGCCCCGTACGACTGGACGGAGCGCCGCTTCGGCCCGGCGCGGATCCTGGAGCCGGCCCCGGTGGTGCTGCTGGAGGGGGTCGGCGCGGGGCGCCGGGAGGTGCGCCCGTGGCTGGCGGCGCTGTGCTGGATGGAGCTGGACCGGGAGACGTCCTGGCAGCGGGGCCGGGACCGGGACGGCGCCGGGCTCACCGGGTTCTGGGACGGGTGGACGCTCGCCGAGCGGCGGCATTTCGCCGAGGATCCTTCACGGCCCTACGCCGATACGCTGGTACGCCAGTTGCCCGAGGGGTACGCGTGGCTGCCGGGGCCCCGTGCGACAGCGGGAGTGAACCGTTCCGTCACGCACGGTAGCCAGAAGGTCCCGCCATACTGAGCAGTCGGAAATCGGCCCGGAAGTGCCCCAACTCTGCTTGACCGGGGGGCCTTACTGGTCTTACGTTCTCATTGTGCGGCTTTTCGGAGCCCCCGCAGACGCGAAGCCCCCGGTTGTTCCCCCGTGATCGGGGGCTTCGCCCTGTGCTCCCCCGCCGCCCCGGCGACCACACAGAGCGATTCGCTCACCCTCGGTCACCGCCCCCGGAGGTCCGCCGTCGAGCGACCCCCTCCCCCGTGCGCGGGTACGATGCAGCTCGGTGTGGTCAATTCCCTTCCTCCGCGCCGTGATTCAGCACGCTCCGGTGGGCATGCTGTGCGGGCGGGACATCCTGGGGGCACGGTTTGTGGGGGACCTGATGAACATCGGCACACAGGGCGCCGGCGCCCCTGCCGACCTCGCCTGGCTGCGTGGCATGGACGCCTACACGATGGGCGCCTACCCGCAGGCCGAGGAGGAGTTCAGAGCCGCGGTGCGGTTCGATCCCGGCATGGCGGACGGCTGGCTCGGCCTCCACGCGCTGCGCATCGACACCACCACGGCCCTGTTACGCATGTACCGGCACCGCGACCGCTTCGGCGAACAGCGCGCACGTCATCGACGTACGCTCAACTCCTGGTACTGGCTGGGCTGGTGGGTGCAGCCGGTGCTGGAGAGTCAGCGTGATCTGCTGCTGGCGCACGCCTCGCACTGGCTGGACGGACGCCATGTGCCGGAGCTGGACCGGGCGTTGGCGGGGCTGCCGCCGGTGGACGCGGATCCGCAGGTGCGGTTCCTGCACGCCTGCCGCTCGTATCTGGTCAAGGACTGGGAGCAGTTGGTGCGCTGCACCGAGCAGCTCGTCGACGATCCGATGCTGGGCATCGAGGCGGGTCTGTTCGGCGGGATGGCCCGGGTGCGGCTGGAGATGTTCGGGCAGGCGGAGCCGCTGCTGTCGGCCGCGCTGATGCGCTGTCGCAGCGAGCAGCCGCAGCGCAAGGAGCTGCGCTACTGGCTGGCGCGGGCCCACGAGGGCACCGGACGCAGTGCGGCCGCCCTGCCGCTGTACCGGGCGGTGCACCGGGTCGACCCGGCCTTCATGGACACCTCCGCCCGGCTCGCCGCGCTCGTGGAGGGCGACGGGTACGACGAGTCGGCGGATCTGGCCGCCGTGACCCTGACCGGCTTCGGCTCGGGGGCAAAGGCGCAGCCGGAGGGCGACGCGCTGCTCGGCACCGATCCGGTGGACGGGCGCGAGTCCTGGCCGCTGGGCGACGCGGCGCTGCTCGGCGACGACCCGGCCCCCGGCCCGCCCGCCCCCGTCGAGGGCGTACGCCGCACCAAGACCCGCAGGCCGCTGCCCTTCCCGGCCGGGCCCAGCGATCCCGCCCTGCTGGCCGAGGCGCTGGCACAGCTGGAGCGCATGGTAGGGCTTGATCCGGTCAAGCGGCAGGTCAAGGCGCTCTCTGCGCAGTTGAACATGGCCCGGCTGCGGGCCGAGCAGGGCCTGCCCGTCCAGCCGCCGAAGCGCCATTTCGTCTTCTCCGGCCCCTCCGGCACCGGCAAGACCACCGTGGCGCGCATCCTGGGCCGGGTCTTCTACGCCCTCGGACTGCTCGGCGGCGATCATCTGGTCGAGGCCCAACGGTCCGATCTGGTGGGTGAGTTCCTGGGACAGACGGCGGTGAAGGCCAATGAGCTGATCGACTCGGCGCTGGGCGGGGTGCTGTTCGTCGACGAGGCGTACAGCCTGGCCAACTCCGGTTACAGCAAGGGCGACGCGTACGGCGACGAGGCGCTTCAGGTGCTCCTCAAGCGGGCCGAGGACAACCGGGACCATCTCGTCGTCATCCTCGCGGGCTACCCGGAGGGCATGGACCGGCTGCTCGCCACCAATCCGGGTCTTTCCTCCCGCTTCACCAGCCGGGTCGACTTCCCCAGCTACCGGCCGCTCGAACTCACCGCGATCGGGAGCGTCCTGGCCGCCGAGAACGACGACCAGTGGGACGAGGAGGCGGTGGACGAGCTGCGCTCCATCAGCGGCCATGTGGTGGACCAGGGCTGGATCGACGAGCTGGGCAACGGCCGTTTCCTGCGGACGCTGTACGAGAAGAGCTGCGCCTACCGTGATCTGCGGCTCTCCGGCTGTCCGGGCGAGCTGACCCGGGAGGACCTGTCGACGCTGCGGCTGGCGGACCTGATGCAGGCCTACGGCGAGGTGCTGTCGGGGCGCGGGCCGGTGGGCCGGGGCAAGCAGGAGCCGGGCGCGGGGTGAGACCGCGCCCGGGTTTCTCCCGGGCGCGGCCTCAGCCGTGCGCTCCCGGCAAGGCCCCGGCGTCGCATCGGCGCACGAGGGCCCCGGACGTCGGGAGTTCCGGTGTCCGCGGCACGTCCACCGTGCGGCGGGGCACCGAAACCGTCCGGTGGGCCGGGTCGCGCACCTCCCCCACCAGCGTCTCCAGCACGTCCTCCATGGCGACCAGCCCGAGGATCCGGCCCGAGGCGTCCGCGACCTGCGCCAGGTGCGTCGCTGCGCGGCGCATCACGGTCAGGGCGTCGTCGAGCGGGAGTCCGGCCGGTACGGTCCCCATCGGGCGCCAGGTCTGCCGCGGGACCACGCGGTCGGCGTCCTCCAGCTCCAGGACGTCCTTGACGTGCAGGTAGCCCAGGAAGGGCCCGCCGCCGTCCGCGCAGACCGGGAAGCGGGAGAAGCCGGTGCGTACCGTCAGCTCCTCGATCCGGCGGGGGGTCACGGACGGGTCGACCGTGACCAGCCACGCCCGCTCCAGCAGGACGTCGGCGACGGGCCTGCTGCCCAGTCCGAGGGCGTCCTCCAGGCGGGTCGCCGCCCCCGGCCCGAGGAGCCCGGCCTGTCCGGAGTCCTCCACGAGCCGGTTGAGCTGCTCGCTGGTGAAGACGGCCTCCACCTCGTCCTTCGGCTCGACGCCGAACAGCCGCAGCACCAGACCGGCGCAGGCGCCCAGCGCGGTGGTGACCGGGCGGCAGAGCCGGGCGAAGGCGACCAGACCGGGGCTCAGCCACAGTGCGGTCCGCTCGGGCGCCGCCATCGCGAGGTTCTTCGGGACCATCTCGCCGATGACCAGGTGCAGGACGACCACGGACAGGAGTGCGAGGGCGAAGCCGAGGGGGTGGACGAGCCCGTCGGGGATGTGCGCCGCGTGGAAGACCGGCTCCAGGAGGTGGGCGACGGCCGGCTCGGCGACGGCTCCGAGGGTGAGGGAGCAGACGGTGATGCCGAACTGGGCGGCGGCCATCATCTGCGGCAGGTTCTCCAGGCCGTGCAGGACCGTGCGGGCCCGGCCGGAGCCCTGGGCGGCCAGCGGTTCGACCTGGCTGCGGCGGACGGAGACGAGGGCGAACTCGGCGCCGACGAAGAAGCCGTTCGCCAGCACGAGGAGGGCGGCGAGCAGAAGGTGGAGCATGCTCATCGCGCGGCCTCCAGCAGACCCCGTGCGGCCGGGTCCGGCAGCGGTTCCGGCGCCCGGGTGAAGCGGACCCGTTCGGCGCGGTAGTGGCCGACCTGGCGGACGGAGATCCGCCAGCCGGGGAGTTCGGCCCGGTCGCCGGGGGCGGGGATGCGGCCCAGCAGTCCGGCGACGAGCCCGGCGACGGTCTCGTAGGGCCCCTCGGGTACGTCCAGGCCGCTCCGGCGCAGGGTGTGGACCCGGCAACTGCCCTCGGCGTCCCACACCGGGCGGCCGTCCTCGCCGATGGCGGCGGTCAGTTCGGGGTGGCCCGCGCCCTCGGCGTCGTGCTCGTCGCGGACCTCGCCGACGAGTTCCTCGATGATGTCCTCCAGGGTGACGACGCCGGCGGTGCCGCCGTACTCGTCGACGACCACGGCTATGGGCTGTTCGTGGCGCAGCCTCCGTAGCAGCAGTTCCACCGGCAGGGTCTCCGGCACCAGGAGCGGGGGGCCGGCGATCCGTCCGGCCGGGGTGCGCAGGCGCTCGGGGGCGGGGACGGCGAGGGCGTCCTTGAGGTGGACCATGCCGATGACCTCGTCGATGCGGTCCCGGTAGACCGGGAAGCGGGAGAGGCCGGTGGCGCGGGTGAGGTTGAGGACGTCCTCGGCGGTCGCGGAGGAGTGCAGGGCGCTGACCTTCACCCGGGGGGTCATGACGTGCTGGGCGGTGAGGCCGGCCAGCGAGAGGGTCCGGACGAAGAGGTCGGCGGTGTCCTGTTCCAGGGCTCCGGCCTCGGCGGAGTGCCGGGCCAGGGAGACCAGTTCGCCCGGGGTGCGGGCGGAGGCCAGTTCGTCGGTGGGCTCGACGCCCAGGAGCCGCACCAGCCGGTTGGCCAGGGCGTTGAGGAGGGTGATCACCGGTCGCAGGAGGGCGGCGAAGCGGGCTTGCGGCCCGGCGACGAAGCGGGCCACCTGGAGCGGCCGGGAGACCGCCCAGTTCTTGGGCACGAGTTCGCCGACGACCATCTGCACGGCCGAGGCCAGCAGCATCCCGACGACGACGGCGACGCCCGGGACGGCCCCTGCGGGGAGTCCGGTGGCGGTGAGGGGTCCGGCGAGCAGCTGGGCGAGGGCCGGTTCGGCGAGCATGCCCACCACCAGGGAGGTGATGGTGATGCCGAGCTGGGTGCCGGAGAGCTGGAAGGAGAGTTCGCGCAGGGCTTCGACGACGGTACGGGCCCGTCGGTCGCCCTCGGCGGCGGCGCGTTCGGCGTCGGGCCGGTCCACGGTGACGAGCCCGAATTCGGCTGCCACGAAGAACCCGTTGGCGAGGATGAGGAGAAAGGCCGCGCCGAGGAGCAGCAGAGGGGTGGTCATGAGGCCGCCGCCTCCGGAATAGGGGCGGCGCAGGTATTACCGGACGATCCGTCCATTGCTGGAGGGAGTCACTCCTTGGGTCGCAGGAAAAGCCCCGCGGGCCCGGGGAGAGGCCGTGGAACGGGCGGGGCGGGGGCGCGTGGGGCGCCGCCGCCCACCAGAGTAGACAAGAAGGCCCCGCGCGGGGCGGGGGCTCACCCGTTGCCGGGGGTGTCGCTGCCCGCGGGGGTGTCGTCGCTCCGGGCGCCGTGCGACTCGGCGAGGTCGCGCAGGGCGCGGGCGTCGCGGATGGCCTGCTGCTTGGCCAGGCCGGGCTGGATGCCGAGCGCGGGCAGGCTCGTGCCGTCGCTGAGGTCGAGGAAGACCCAGGGGTCGCCGGAGCGCAGGTTGACGCGGAGGATCTCCTCCCACGCCAGCCTGCGGGTCCGGGTGAGGTTGACGACGGTGACCCCGGTGTCGTCGGCGGTGACCCTGGGCCTGCTGAGCAGGGCCAGGACGCCGAAGAAGAGCGCCGCGACGAAGACGAAGCTGGCCCGCTCCCCCGCGTTGAGCCGCTCCAGCATCAGGGCGATGACCGTGATGACGAGGAACATCGCCAGGCCCGTGCTCAGCAGGACCACCCGGGTGAGGGTGGGCCGGAAGGTGACCGGCAGGGTGGGGAGTTCGGGCCTGGGCGCGGACATCGGGGTCTTCTCTCGGGGGTGCGGGCGGCCGGGGCCGTCAGAGGCGGCAGGCGTGGATGGCCGTGGTGAGGATGGCGCGGGCGCCGAGCTCGTACAGATCGTCCATGATCCGCTGCGCCTCCTTGGCGGCGACCATGGAGCGGACGGCGACCCAGCCCTCGTGGTGCAGCGGGGAGATGGTCGGCGACTCCAGGCCCGGGGTGAGGGCGACGGCGCGCTCCAGGTGCTCGACGCGGCAGTCGTAGTCCATCATCACGTAGGACCGGGCGACCAGGACGCCCTGGAGGCGGCGGAGGAACTGCCGCACCTTGGGGTCGTCGGCGGGGGCGCCGCTGCGCCGGATGACGACGGCCTCGGAGGTCATGATCGGCTCGCCGATCACTTCGAGTCCGGCGTTGCGCAGGCTGGTGCCGGTCTCCACCACGTCGGCGATGACCTGGGCGACGCCCAGCTCGATGGCCGTCTCGACCGCGCCGTCGAGGTGGACGACGGACGCCTTGACGCCCGCCTCGGCGAGGTGGGCGGCGACGATGCCCTCGTAGGAGGTGGCGATCGTCATGCCGTCGAAGTCCTGCGGGCCCGCCGCGGTGCCGGGCTTGGTGGCGTAGCGGAAGGTGGAGCGGGCGAAGCCGAGCTGGAGGATCTCCTCGGAGTCGGCGCCCGAGTCCTGGAGGAGATCGCGGCCGGTGATGCCGATGTCGAGCTTGCCGGAGCTGACGTAGATCGCGATGTCGCGGGGGCGGAGGTAGAAGAACTCCACCTCGTTCGAAGGGTCGACCAGGACCAGTTCCTTGGACTCCTTGCGCTGCTGGTAGCCGGCCTCATGGAGCATCGCCATCGCAGGCCCGGAGAGTGAACCCTTGTTGGGGAGGGCGATGCGCAGCATGAGGTCAGCTTCCTTTGTGCGGAGGGAGAAGTGAGGGACAGGGCGTGCGGTGCTCGGGACGGGCTCAGAGATGGGCGTAGACGTCGTCGAGCGAGATCCCGCGGGCGACCATCATCACCTGGACGTGGTACAGCAGCTGGGAGATCTCCTCGGCGGCGGCTTCCTTGCCCTCGTACTCGGCGGCCATCCAGACCTCGGCGGCCTCCTCGACGACCTTCTTGCCGATGGCATGCACACCCTTGCCCACGAGTTCGGCGGTGCGCGAGGTGGAGGGGTCGCCTTCGGCGGCCTTGAGCTGGAGCTCGGTGAAGAGCTCTTCGAAGGTTTTATTGGCCATGATGGTCCTCAGAATACGGGGTCGCCGCGGGGCACTCAGCGCCAGGGTTCGCTGACGGTCCGCAGCGTGGCAGCGGTGGCCACGGCGGCGGTGACCGCTTCGTGCCCCTTGTCCTCGCCCGACCCTTCGAGGCCGGCCCGGTCCAGCGCCTGCTCCTCGGTGTCGCAGGTCAGTACGCCGAATCCGACGGGAACACCGGTGTCGACGGTGACCTGGGTGAGGCCGAGGGTGACGCCCTGGGACACGTACTCGAAGTGGGGGGTGCCGCCCCGGATGACCACGCCGAGGGCGACGATCGCGTCGTAGCCGCGTCCGGCGAGCACCTTGGCGACGACGGGCAGCTCGAAGCTGCCGGGGACGCGGAGCAGGGTCGGCTCGTCGATGCCCAGCTCGCGAAGGGCGCGCAGGGCGCCGTCGACGAGGCCGTCCATGACCTTCTCGTGCCACTGGGCCGCGATGACGGCCACCCGCAGGTCGGCGCAGTTGCGTACGGACAGTTCGGGTGCACCCTTGCCGCTCATGTTTCTCCTGAAGCTGGTGATGTGGAAGTGGTGGTTACTGGTTGGCGCAGGTCGACGCGGGGGCGCCGTCCAGCCAGGGCAGGTCGTGGCCCATGCGGTCGCGCTTGGTGCGCAGGTAGCGCAGATTGTGCTCGCCTGCCTCGACGGGCATGGGTTCCCGGCCGGTGACGGCGATGCCGTGGCGGACGACGGCCGCGGTCTTGTCGGGGTTGTTGGTCATCAGCCGCAGGCTGCTCACGCCGAGGTCCGTGAGGATCTGGGCGCCCGCCGCGTAGTCGCGGGCGTCGGCGGGCAGGCCGAGCTCCAGGTTGGCGTCGAGGGTGTCCACGCCGCGCTCCTGGAGTTCGTACGCGCGCAGCTTGGAGAGCAGGCCGATGCCGCGCCCCTCGTGACCGCGGAGGTAGACGACGACGCCCCGGCCCGCTTCGGTGACGCGCCGCATGGAAGCGTGCAGCTGGGGGCCGCAGTCGCAGCGCTGGGACTGGAAGATGTCGCCGGTCAGGCACTCGGAGTGGATCCGGACGAGGATGTCCTCGCCGTCGCCGATCTCGCCGTGGACCAGGGCGACGTGCTCGACGCCGTCGACGCTGGAGCGGTAGCCGTACGCGGTGAAGTCGCCGAACGCGGTGGGCAGCCGGGTCTCCGCCTCGCGGCGGACGGTCGGCTCGCTGCTGCGGCGGTAGGCGATCAGGTCCTCGATGGAGATGATCGTCAGGCCGTGCTTGCGGGCGAAGGGCACCAGCTCGGGCAGCCGCAGCATCACGCCGTCCTCGCCCGCGATCTCGACGATGGCCCCGGCGGGGCGGAGTCCGGCGAGCCGGGCGAGGTCGACGGCGGCCTCGGTGTGACCGTTGCGGACGAGGACGCCGCCGGAGCGGGCGCGCAGCGGGAAGACGTGGCCGGGGCGGACGAAGTCGCCGGGTCCCGCGACGCCGCCCGCGAGCATCCGCAGGGTGGTGGCGCGGTCGGCGGCGGAGATGCCGGTGGTGACGCCGTGGGCGGCGGAGGCGTCGACGGAGACGGTGAAGGCGGTCCGCATCGACTCGGTGTTGTGCTCGACCATCTGCGGGAGGTCGAGGCGTTCCAGTTCGTCGCTCTCCATGGGCGCGCAGATCAGGCCGCGGCACTCGCTCATCATGAAGGCGACGATTTCGGGGGTGGCCTTCTCGGCGGCGATGACGAGGTCGCCCTCGTTCTCGCGGTCCTCGTCGTCCACGACGACGACGGGCCGGCCGGCGGCGATGTCCCGGACGGCCTGCTCGACCGGGTCCAGGGAGAGGTCCTGGGCGAGCGGGTCGTGGCCGGGGTGCAGCCAGGTGGGCTGAGCAGTCATGCCGTGGCTCCTTCCAGAGCGGGTGTCCGCGTACGCAGCCACCAGTCGCGCATCCCCCACAGGACGAGGACGCCGTAAATGACGTAGACGAAGCCGGAGAAGGCGAATCCGTTGGCGAAGTTCAGCGGGACGCCGACCAGGTCGACCAGCAGCCAGGCGAACCAGAACTCGACCATGCCGCGGGCCTGGGCGTACATCGCGACGACGGTGCCGACGAAGATGTACGCGTCCGGCCACGGGTCCCAGGACAGCGACGGGAAGGCGGTGAACAGGCCGCCGACGGCGAGGGTGCCCAGCGCGGCGGCGCCGATCAGCACGCCGCGCTCGCGCCAGGTGGCGAAGCGGACGGCGATGGACCCGTCCTGGGCCTGCTGCCTGCCGCGGTTCCAGGACCACCAGCCCCACAGGGCGACGACGATGACGACCAGTTGCTTGCCCGCGCTGCCGGAGAGGTGCGCGGAGGCGAAGGCGACGAGCAGGATCACGCCGGAGAGGAGCTGGGCGGGCCAGGTCCAGATGGAGCGCCGCCAGCCGAGGGCCAGGGCGATCAGGCCGACGAGGTTGCCGATCATGTCCGACCACTTGATGTGCTGGCCGAACACGGTGAACGCCTCGGAGTTGAGCCAGGAGGCCGCGTTCATCGCGGGTCCTGCCCGGCCCGGTCGCCGAGCAGCCGCTCGACGTACTTGGCGAGGACGTCCACCTCCAGGTTGACCGGGTCGCCGGGCTGCTTGCGGCCGAGTGTGGTCAGGGCGAGGGTGGTGGGGATGAGGCTGATGGTGAAGTGGTCGGCCGCGGCGTCGACGACGGTGAGGCTCACGCCGTCGACGGTGATGGAGCCCTTCTCCACGACGTACCGGGTCAGCTCGGGCGGCAGGGAGACCTTGACGAGTTCCCAGTGCTCGGAGGGGGTGCGCTCGACGATGGTGCCGGTGCCGTCCACGTGGCCCTGGACGAGGTGTCCGCCGAGCCGCCCGCCGAGCGCCATCGGGCGTTCCAGGTTGACCCGGGAGCCGGTGGTGAGCGCGCCGAGGCTGGAGCGCAGAAGAGTCTCGGCCATCACATCGGCGGTGAATTCGCCGTCGCCGGTGTCCACGACGGTGAGGCAGACGCCGTTCACCGCGATGGAGTCGCCGTGCTTGGCGCCCTCGGTGACGACGGGGCCGCGCAGCCGGAAGCGGGAGGCGTCCGCCAGCCGCTCGACGGCGGTGACCTCACCCAGTTCTTCGACAATTCCGGTGAACACTCAGTTTCCCTTCCGAGCAGGGGCGGGGACGGCGGTGATACGCAGATCGGGGCCGATCGGCACGGTCTCGGTCACATGGAGGCGCAGCGCATCGGAGATGGTGGTGATTCCGGCGTCGGCGAGGGCGGCGGGGCCGGCGCCGAGCAGAACCGGGGCGAGATAGCCGACGACCTTGTCGACCGTGCCGGCGGCGACGAACGCGCCGGCGAGGGTGGGTCCGCCTTCGAGGAGTACGGAGCGGACGCCGCGGGTGTGCAGCGCGGCGAGGAGGGCCCCGATGTCCAGGCCGGCTCCGGCGGCGGCGCGGGGCAGCCGCAGTACGGCGGCTGCGGGGAGGTGACCGGCCGGGGCGTCGTCGGCGACGGCGACCAGGGTGGGCGCGGTGTCGTCCAGGACCCGGGCGCCGGGCTTCACGGCGGTGGCGTCGGTGTCGAGGACGACCCGCAGCGGCTGGGTGGCGCCGTCGACGCCGCGTACGCCCAGCTGGGGATCGTCAGTGCGGGCGGTGCCGGAGCCGACGAGCACGGCGTCGGCCTCGGCGCGCAGCCGGTGGACGTCGGCGCGGGCCTCGGGCGAGGTGATCCAGCGGCTGGTGGCGTCGGCGGCGGCGATCCGGCCGTCGAGGGTGGCGGCGTACTTCCACAGGACGTACGGCCGCCCCTGGCGCACCGAGGTCAGCCAGGGGGCGTTGCCCGCCTCGGCCTCCTCCGCGAGGAGGCCCTGCTCGACCCGCACCCCGGCGCGGCGGAGGGTGTCGCCGCCCCCGGTGGCCCGCGGGTCCGGGTCGCCGACCGCGTACACGACCCGGCTGATCCCGGCGGCCAGGAGGGCCTGGGCGCAGGGGCCGGTGCGGCCGGTGTGGTCGCAGGGTTCGAGGGTGACGTAGGCGGTGCCGCCGCGGGCCCGCTCACCGGCCGCGCGCAGGGCGTGGACCTCGGCGTGCGGCCCTCCGGCGCGCTGGTGGAAACCTTCGCCTGCCGGGGCTCCGGCGGCGTCGGTGATCACACATCCGACGACCGGATTGGGGCTGGTGGAGCCGAGACCGCGCGCCGCGAGCGTGATCGCTCGGCGCATGGCGGTGATGTCGGCTGCGGTGTCCACCGGGTCCTCCTGCCTCTTCGGGCACGGACTCCGGGGCCTGTCGATGACGACAGATAGAGCGACTCATCAGGGGAAACGCCGAAACCCGAGGACGGGAACGCCGGGAGCGCACGGAGCCCCGGGAGATTCCCGGCCATGCGTCCGCCGACGGCGGCGTACCGATGACAACCCGCCGCGCACTGCCTCCCATCCGGACTTTCACCGTCGGTCCAGGAATTTCACCTGGTCAACCGGCCGCTGGCTGCGGACGGGTCGCGGACTGTAACCGCCGGTTCGGAATTGCACCGACCCCGGAGTGCGCTGCTATTGGTACGGAACCAGTCTGCCACGGACGTCTCACGGCCATGCGGGTGAGCGCTGTGGGCTGGGTCACAGGCGTATGGCGCATACCCGTCGGCGGGAAATCGACAGAAAAGTTGACCGCTGTAGGTCCAGACCTATTGACGCACTGGTCTAGTCCTCTTAATCTCTGCGTCACCTCCGAAGGTTCGGTCCCACGGTGTGCGCACGCCAGGACCCGACACGACCCACCCCTTTTGCCAGTTGTGTTCTGCCGACCTCCCCAGGAGGAACGACCACATGCTGTCCCCCACCCGAGCGAGAGCCACCCTGCTCGCCGCCGGCGCCGCCGTCGCCGGACTGCTGATGACCTCCCTTGCCGCCACCCCGTCGGCGGCCGCCACCGACCACGAGTCCTGTCGCCCCGACGGCCTCTACCAGACCCCCGGTGTCGACACCCCCTACTGCACCGTCTACGACTCCGACGGACGCGAGAAGATGGGCGACGACCACCAGCGCCGCGTCATCGGATACTTCACCAACTGGCGTACCGGCAAGGACGGCAAGGACGCCTACCTCGTCCCGGACATCCCGTGGGACAAGGTCACCCACCTCAACTACGCCTTCGCGCACGTCGACGGGTCCAACAAGCTCTCGGTCGGCCCCGACAGCGCCGACAACGCCTCCACCGGCATGACCTGGCCCGGCGTCGCAGGCGCGGAGATGGACCCGGCGCTCCCCTACAAGGGGCATTTCAACCTGCTGACGAAGTACAAGAAGCAGCACCCGAACGTGAAGACCCTGGTCTCCGTGGGCGGCTGGGCCGAGACCGGCGGCTACTTCGCCCCCGACGGCGAGCGCGTCGACTCGGGCGGCTTCTACTCGATGGCGACCAACGCCGACGGGTCGGTCAACCAGGCGGGCATCGACACCTTCGCCGACTCGGCCGTCGACTTCATCAAGAAGTACGGTTTCAACGGCGTCGACATCGACTACGAGTACGCGACCACGATGAAGGACGCGGGCAACCCGCTGGACCACACACTGTCCAACGGCCGCCGCGCCGGGCTGGTCAAGGGCTACGACGCCCTGATGAAGACGCTGCGCGAGAAGCTCGACCACGCGGGCGCGGCCGACGGCAAGCACTACCTGCTGACCGTCGCCGCCCCCTCCTCCGGCTACCTGCTGCGGGGCATGGAGACGTACCAGATGCAGAAGTACCTGGACTACGTCAACATCATGTCCTACGACCTGCACGGCGCCTGGAACGAGTACGTCGGCCCGAACGCCTCCCTGTTCGACGACGGCAAGGACGCCGAACTGGCGCAGGCGGGCGTGTACTCCACCTCGCAGTACGGCGGCACCGGCTACCTCAACACCGACTGGGCCTACCACTACTTCCGCGGCTCGATGCCGGCCGGCCGGATCAACATCGGCCTGCCGTACTACACCCGCGGCTTCAAGAACGTCCAGGGCGGCACCGACGGTCTGTGGGGCAAGGCGGCCACCACCGACTGCCCGGCGGGCGCGGGGCTGACCAAGTGCGGTGACGGCGCGGTCGGCATCGACAACCTGTGGCACGACAAGGACACCGACGGCAAGGAATCGCCCGCCGGCTCCAACCCGATGTGGCACGCGAAGAACCTGGAGAAGGGCATCGTCGGCGATTACGTCACCGACTACGGCTTCCCCGCGGACACCCGGCTGACCGGCACGTACACGCGCAAGTACGACTCCACGCTGGTCGCCCCGTGGCTGTGGAACGCCCAGAAGAAGGTGTTCCTCTCCACCGAGGACGAGCAGTCGGTGAAGGCCAAGGCCGACTACGTCGTGGACAAGGGCATCGGCGGCACGATGATCTGGGAGCTGGCGGGCGACTACCGGTGGAACGCCGCCAAGGGCCAGTACGAGACCGGCTCCACGCTGACCACCGCGATGTACGACGCGTTCAAGTCGGCCGCCCCGTACGGAGCGAAGCGTTCCACGATCGACCTGCCGGCCGAGGCCGTGAACATCGACGTCTCCTTCGGACAGTTCCCGCTGGGCGACTCCAACTACCCGATCAGCCCCAAGCTGAAGATCACCAACCGGACCCAGGCCACGCTGCCCGGCGGCACGGAGTTCCAGTTCGACTACTCCACCTCCGCCCCGTCCAACGCCAAGGACCAGTCCGGCTTCGGTACGACGATCATCCGCAGCGACCACACGGCGGCCGACAACATCGGCGGCCTCAAGGGCGACTACAACCGCGTCTCGCTGAAGCTCCCGGCATGGCAGACGCTCGCACCCGGCGCCTCGGTGGAGCTGGACTTCGTCTACTACCTGCCCACCTCCACCCCGTCGAACTGGACCGTGACCTTCGACGGGAAGTCCTACTCCCTCGCCGGTGACCTGGCCCGCGGCACCACCGTGGTCGAGCCCGGCACCGGGACCGACCCGACGCCGACCCCGGACCCGACCGACCCCACCCCGACCCCGACCCCGACTCCGACGGAGCCGGGCGGCAGTTGCTCGGCCGAGGCCTGGAACGCGACCACGGAGTACGGCGGCGGCTCCACCGTCAGCCACGACGGCCACGAGTGGAAGGCCTCGTGGTGGACGAAGGGCGAGACGCCCGGCTCCACCGGCGAGTGGGGCGTCTGGAAGGACCTCGGCGCCTGCTGATCCTTCCTCCGGCCGTCCGGGGCTGGTCCTTCCTCCGGCCATCCGGCGGTGAGCGGATCGCCCCCGTTCGCCGCCGGAAAGCCCCTGGGGCCTGTCCATGGGACAGGCCCCAGGGGCTTTCCGGCGTACCGGACCCTGGCGACGACCGGGCGGCGGGGTCCCTCATCGAGGCGGCGAAGCGGGCCGGGACGCCGCGTCTTCTCCACCTCTCGGTCGTCGGCGTGGACCGGCTGCCGCTGGGCCGCAGGCGTCGGGTGGTACCGGTCCGGCCGGCGGGCAAGGCGTACGCGGGCTACCGGCGCGGCGACCACCCTGCGCCCGAACACGCCGTGGGAACCGTGACGTTCGAGGAGTTCCCCGACCGCCGCCACCGCCACCCGGCCTGAGCCCGCGCGACCTGGCCGCCTGCGGGTCAACGGAATCCTCGCGGCGGCCCGGTCAGCCCTCCGGGGCGAACAGCGCGTCCTGCGCCGCGTCCCGGGCGGCGATCAGCGCGCCGCGCAGCACGGCCCCGTCGCCCAGCGAACCGGCGCGGACCTCGGTGCGCAGGGGGGACATCGCGGCCAGCCGCTCCTCGACCCGGGCGGCGAGCGCGTCCCCGCCCGCATGGCCGACGGCCCCCGCGAGCAGGACGCAGCCCGGGTCGAGCACCGAGGCCACGGCGGCGGCGCCGATGGCGAGGCGGTCCACCAGCTCCTTCAGGAAGGGCGCGCCCGCCTCCCCCGCCGCCAGCGCGGTCCGCACCGCGTCCACGGCCGCAGCCTCCTCCCGGCCGTCGGTCACGGCGCCCAGGTCCACGAGTCCGTGCCCGGCGGCGAGTTCGCACAGCGCGCCCGATCCGGCCAGCGAGTGGAAGCCGCCGTCGCAGTTGACCGCCGAGGGCAGCCCGCTCACCCCGGGGACGGGGAGGAAGCCGATCTCCCCCGCGCCGCCGGACGCCCCCTGGCGCAGCTTGCCGTCCAGCATCACGGCGGCCCCGATGCCCTGGCCGAGCCAGAGCAGGACGAAGGTCTCCCGGTCGTGGGCGGCGCCCTCCCGGTGTTCCGCGACGGCCGCGAGGTTGGTCTCGTTCTCCACCAGGACGGTGGCGGGAAGCCGCCGCTGAAGTTCCCGGACCAGGCCCCGGTGCCAGGCGGGCAGGCCGGCGCTGTCGCGCAGTTCGCCGGTGACGGGGTCGATCAGCCCGGGGGCGCCGACGCCGACGCTGTGCAGCGGTACGGATCCGGCCGCGCGGGCGGTGCGCTCCAGCAGGGCGGCGGCCTGCTCGACGGCGGGCCCGGTGCCGGTGCCGCCGTCGATGGGCAGGGAGCCCTCGGCGAGGGTGGCGCCCAGCAGATCGGTGACGACCACGCCGACACTTCCCAGCCGTACGTCGAGCGCCGCGAGGTGGGCCCGGTCGGCGACGATCCCGTACAGCTTGGCGTTGGGTCCGCGGCGGACGGCCCCGGACTCGCCCACCACCCGGATCAGCCCGGCCCCCCGGAGCCGCTCGACGAGGTCGGCGACGGTGGGGCGGGAGAGTCCGGTCAGCGTCTTGAGCTGGGTGGCCGTCAGCGGGCCGTCCTGCTGGAGCAGCCGCAGCGCGAGCCGGTCGTTGATGGCCCGAGCCGTGCTCGGTGATGCGGGCATACCGGGATCCTTCCAGATCGCCTCCCCGTGGTTCTCCGGGGCCGCGAGATAACAGCTATTTATCAGGCATGGTTCCTGATAGTTTACGCCCGCACCGTCGCACGGGAGCGTCGGGGCAGTCGGTATCCGAGAATTCCCAGGGGAGGGACACGACGGCATGACGAACGACTCGACCGTCACGGTCTGCAGCACGGAACAGGTGAGGCGGGCGCGGATCGCCGTCGCCGCGGTCTTCACCGTGCACGGGGCGGTGACCGGCAGCTTCGCGACCCGGGTGCCGTGGATCCAGGATCACGCCGGGGTGAGCGCCGGCCAGCTCGGCCTGGCGCTGGCCTTCCCGGCGATCGGCGCGTCGGTCGCGATGCCGCCGGCCGGCCGGATCAGCCACCGGTTCGGGGCGCGGACCGCCCTGCGGGGGCTCCTGGCGCTGTGGACGCTGGCACTGGTCCTGCCCGCCCTCGCGCCGAGCCTGGTCACTCTGTGCGCGGCACTGTTCGTCTACGGGGCGACGGCGGGGATGTCCGACGTCGCGATGAACGCGCTGGGCGTCGAGGTGGAGAACCGTCTCGACAAGTCGATCATGTCGGGCCTGCACGGCATGTGGAGCGTGGGGGCGCTGATCGGTTCGGCGGCGGGCACGGTCGCCGCCCACACCGGGACCGACGCCCGTCTCCACCACGTCATCGCCGCTCTGGTGCTCACGGCGGTGGGGCTGATCGCCTGCCGGGGCGTGCTCGATCTCCAGAGCGGCCCGGAGGAGGAGCCGCCGCCTCGTTTCACGCTGCCGCCGAGGTCGGCCCTGGTCATCGGGGCGATCGGATTCTGTGCGGTGTTCGCCGAGGGGGCGAGCCTGGACTGGTCCGCGGTGTACCTGCGGGACGTTCTGGGCAGCTCCGACGGCATCGCGGCGGCGTCCACCACGGCGTTCGCCCTGACGATGGCGGTGGCGCGGATCGCCGGGGACCGGATCGTCGACCGGTTCGGCGCGGTCCGCACGGTGCGGACCGGCGGACTGCTGGCCACCGCGGGCGGGCTGCTGGTCGTGTTCTCGTCCTCCCCGGCGGCCGCCCTGTGCGGCTTCGGGCTGCTGGGTCTCGGCGTGGCGGTCGTGGTCCCGCTGGCCTTCGCCGCGGCGGGGCGCAGCGGACCGAACCCGAGCCAGGCCATCGCGGGCGTCGCCACCATCACGTACACCTCCGGTCTGATCGCCCCCTCCGCGATCGGCTCGCTGGCCGAGGCGACCTCGCTGGTGGTGTCGTTCGGCGTGGTGACGGCGCTGGCCTTCGGCCTGGTGCTGGGCGCCGGTGTGCTGCGGTCGGCCGACCGGAAGGCCGCCGCCCCGGCGGCCGGCGACGGTGCGACGGCGAAGAGCGCCGCCGGGAGCTGACCCGGCCGGGCACCCGGGGAAACCGCGTACCGCGGGGGCGTACGGCTGCGGGAACGCGTTTACGGCGCCGGGAACGCGGTGCGACGGCGTGCGCGCGAGCGGCACGGCGCCGGGATCGCGGTGCGGCGGCGTGCGGCGGGTGACCTCCGCGCGGCCGCCGTACGCGGCACCACTACCATGGCGCTGAACTTTTCCGCAGGTGAACACCGCATACCGGGTCGCAGACCGGCCGGCACACCGAGCAGACCTTCAGGGAGCAATCATGAGCCTCGGCGTGCGCTGGACCATGCACGGCGACGGGAAGACACCCGCGCCCGGGGCGGTGGTGCGCCCCGACGAGCGGCTCTCCTGGCCCCGTACGTTCGGACTCGGCGCACAGCATGTGGTGGCGATGTTCGGGGCGTCGTTCGTCGCGCCGGTCCTGATGGGCCTCGACCCGAACCTCGCGATCATGATGTCCGGCGTCGCGACCGCGATCTTCCTGCTGGCGACCAAGGGCCGGGTGCCGAGCTATCTGGGCTGCTCGCTCTCCTTCGTCGGCGTCGCGGCCACCATCCGGGCGAGCGGCGGCGATGCCGCCACCATCACGGGTGCGGTGTTCGTGGTCGCGGTGGCCCTGTTCCTCGTGGGGCTCGCCGTGCAGCGGTTCGGCGCGCGGATCATCCACGCGGCGATGCCGCCGGTGGTGACGGGCGCGGTCGTGATGCTGATCGGCTTCAACCTGGCGCCGGTGACCGCGTCGACGTACTGGCCGCAGGACCAGTGGACGGCGCTGGCGGTGATGCTGTTCACCGGCCTCGCCGTGGTGTGCCTGCGCGGTTTCCTCTCCCGGATCGCGATCTTCCTGGGGCTGGTCTTCGGGTACGCGCTGTCCTGGGTCCTGGACCTGGCCTTCGGCAAGATCCACTCCCCGGCGGGCGGCGCGGAGGCCGTCGACCACTGGCGTCTGGACCTGTCGGCGGTCGGCTCGGCGGACTGGATCGGGCTGCCGTCCTTCCACGCGCCGAGCTTCGAGTGGTCGGCGATCCTGGTGGCGCTGCCCGTGGTGATCGCGCTGGTCGCGGAGAACGCCGGGCATGTGAAGGCCGTGGGCGAGATGACCGGGGACTCGCTGGACGACAAGCTCGGCACCGCCATCGCGGCGGACGGCGCGGCCTCGATGCTCTCCACCGCCGTGGGCGGGCCGCCCAACACCACGTACTCCGAGAACATCGGCGTGATGGCCGCGACCCGTGTGTACTCCACCGCGGCGTACTGGGCGGCGGCCTGCTTCGCGCTGCTCTTCGGTCTGTGCCCCAAGTTCGGCGCGGTCGTCGCCGCGATCCCGGGCGGGGTGCTCGGCGGGATCACCGTGATCCTGTACGGGATGATCGGCCTGCTCGGCGCGCAGATCTGGCTCAACGGCCGGGTGGACCTGCGCAATCCGCTCAACCTGGTCCCGGCCGCGGCGGGCATCATCATCGGCGTCGGCGGGGTCAGCCTCAAGATCACCGACAACTTCGAGCTGGGCGGCATCGCGCTCGGCACGATCGTCGTGATCACCGGCTACCACGTGCTGCGGGCCTTCGCCCCGGCCCACCTCAAGACGCAGGAACCGCTGCTGGACTCCGGCACCTCCGCGTACGACGAGGACGCCACCGGGCCCGGGAAGTCCTGAGTCCGCTGTGAAGGAGCCCCGGCCGCCGGCGGATCAGCCGGTGGCCGGGGCGTGCCCTGCTCCGGGGTGAGGGAGCCCGCCGCGCCCGAGCCGCCGGCCGACTCCCCCGGCGGCTTCACCCGCGGGTACGCGTCGATCCGGGCTTCTCCGCTCCGCTTCGTCGGGGTCCGCCCGCCGGCGCCCGCTCGGCGCTGGGCGCGTACGCCCGGCACTGCTCCATCCCCTTTTCCGGCACCGCTGTTCGTCCGTTCCGATGAAACTCCGGCCGGTCGGCGCCGTGGCGAGCCCATGGCTGGGACGCTCCGCGCATGACGCAGATCGAGCAGTCCGCAGTCCCGGCCGGCACCGGCGCCCCGCCGACGTACGAGTCCCCCGTGATCGACCGTATGCGGGAACTGCGTTCCCGGTGGCCGTCCGGGGACGGGGTGGCGGTCTTCAACGACGCCTGTCTGGAGCTGGTCGAGAGGGTGGCTCCGGACCTCGGCAGGGGCGGCTTCGACGACCCGGAGGCCACCGCCCTGCTGGGCGTGCGCTGCGCGGAACGCTATCTGTCGGCCGTGGAGACGGCCACGGCGGGTGGCCGGCCGCCGGAGTGCTGGCGCCCGCTGCTGCAGTTCCGCCGCCATCCCGGCGTGCGCCCGGTGCAGTTCGCGCTGGGCGGCCTGCAGGCGCACATCGGGCACGACCTGGTCCTGGCGGTGGTGGACACCTGCCGTACGCTCGGCTGCGCTCCCCCGGACCTCGAAGGGGAGTTCGAGCGCGTGGGCGATCTCCTCGCGTTGCTGGAGGAGCGGATCCACGACGATCTGATGCCGGGCCCCGATCTGCTGGAGATCGCGGACCCGCTGACCCACCTGGTGAGTTCCTGGAGTCTGGAGCGGGCCCGCGAGGCGGCCTGGTCGGCGGCCCGGGTGCTCTGGCGGCTGCGCGGATTCCCCTCGCTGGCCGAGGAGTTCGCGCAGCGGACCGACGCGGGCGCGGGCCTGGTGGCGCGCTTCCTGCTCACGCCGTGCCGCTGACGCCCGCGTCGGTGTGTCGTCCTGCCGTTCGGCGCTCCGGGCCGGTCCCCCGCCCAGCACTCCGCTCCGTACTGCGCTCAGTCCTCCGGGAGTTCCACCGGGGCGATCTCGTCGAAGACGTCGCCGGGGCCGGGGTTGGTCGCGTCGGTCGCCCCGCCGAACTGGTGCATGACGCCCCACACGGCGTTCAGCGCGGTCTGCACGGCGCCCTCGGCCCAGCCTGCCGTCCAGGAGATGTCGTCGCCCGCGAGGAACAGACCCCGCTTGTCGGCGGGCAGCCGGTCCTGCATGAAGTGGGTGAACAGCCGCCGCTGGTAGCGGTAGTGGCCGGGCAGGTTCGCCTTGAACGCGCCCATGAACCAGGGCTCGTTCTCCCAGGAGACGGTGACCGGGTTGCCGATGATGTGGCTGCGGATGTCGACGTTCGGGTAGATCTCCCCGAGCGACTTGAGCATGACCTCCATGCGCTCCTTCGGGGAGAGCGGCAGCCACTTCAGGCTGTCGTCGCACCACGTGTAGGAGAGGCAGATGACGGCGGGCTTGTCCGGCCCGTCGTCCAGGAGGTACGTCCCCCGGGTCATCCGGTCGGTGAGCGTCATCGACATGGTGTCGCGGCCGGTGGTCTCGTCCTTGTCCAGCCAGAACGGCCGGTCGACCGGGACGAACAGCTTGGACGACTCCATGTAGTGGGTGCGCTCCATCGCCGTCCAGTGGTCGATCGGGAAGAGCGCGTCATCGCAGTCGATCTTGGAGAGCAGTAGCCAGGACTGGCCGGTGAAGACCGCGGCCCGGAAGGTGCGGATGTCTCCGGTGGCGTCGGTGACCGTGATCCGGTTGCCCGCGGTACGGGTCAGCCGGGTCACGGCAGGGCGCGGCTCGCCCTCGTGCAGGGAGGCCAGCGAGGTGCCGAGCGGCCAGTGGACGATCTTCTGCGGCTCACGGTCCCACAGGCGCAGCGGGAGCTGCTGGCTGCCGCCGACGATGCCGCGGTGGTGGTCGTCGGCCTCGGTGTAGACGACGCGCAGGATCTCCAGGATGGAGTTGGGGAAGTCGGTGTCCCAGCCGCCGGTGCCGAAGCCGACCTGGCCGAAGATCTCGCGGTGCCGGAAGGACTTGAAGGCTTCGGAGTCGCAGAGGAAGCCGTAGAAGGTCTGGTTGTCGAGCCGCTCGACGAGCTGCGACCAGATCTCCCGGATGCGCGGGACGTCGCGCTCGCGCAGCGCCCGGTTCATGTCGGAGAAGTCGGCGCCCTCCTCCAGACAGGCGTTCCAGGCCTCGGCCACGTCGCGGTAGACCTGCGGCAGATCGTCGATGGTCTCGGCGTAGTGCGACTCGCCCTTGAGGTCCACGACGGTCGAGGGCGTGGCCGGGGAGAGCGGGTTGGGGAAGGACCGGGTCTCAAGGCCCACCAGGTCGATGTAGTGCTGGAGCGCCGTCGAGGAGGGCGGGAAGCGCATCGCGCCCATCTCGGCGGTGAGCGAGGGGTCGCAGCCGTCGAAGCCGACGGTGCGCAGTCGGCCGCCGATCTGGTCGGCCTCGTAGACGACGGGCTTGAGGCCCATCTTCATCAGCTCGTACGCGGCGATGATCCCGGAGAGACCGCCGCCGATGACGGCGACCTCCTGGCCGTGCTCGGTCGCCGGTATCTGCCCGAGGCCCGCCGGGTGGGCGAGGAAGTCGTCGTACGCGTACGGGAAGTCCGGCCCGAACATCGTGATCGGCGGGGCGGCCGCGTCGGTGTGCTGGACGGCGTTGGGCACCGTGGACGTCATGGGGTACGGACTCCTTGCGCGGTACGGAAGAGAAGGCGGGGCGGGCTCGGGCCAGGGGGTGTCTGACCCATTCCGCGTGGATCAGCGGGCGTCGCCCGCCCACGCGGAATGGGTCAGACACTCCCGAGGGAGCCGTACAGACCGGGGCGGCGGTCGTGCAGATAGGGGTTGGCGGCGCGCGAGGCGGCCAGGAACTCCGGGTCCACGTCGCCGACGACGAGCTCCTCGCCGCGTCCGGCGCGGGTGCGCACGGTGCCGTCGGGCCCGGCCAGGCAGCTGAGCCCGACGAACTCGAACTCGCCTTCCGGGCCGGTGCGGTTGACGTACGCCACGTACATCTGGCTCTCGAAGGCCCGTACGGGGACGACGGATTCGGCGACGAACTGGAAGGGGTGCATCTGCGCGGTGGGCACCAGCAGCAGGTCGGTACCGGCCAGGGCGTGCGCCCGTACGTTCTCCGGGAACTCGACGTCGTAGCAGATCAGCAGGCCGATGCGGATGCCGTCGAGGTCGGCCTGGACGACGGTCTGCTCGCCGGGGGTGAACCACTCCTGCTCGAAGCAGCCGAAGAGGTGGGTCTTGCGGTAGTTCGCGAGCCGTGCGCCGTCGGGGCCGATGAGCTGGGAGGCGTTGAAGATCCGCTCCCCGTCGCGCTCCGGGTAGCCGTAGAGGACGGCGAGGCCATGGCGTACGGCGATCTCGGCGACGGCCTCGGCGCCGGGGCCGTCGGCGGGCTCGGCCAGTACGGGGACGGCGTCGCCGATGGCGTACCCGGTGAGGAACAGCTCGGGCGAGACCAGCAGGCGCGCTCCCGCGCCGGCGGCCCGTGCGGCGGCCTCGTCGAGCACCTTCAGGTTCTCGGCGACGGCGCCCGGACGTCCGGAGCTCTGGAGCAGGGCGGTGCGCAACGACGGCATGGCTGACCTCGGGCGATGCGGGCGGGGTGGGAGACGTATCGACGGTACGTGGGCCTGTTCGGCCCGGACAAGGCGCGAGTGTTGCGCGTCGACCGTTGATTCGTTGCGCGGGAAGGACAAGGCACGGCGAATCATTGCGTGGAGCGTCACCGCAGGTCAGCGGGGTGATGTGCACCACTGCACGCCGGGCGCCCGCTAGGCGTGTCCGGCCCCGCCGCACAGGTTGAAGATCAAGTCAGACCGGCGGCGCCTCCGCCGAATACCGCCGCAGCAGCGGCGAGAGCACCAGGACGGACTTGGTCCGCTCGACGTACGGCTCCCCCGCGATCCGCTCCAGGACCTGTTCGAAGTGGCGCATGTCGGCGGCGAAGACCTGCACCACCGCGTCCGCGTCGCCCGTGACGGTGGAGGCCGCGGCGATCTCCGGGTAGCGGGCGAGGCCCTGCTTGATCGCTTCCGGGGAGGTGTTGCGGCTGCAGTAGATCTCGATGAACCCCTCGGTCTCCCAGCCGAGCGCCGCCGGGTCGACCCGCACGGTGAAGCCGGTGATCGCGCCTTCGGCCCGCAGCCGGTCGACGCGGCGTTTCACGGCGGGGGCGGACAGGCCGATGAGCGCGCCGATGTCGGCGTAGGAGCGCCGGGCGTCTTCGGCGAGGGCGTGGACGATGCGTTCGTCGAGGTCGTTCAGGCGCACGTCGGGCGGTTCACTTCTCTGCGGTGGGTCGGCTTGCGGGAGGCGGCGTGTGCCGCCTCCCGCAGTAGACCATGAGCCGCCGTCGCGGGCAGGCCCGGCACAGTGGGGTGACCGGTCAGGACCGGCCGGAAGGTACTCGGAACGCGCCCGGAAGAGGACCGGAGGAGGATCTCAGAAGGGGAACCGCGAGCGGCCGTGCTGGATGGAGATCCACTTCTGGGTGGTGAAGGCGTCGATCATCGAGTCGCCGTTCAGCCGGCCGAGACCGGAGCTCTTCTCGCCGCCGAAGGGGACGATCGGCTCGTCGTGGATGGTGCCGTCGTTGATGTGGATCATGCCGGTGTGGATGCGCTGCCCGATCCGCACCCCGCGCTCGATGTCGCCGGTGTGGACGGCGCCGCTGAGTCCGTACGGGGTGTCGTTGGCGATGCGGACGGCCTCGTCCTCGCCGTCGAAGGGGATCAGCAGGGCGACCGGGCCGAAGATCTCCTGCTGCAGGACGGGCGAGTCGGCGGCGAGGCCGGTCAGCACGGAGGGGCTGACCAGGTTGCCGTCGGCGTGGCCGTGCAGGAGGGCCGTAGCGCCGGCCGCCACGGTCTGGTCGACGAGCTTGGAGACGGATTCGGCCTGCGAGGAGTTGATCAGCGGGCCGATCCGGGTGGCCGGGTCGGCGGGGTCGCCGACGGTGAGCGAGGCGACCTTGGCGACGAACTTCTCGGTGAACTCCGCCTCGACGGCACGGTCGACCAGGATGCGGTTGGCGGCCATGCAGACCTGGCCCTGGTGCACGTACCGGCTGAAGACCGCCGCGTCGACGGCGTAGTCCACATCGGCGTCGTCGAGCACGATCAGGGCGCTGTTGCCGCCGAGTTCGAGGACGGCGCGCTTGAGGTTCCGGGCGCAGACGGTGGCGACGTGGCGGCCGACCTTGTCCGAGCCGGTGAAGGAGATGACCTGCGGCACGGGGTGCTCCAGCAGGGTGTCGCCGATCTCCGCGATGTCGGTGATCACGACGTTCAGCAGCCCGGCGGGCAGCCCGGCGTCCTCGAAGATCCTGGCCAGCAGGGTGCCGCCGCAGATCGGGGTGTTCTGGTGCGGCTTGAGGACGACGGCGTTGCCGAGGGCCAGCGCGGGCGCGACGGACTTGAGGGAGAGCAGGAAGGGGAAGTTGAACGGGCTGATCACGCCGACGACCCCGACGGGCACCCGGTAGACGCGGTTCTCCTTGCCCTCGGTGGGCGAGGGGAGGATCTGTCCGGCGGGGCGCAGGGCCAGCTGGATCGCCTCGCGGAGGAACTCCTTCGCCAGGTGCAGTTCGAAGGCGGCCTTCAGCCGGGTGCCGCCGAGCTCGGCGACGATGGCATCGCCGATCTCCGGCTCGCGCTCCTCGACGAGGCGCAGCGCCTTCTCCAGGACGGCCCGCCTGCTGTACGGGTTGGTGTCCGCCCACGCCTGCTGGGCGCGCTCGGCGGCACGGTAGGCCTGGTCGACCTCGTCGGCGGTGGCGACCGGGATCGAGGCGAGCTTCTCCCCGTCGAACGGGTTGAAGTCGATGATGTCCCAGGACCCCTTCCCCGGCCTCCACTCGCCGTCGATGTACTGGTGGGCCAGGTCAGTGAAGAAGGACATGAGATCCCTTACCGCAGAGAGGCAGGCAGCTGAGTGCGCTTCATATTACTTATATTTCAACAGAGTTGAAGCGCACCCCCGGCCGGCTCCGGAAGCCCGGAAACGACCCCGCCCTCCCCGGTGCGAACTACCGGGGAGGGCGGGGTCGTTACGGTGAATCCGGGATCAACTCCAGCTGGCGTGCAGCGGCTTGCCCTCGGCGTAACCGGCGGCGCTCTGGACGCCGACGACCGCCTTCTCGGCGAACTCCGCGAGGGAGGCGGCACCGGCGTAGGTGCAGGAGGAGCGGACGCCCGCGATGATCGAGTCGATCAGGTCCTCGACGCCCGGACGGGTCGGGTCGAGGAACATCCGCGAGGTGGAGATGCCCTCCTCGAAGAGCGCCTTGCGGGCGCGGTCGTACGCGGACTCCTCCGAGGTGCGGTTCTTGACGGCGCGGGCCGAGGCCATCCCGAAGGACTCCTTGTAGAAGCGGCCGTCGGCGGACTGCTGGAGGTCGCCGGGCGACTCGTACGTGCCCGCGAACCAGGAGCCGATCATCACGTTGGACGCGCCGGCGGCGAGCGCCATCGCGACATCGCGCGGGTGCCGGACGCCACCGTCCGCCCAGACGTGCTTGCCGTGCTTCTTCGCCTCGGCGGCGCACTCCAGAACGGCGGAGAACTGCGGGCGGCCGACGCCGGTCATCATCCGGGTGGTGCACATGGCGCCGGGGCCGACGCCGACCTTGATGATGTCGGCGCCCGCCTCGATCAGGTCGCGCACGCCCTCGGCGGCGACGATGTTGCCCGCGACGATCGGCACCCGCGGGTCGAGCGCCCGGACGGCCCGGACCGCGCTGATCATGGATTCCTGGTGGCCGTGGGCGGTGTCCACGACGAGGACGTCGGCGCCCGCGTCCAGGAGCTGCTTGGCCTTGCCGGCCACGTCGCCGTTGATGCCGACGGCGGCCGCGATGCGCAGCTTGCCCTCGGCGTCGGTGGCGGGGGTGTAGAGCGTGGCGCGCAGGGCGGCCTTGCGGGTGAGTATGCCGACGAGGCGTCCCTGCGCGTCGACCGCGGGGGCGAGCTTGCGGTTGGCGCCGTCGAGCTTGTTGAAGGCGTCGCGCGGGTCGATGTCGGCGTCGAGCAGCACCAGGTCCTTGGACATGACCTCGGAGAGCTGGGTGAAGCGGTCGACGCCGGTGAGGTCGTGGTCGGTGACGACGCCCACGGGACGGCGGTCGGCGTCGACGACGACGCCCGCGCCGTGGGCGCGCTTGGGCAGCAGCGACAGCGCGTCGGCGACGGTCTGGCCGGGGGCCAGCTCGATCGGGGTGTCGAGGACGAGGTGGCGCGTCTTGACCCAGGAGATGACGTCGGCGACGACCTCGATCGGAATGTCCTGGGGGATGACGACGAGCCCGCCGCGGCGGGCGATGGTTTCGGCCATCCGGCGGCCCGCGATGGCGGTCATGTTGGCGACCACGAGCGGAATGGTGGTACCGGTTCCGTCGGGCGACGAGAGGTCCACACCCTGCCGGGAGCCGACCGCGGAGCGGCCCGGAACCATGAAGACGTCGTCGTACGTGAGGTCGTACGGGACCGCGGGGGACTCTGTGTAGCGACCGGTGCCCGGCTCAAGAAAGCGCATAACACTCATTTTTTCATACGAAACGGTGCAGGTCGTTTCCACGAAGACACAACAAAGGGCCCCCGCGTTCGTCCGTTCCTCCGAAGAGGGGGCCGGGGGCTCCGGGCAAGTGGGACCTGCCTTACCCACGGACCCTACCCGAACGGGATTCGAATCATTCGTGATCACCATCCCTGGACCGGGTGACAAGGGGTCAGGTAGCTTCAAACCCGCAGGTCTCGGGGTGTCCGAAGCGTCGATCGGGCTCGTCGGCAACCCTGGGCACACCGTTTGACCGGAGAGGATCCAGATCCGCCCGTGGACAGCGAACTGCCGGACATCTACTGCCCGTTCCCGCAGCGGACCAATCCGCACGTGGGACACACCCGGGGGCATCTGGACGCCTGGACCAGACGGACGGGTCTGGTCCACCGCGAGTCCGCGAGGAACCGATTCGAACAAGCCGATTTCGGGGCGTTCGTCGGCATGGTCTACCCGACCGCCGACGAGGACCACCTCGATCTGGTGGCCGACTGGTTCGTCTGGCTCTTCCTCGTCGACGACCAGCTCGACGACGGCCACCTCGGCCGTTCACCCGACCGGGTGAGAGACGTCGTCGACCGGATGCGCGCGGTGGTCGACGGCTCCGCCCCCGGGCCGCTGCCGGGGGAAGTGGTCCCGGCCGCCGTGACCGCCCTGGCCGACCTGTGGAAACGTACGACGCCGAACGCCGCCCCGCACTGGCGGACCCGGTTCGCCTGGCATCTGGTCACCTACCTCACGACCGCCACGTCCTGGGAGGCGGGAAACCGTGCCGCGGACGTGGTGCCGTCGGAGGACACGTACATCGCCAAGCGGCGGCACACCGGGGCCATCCACGTCTGCATGGACCTCATAGAGATCGTGGCGGGCATCGAGGCCCCGGAGTCGATCCACAACGACCCCCGCTTCATCACCGCCCTGGAAGCCGCGTGCAACCACGTGTGCTGGGCCAACGACGTGTACTCCTTCGAGAAGGAGCAGGTGCTCGGCGAGATCCACAACCTCGTCCACCTGGTCCGCCACCACCGGGGCTTCGGGGAGCAGCAGGCGCTGGACCACGTCGCGGAGCGCCTCGCGATGGAGACCGAACGGTTCCTGACCGCCGAGGACGAGCTGCTGGAGCTGTATCCGGAGCTGTCCGGGCTGCTGGTCCCCTATCTCGACGGGATGCGGAGCTGGATGCGCGGCAACCTGGACTGGTCGCGCCGGACCCCGCGGTACAACCCCGCCGACGTGGGCCAGTACAAGGAACCCGAGGAGTATCTGGAGGAGACCGTGCTGGGCGTCCCGCCCGCGCGCACCGAGGCCGCCGCCTCCGCTCCGTGCGCCGCCGAGGTGCCACCGGCCGGCTGAACGCGGGTCGACACGGGCCAGGACGTACGCGGGGCCGCGCACCGGATGCGGTGCGCGGCCCTCAGCGTGTTCCGGGCGGTGTCACTCCCCGTCGGGGTCGGCCCGCTCCAGTGCCGGGCGAGTGCCCGCGGCGGACTCGGTGAGCAGATAGTCGGCCGCTGCGGTGTCCGTGACCAGGCTGGTGACCAGGCCGGAGCGCAGCACCGCGCCGATCGCCGCCGCCTTGCGCTGACCGCCCGCGATCGCGACCACCTCGGGGATCCGGCGCAGCCGGTCCGCCTCCACGGTGATGCAGCGCTCCCCGAGGTCGCGGCCGACCCGGCGGCCGTCGGAGTCGAAGAGGTGCGCGGACATCTCGGCGGCGACGCCGAGCGAGGCGTAATGGGCGCGCTCCGCGTCCGAGAGCATGTCGTGGACCGTGGAGATGCCCGGCTCCCAGGAGCCGATGGAGACGGCGGCGACCGTCACCTTGTCGAAGTACTCGAAGGCGCGGGCGATGCCCGTCTGGTCGCGCAGCGCGGCGGCCGTCGCGGGATCGGGCAGCAGCATCGGGGCGTAGATGGGGTGCGCCTCGCCGCCGGACACCTGGGCGGCCCGGCGGACCGCCTCGACCGAGCCGCGCTCGGCGGTGCCCGCGTCGTAGACGCCGGTCAGCTGGACGACCGTGCACGGCGGGAGCCGGTCGAGGGCGGCCGCCATGTGGATGGTGGAGCGGCCCCAGGCCAGGCCGAGCACATCGCCCTCGGCCACCAGCTCGCCGAGGAGGTCGGCCGCGACCTCACCCAGGTTCTCCGGGTCGGGGGCGTCCTCCTGCTCCTCGGCCGGGGACTCGACGACGACCGCGTGCCGCAGCCCGTAGCGGGCGCGCAGGGCGTCGGAGCGTTCGGCGTCCAGCTCGGCCGGCACCCGGATCTCGATGCGTACGAGATCACGCTCCAGGGCCGTCTCCAGGACCCGGGCCACCTTGAAGCGGCTCACGCCGAACTCCTCGGCGATCTGGATCTTGGACTTGCCCTCCAGGTAGAACCGGCGGGCCATGGCCGCCGCCTGCACCAGCTCCGCGGGTCCCATCCGCATGGCTGACCGACCCGCCGAGATGCCAGACACCGCGATCTCCTCACTGCTGTTCACACACCCGATACGCCGTTCATCCTGTCAGATCCGGCGATCCTTGATCGGCCCTGTCGGACCGCGTTCATCTGCCCTTGGTTCAGTGGTCGCATGCCCAGGGGGCGACGGCCGTGACCGCGTCCGCCCGCGCCCGCAGCTCCCGCACCGCCGCCGCCGGGTCCGCCGCTCCGTAGACCGCGGATCCGGCCACGAAGACGTCGGCGCCGGCCTCGGCGCACCGCTCGATGGTGGTGGCTGAGACCCCGCCGTCGATCTGGAGCCACAGTTCGAGGCCGTGCTTGTCGATCAGCTGCCGGGTACGGCGGATCTTCGGCAGCATGATGTCCAGGAAGGCCTGGCCGCCGAAGCCCGGCTCGACCGTCATGATCAGCAGCATGTCCAGCTCGGGGAGCAGGTCCTCGTACGGCTCGATGGGCGTCGCGGGCTTGAGCGCCATCGAGGCGCGCGCCCCCTTGGCCCGGATCTCCCGCGCCAGGCGCACCGGAGCCGCCGCGGCCTCCGCGTGGAAGGTGACGGAACCCGCTCCGGCCTCCACATAACCCGGGGCCCAGCGGTCCGGGTCCTCGATCATGAGGTGGCAGTCCAGCGGGGTGTCCGTGGCCTTGCTGAGCGCTTCGACGATCGGCACGCCGAGGGTCAGGTTGGGCACGAAGTGGTTGTCCATGACATCGACGTGGAGCCAGTCCGCGCCTTCGACGGCCTTCGCCTCCTCGGCGAGACGCGCGAAATCGGCGGACAGGATGCTGGGGTTGATCTGCGCCATGCCCCAAGCCTGCCACGTCTCCCGCCGGTTCCCCGCCTCGATGCGCTCCGAAGCCACACACAGCCATCACAGTTCGCACATTCTGGGCATTTTGCCAGCGCTTTGCTGTTTTTCGCTGTTCACCGGGGACGGGATCCAGCCGGTACGGGCGGGCCCGCGCGACGGTCAGCCGCTCCGCGTGAGCCCGCCCGACGGATCAGCCGGTCCGGCGCAGCAGCGCCAGGTACATCGCGTCCGTGCCGTGCAGATGCGGCCAGAGCTGCACGTCCGGCCCGTCGCCGAGAGCGGGCACTGCGGGCATCAGCGGGCGGGCGTCGATCCACTCCGCCTCCACCGGCTCCCCGCCCCGGCCCTTGAGGACGTCCTCGACCACCACCCGGGTCTCCGCGAGGTGCGGCGAGCAGGTCGCGTAGCCGACCACGCCGCCGATCCGCACCGCCTTCAACGCCTCGCGGAGCAGACCGCGCTGGAGCGGGGCGAAGCCTTCCAGGTCCTCGGGCCGCCGCCGCCAGCGGGACTCCGGGCGGCGCCGCAGCGCGCCCAGGCCGGAGCAGGGCACGTCCATCAGGATCCGGTCGAACGTGCCGGGCAGCCACGGCGGGCGGGTGCCGTCCGCCGTGATCACCTGGTACGGGCCGGGGTTGCCGGCGAGCGTCCGCTCGACCAGCCGGGCGCGGTGCGGCTGCTTCTCGGCGGCGAGCAGGGTGGCGCCCCGCCCGGCGGCGAGCGCCGCAAGCAGGGCGGCCTTGCCACCGGGGCCCGCACAGCCGTCCAGCCAGCGGGTGTCACGGCCCTCGACGGGTGCGGCGGCCAGGGCGGCGGCGACGAGCTGGCTGCCCTCGTCCTGGACGCCCGCCCGGCCCTCCTGGACGGCCTCCAGCGCGCCGGGCTCGCCGCCCTCGGCCATCCGGACGGCGTACGGGGACCAGCGGCCCGGCAGGGAGTTGTCCTCGCCCAGGGCCTTGACCAGCTCGTCGGTGGTGGAGCGGCCGGGACGGGCCGCCAGCGTCACCTCGGGCCGCTCGTTGTCGGCTTCGAGGAGGTCCTCGATGCCCGCCCGGCCGCCGCCCAGCGCGTCCCAGAGGGCGGAGACGATCCAGCGGGGGTGGGAGTGCACGACGGACAGGTGGCCCTCGGCGTCCTCGTCGTACGCCGGGGCGACCTTCTCCACCCAGCCGTCGAGGTCGTGCGCGGTGACCTTGCGCAGCACCGCGTTGACGAACTTCGCGCGCCCCTCCCCCAGCACCACCCGGGCCAGCTCCACACTGGCGGAGACGGCCGCGTGGGTGGGGATGCGGGTGCCGAGCAGCTGGTGGACGCCCATGTTGAGGACGTCGAGGACCGGCGGGTCGACCTCGCGCAGCGGCCGGTCGATGCAGGCCGCCACGATCGCGTCGTAGGTGCCCTGGCGGCGCAGCGTCCCGTAGACCAGCTCCGTAGCCAGCGCCGCGTCCCGGCCGTCGAAGTCACCCTTGGCGCGGGCCTTCTTCAGCAGCGGGGGCAGCACGAGGTTGGCGTACGCGTCTCGCTCGTCCACGGCCCGGAGCGCCTCGAAGGCGAGGAAACGGACCGGGTCCTTCTGCGGACGGCGGTGGGGCTTGGCGGGACGGCGACGCGGCTGGTCGTTCACGTGAAAGGTGCTCCGCTGATGGTGAGAGGTGCGAACCCTCCCAGCGTACGTCGCCGTCCCCGGGCGCCCGAACGGGAGCCCGGACCTCCGGAAGCGGTGCTCAGAGGCCCAGCAGCTCGCCGTGGACGATGCGGACGCCGCGCGCCCAGTCGGCGGCCTTCATCGGCTTCTTGCCCTGCGGCTGGACCCAGAGCAGCTCGACCGCGTGCGATCCGGTGCCCACGTACACGTTGTTCTTGGCGGCCGACAGCTCGCCGGGGGCCAGGTCGGTGCGGTCCAGCACCGGCGTGGCCTGGACCAGCTTGAGCCGCTCGCCGCGGAACAGGGTCCAGGCGCCGGGGGCCGGCGTGCAGCCGCGCACCACCCGGTCGACCCGCAGGGCGGGCGCGGACCACTGGACCCGGGCGTCCTCGACGGTGATCTTCGGCGCCGGGGTGACCCCGTCGTGGGGCTGGGGCACGGCGTGCAACGTGCCGTCCTCGATGCCGTCCATGGTGGCGGCGAGCAGTCCTGCGCCGGCGAAGGCGAGCCGGGTGAGCAGGTCGCCGCTGGTGTCGGTGGGGCGGATCTCCTCGGTGAGGACGCCGTAGACCGGACCGGAGTCCAGGCCCTCCTCGATCAGGAAGGTCGACGCGCCGGTCACCTCGTCCCCGGCCATCACCGCGTGCTGGACCGGTGCCGCGCCCCGCCAGGCGGGCAGCAGCGAGAAGTGCAGGTTGACCCAGCCCCGGGCGGGCACGTCGAGGGCGACCTTGGGCAGCAGGGCCCCGTAGGCGACGACCGGGCAGCAGTCCGGGGCGATCTCGCGGAGCCGGGCGAGGAACTCCTCGTCCCGGGGCTTCACGGGCTTGAGCACCTCGATCCCGGCCTCCTCCGCCCGTTCGGCCACCGGGCTCGCGACGAGTCGGCGGCCCCGCCCGGACGGCGCGTCGGGACGGGTCACGACGGCGGCCACCTCATGGCGGCCGGAGGCGATCAGGGCGTCCAGGGCGGGGACGGCGACCTCGGGGGTGCCGACGAAGACGAGCTTCATGGGTGGCTGACTGCCTCTCGGGCCAAGACGTACGGTGACGAGCAGCACACCAGTCTAAGGCCTGTCCCGTAGTCCCTGGCGGGCGCACCGACGACAGCCACGGCACCTCGCCGCGCTGTCGGAACACTTGAAACCATCCGGTATGCGGACGCCTCTCCGCCGTGCGACGCACCGCATCCGACGCCGCGCGCTGATCCACCAGGGACCACGGGACAGCCCTGGGGGGAGTCTGCGACCGGGGCCGGCCGGGCCCGGTTCGGACGGGCGCCGACCGGGGGGGCGTACGCGCGCCGCGCACGCCCCGTGCATAGGCACATACGCCCCGATAGCGTGACCACATACCCGGCTCGGGCGTTGGTCAAAGGAGATTGACCGAAGCGGGCCGCCCCGATGCGGCCCGATCCCTTTCAACGCCGGTTCGAGAGGCTTCTTCATGGCCGACCACGCAACGCACGACGCCCAAGCGCGGGCCAGTCTGCATCTTCTGGTGCGGGACATCGAGCGGGTCCGGCGGCAGGTGGACGCGCTGCGCACCCTCACCGCCCAGCTGGGCAACGTCTACCGTCCGCGCCGCTCCGGCCCCTCCGCGGGCTTCGTCGTCTACGGCAGGGCCCCGGCCCCCACCGTCCGCCTCGCGCAGGAACTGCGGGACAGCGTCGAGACCCTGGTCACGGCCGCGGTGGACTTCGACCGCTCGCTGGGCTTCTCCTGGGACGCGGTGGGCTCCGCCCTCGGCGTCACCAAGCAGGCCGTGCACCGCCGTTACGGAACACGCCGGGCCACGCCGCAGCCCGCCGCCGAGACGGGCGGCGAGACCACGGCCGTGCCGCGCCCGGTCTCCGTCGGCCCCGGCCTGGGCGGGTCCTCCGCCGGGGGGTCCGGCTCCCCGGTGCCCTCGGTCCCGGCGGCCCGCTCGATGCCGCCGCAGCCCTCGGCGGCCCAGCAGCCGGTCCGCAAGGAGCTGCGTCCCGGTGCCTTCCCTGGCCCCCGCAACGGCTGACCGCACGCCGCCCCTCTGCCCCACCGTGCCGGTCGCGCGGCGGGGCAGCTCCCTGTCCGGGCCCTGGCGGCCGAGTCCGCTCCGGGCTCAGCCGATATCGGGCGGGTCGATCCTGATGCGTACCGGGTCGGTCGCGCCCTTGGCCGTACGGGCCGCGAGTGCCGCCTTCAGGGTGCGGGCGAGCGCCGCCCCACGCCCCGGGACGACCCGGATCAGGGCACGCTCCCAGGTCTCGCCCGGCGGGGCGTCCCCCGGTCGGCGGGGCCTGCCGGGCTCGGCCGACGGGACCGGCACCGGCCCCAGGATCTCGGCCTCCGGCGGCAGCCCGGCGGTCCGGAGGAACGCGGCCAGGGCCTCGGCCGGGCCGGTCGCCGAAGCCATCCGGGAGACCGGCGGAAAACCCAGCTCGGCCCGCTCCGCCAGCTCCCGCCGGGCGAATCCCGCCGGGTCCCAGCGGACCAGCGCCTGCACCGCGCGCTCCGTCGGCTCGGCCACGATCACCACCGTGCCGCCCTCGTCCTGCCCCCGCACCAGGGCGCCCGCCGCCGTCCACCGTCGCAGCGCCTCCTCCCCCGCCCGAAGATCGGGGCGGCCGAGCATGGCCCAGCCGTCCAGGAGCAGGGCCGCCGCGTATCCGCCGTCGGCGACCGGCTCCGCACCGGGGGTGGAGACGACCAGGGCCGGAGCGTCGGGCACCGCGTCCAGAATGTGGTCGCGCCCCGAGGTGCGGACGGGCACGGCGGGAAAAGCCCGGCCCAGCTCCTCCGCGGTGCGGCGGGCGCCGACGATCTGGGCGCGCAGCCGGGTCGAGCCGCACTCGGCGCAGTGCCAGGACCGCTCGGCCCGCCCGCACCAGGCGCAGTTCAGATCCTGCTGGTCCGAGGCCTGAAGGGGACCCGCGCAGGGCCGGCACCGGGCGGGTGCCCGGCAGCGTTCGCAGGCGAGGCGGGGGGCGTAACCCCGCCGGGGCACCTGGACCAGCACCGGACCGCTGCGCAGTCCGTCGCGCACGGTCTGCCAGGCGAGGCTGGGCAGCCGGGCGGATCGGGCGGCGCCGTCCCGGGCCAGCTCGCCGTCCCCGACCGTACGGATGAGGGGCGCGGCCCGGCGCAGCCGCTCGCGGTCCGCGAGGAGCGGCAGCGCCCAGCCGCTCTCCACGAGCTGGGCGGCCTCGACCGTGCAGCTGGTCCCGCCGAGCAGGAAGCCGCAGCGGCCCTGTGCCGCCCGCAGCTCCAGGACCTCGCGGACATGCGGGAAGGGGGCGTTGTCGTCGCTGTGGCTGGAGTCCCCGTCGTCCCAGACGACGACCAGGCCGAGGTCCTGGACGGGGGCGAACATGGCGGCCCGGGTCCCCACGACCGCCCGCACCGAGCCCCGGCGTACGGCGAGCCACTGGCGGTAGCGCTTCTCGGGGCCGGATTCGGCGGTCAGCAGGGCGTGCCGGCCCGCGCCGAGCGCCTCGGTCAGGGCCGCGTCGACCCGTCCGGCGGCCCGTCCGTCCGGGACGACGACGAGCGCGCCGCGCCCGCGGGAGAGCGTCGCCGCGACGGCCCCGGCGATCTCGGCGGGCCAGTGCGGGCCGGGCAGGGCGGTCCACACGGCGCGCGGCGCACCGCCCTCGGCCAGTGCGCGCAGGAAGGCCGGGCCCTGGCCGTACCGCTCCCAGGTGCCCGGCTCCGGGGGCGGCGGCGGGGGCAGCGGGTCCGGGGAGGGCTTGGACTCCGCGCGGGCGTTGCGCGGCGGGACGGCGAGCTGGAGGACGTCGGCGAGGCTGCCCGCGTACCGGTCGGCGACGGCACGGCAGAGGGCGAGCAGCTCGGGCCCGAGGACCGGCTCCGGGGAGACCACGGAGGCGATGGCGGCGAGAGCGCCCTGGTAGTCGGAGTCGGCGCGGCGCTCGACGACGAAACCGTCGATCAGCCCGCCTCCCTCGCGCCGCCCGCCCTGGACGTTGCGCCCGCCGGCCCCGAACCGGACCCGCACCCGGACGCCCGGCTGAGCGTCGGCGTCCAGCTCCTGGGGGACCGCGTAGTCGAAGTACTGGTCGAGGTGGAGGACGCCCTTGTTGACCAGGACGCGGGCGACGGGCAGCTCCTCGGCGAGGGCCGCGCCGCGCCAGGTGCGCGGCTTGGCACGTGGCACCTTCGCCCGGCGCACGGTCTCCCGGATCAGCGCAAGCTGCTCCGGCGCCCCGGCACCGGGTTCGGCGGACTGCTCGTGCTCGCTGCTCACAGCTGAATTCCTACCAGAGACCACTGACAGCGGCGGAGACACGGCAGCGGGGCCCGGCCACCGCGTTCGGTGTCCGGGCCCCGCTGTCGTACTCGATGACGCCCGCTCCGCTGTCGTACGCGGGCGGGTCGGCTACAGACCGGCGGCGGCGCGCAGGGCGTCCACGCGGTCGGTGCGCTCCCAGGTGAAGTCGGGCAGCTCACGGCCGAAGTGGCCGTAGGCGGCGGTCTGGGCGTAGATCGGGCGGAGCAGGTCGAGGTCGCGGATGATCGCGGCCGGGCGGAGGTCGAAGACCTCGCCGATCGCGTTCTCGATCTTCTCGGTGTCGACCACGGCGGTGCCGAAGGTCTCGACGAACAGACCGACGGGCTCGGCCTTGCCGATCGCGTAGGCGACCTGGACCTCGCAGCGTGCGGCGAGACCGGCGGCCACCACGTTCTTGGCGACCCAGCGCATCGCGTACGCGGCGGAGCGGTCGACCTTGGACGGGTCCTTGCCCGAGAAGGCGCCGCCGCCGTGCCGGGCCATGCCGCCGTAGGTGTCGATGATGATCTTGCGGCCGGTCAGGCCGGCGTCGCCCATCGGGCCGCCGATCTCGAAGCGGCCGGTCGGGTTCACCAACAGCCGGTAGCCCTCGGTGTCCAGCTTGATGCCGTCCTCGACGAGCTGCGCGAGCACGTGCTCGACGACGAACTCGCGGATGTCCGGTGCGAGCAGCGAGTCCAGGTCGATGTCGGAGGCGTGCTGCGAGGAGACGACCACCGTGTCCAGCCGGACCGCCTTGTCACCGTCGTACTCGATGGTGACCTGGGTCTTGCCGTCGGGACGCAGGTAGGGGATGGTCCCGTTCTTGCGCACCTCGGACAGTCGCCGGGAGAGGCGGTGGGCGAGGTGGATCGGGAGCGGCATCAGCTCCGGGGTCTCGTCGCAGGCGTAGCCGAACATCAGGCCCTGGTCGCCCGCGCCCTGCTTGTCGAGCTCGTCCTCATCGCCCTCGACCCGCTTCTCGTACGCGGTGTCGACACCCTGTGCGATGTCGGGCGACTGGGCGCCGATCGACACCGAGACGCCACAGGAAGCACCGTCGAAGCCCTTTTTGGAGGAGTCGTAGCCGATCTCCAGAACCTTGTTGCGCACGAGGTTGGGAATGTCGGCGTAGGCCTTGGTGGTGACCTCGCCCGCGACATGCACCAGACCGGTGGTGATCAAGGTCTCGACGGCGACGCGCGAGGCGGGGTCCTCGCGCAGGAGCGCGTCGAGAATCGTGTCGCTGATCTGGTCAGCGATCTTGTCGGGGTGACCCTCGGTGACAGATTCCGAGGTGAAGAGACGGCGGGACACATCGCTCCCTGGGGTTGCAGCGGCTGCTGGCTGATCATGGGTGGTACGTCCGAGAGCTGCGCTCGGTGCGTACCGTCGTCCAGTTTATCGGTCGCATCCGGCGACCGGGCCAGGTGTCTCGCCCTTTGGGAGGTTCGTGACGTGCGCCACAGGGAACGCCAGTAGGACAATTCACCCTTCCCAGCCGCCATTCTGGTCCTTATGGGACGATTTCGCCCGCCCGAAGGGTTGACTGTGAAATCGGCTGGAACCTTCCTGAAACCAGATCCCAGACCGTGTCGGCAAGCGCTTCCTTGGGTCCGTACGGCACGGGCGTCTCCTGGCCGTCGGCGGCGAGGACGACCGCTTCGTTCTCCTCCGAGCCGAAGGTCCTGCGCTCCCCCACCTCGTTGACGACGAGAAGGTCACAGCCCTTGCGGCGGAGCTTCGCACGGCCGTTGGCCAGTACGTCGTCGGTCTCGGCGGCGAATCCGACGACGATCTGGTCCGGACGGGCCCGCTCGGCGGAGACCTCGGCGAGGATGTCGGGGTTGCGGACCAGGGTGACCTCGGGCGCCTCCTGGCCGTCCTTCTTCTTGATCTTGCCGGAGGCGTACGCGGCAGGGCGGAAATCGGCCACGGCGGCCGCCATCACCACGACATCCGCGTCGGGGGCGGCCTTCAGCACGGCCTCACGCAGCTGGACGGCCGTGCCGACCCGCAGGACATCGGCCCCGGCCGGGTCGGGCAGCCCGGTGTTGGCCTCGATCAGGGTGACCCGGGCCCCCCGGGCCACCGCCGTGCGCGCCAGCGCGTAGCCCTGCTTGCCGGAGGAGCGGTTGCCCAGGAAGCGCACCGGGTCGAGCGGCTCTCGGGTGCCGCCGGCGCTGATCACCACATGCCGGCCCGCGAGGTCGGGCTCGGTGACCCCGCGCGCCAGCGTCCGGCGGCAGACCTCGAAGATCTCGCCCGGGTCGGGCAGCCGGCCCTTGCCGGTGTCGACGCCGGTGAGCCGCCCGACGGCGGGCTCGATGACGACGGCGCCCCGGCGGCGCAGGGTGGCGACGTTCTCCTGGGTGGCCGGGTGCTCCCACATCTCGGTGTGCATGGCGGGGGCGAAGACCACCGGACAGCGGGCGGTCAGGAGCGTGTTGGTGAGCAGGTCGTCGGCGAGCCCGTGGGCGGCCTTGGCCAGCATGTCCGCGGTGGCCGGGGCGACCACCACGAGGTCGGCGCCCTGCCCGATCCGCACGTGCGGGACCTCGTGGACGTCCTGCCAGACCTCGTCGGACACGGGATGGCCGGAGAGCGCCGACCAGGTGGCGGCCCCGACGAAGTGCAGCGACGCGGCGGTCGGGACGACCCGTACGTCGTGGCCGGACTCGGTCAGCCGGCGCAGCAGCTCGCACGCCTTGTAGGCGGCGATGCCCCCGCTGACCCCCAGGACCACCTTCGGCTTGTCCACTGCGTCTCCCCGCACTCGGCAACGTAACGGCAACATGTGGGTCCCATGCTGCCTCACCGCGCGGAGGACGTTCATCCGGCCCCGGGACACACCTCAGGCCCGGCGGACGGGCCGCCGGGCCTGGAGTGAGGGTGCCGTGGTGCTGCTGCGTTACTGCGCGGGGCCCTCGATGGCCTCGGAGGTCAGCAGGCCCGCGTTGATCTCGCGGAGCGCGATCGACAGCGGCTTCTCGTGCACGTGGGTGTCGACGAGCGGACCGACGTACTCGAGGAGGCCTTCACCGAGCTGCGAGTAGTACGCGTTGATCTGGCGGGCGCGCTTGGCCGCGTAGATCACCAGGCTGTACTTCGAGTCGGTGGCTTCGAGGAGCTCATCAATCGGCGGGTTGATGATGCCCTCGGGCGTGGTGATGGAAGAGGACACTCTCTGCCTTCCGAAGGGGGTTTAGATCAAAGATCAAAGAGATCTGAGCGATCGCAGAGATCTAGGCCTGAAGCATCAACGTTAGCAGCTCACGCGCCACGCCCTCGACGGAGGTGTTGACGAGCGTCGTATCGAACTCCGCCTCGGCGGCCAGTTCGATCTTCGCGGCGGCGAGCCGGCGCTCGATGACCTCGGGCGCCTCGGTGCCCCGGCCGGTGAGCCGGCGCACCAGCTCCTCCCAGCTCGGCGGGGCCAGGAAGACCAGCCGCGCGTCCGACATCGACTGGCGGACCAGCCGGGCGCCCTGGAGGTCGATCTCCAGCAGGACCGGCTCACCGGCCTCCAGGCGGTCCAGCACGGCGCGGCGGGGCGTGCCGTAGCGGTTGCCCGCGAACTCGGCCCACTCCAGCAGTTCACCGTTGGCGACGAGCTTGTCGAACTCCTCGTCGTCCACGAAGAAGTAGTGGACACCGTTGCGCTCCCCGGGGCGCGGCTTGCGTGTCGTCGCCGACACGGAGAGCCAGACCTCGGGGTGCACGGTGCGCATATGAGCGACGACCGTGCTCTTGCCGACGCCCGAAGGGCCGGAGAGCACGGTCAGCCGCGGACGTACGTCCGGGGGTACGGGGGACGTCCCCCGGGATGTTGCAGCCATGGGGCGATTATCCAGGTTCTCAGGAGTGCCTGAGAACGTCAGGCGGCGCCGCCGCCGAACTCACGCTCCAGGGATGCGATCTGATTGGAGCCAAGACCCCTGACCCGGCGGCTCTCGGAGATGCCGAGACGCTCCATGATCTGCTTGGCGCGGACCTTGCCGACGCCCGGCAGGGATTCCAGCAGGGCGGAGACCTTCATCTTCCCGATGACGTCGTTCTCCTGGCCCTGCTTGATGACCTCGTGGAGGGAGGCGCCGGAGTGCTTGAGTCGATTCTTGACCTCGGCCCGCTCCCGGCGAGCCGCGGCGGCCTTTTCGAGCGCGGCTGCGCGCTGTTCAGGGGTAAGGGGCGGAAGAGCCACGCCTACGTCACCTCGGATGTCGATCTGTCGGATACGGACCGGCGGGGAAGCTGGACGCCACCCACCAGGTGAGCGAAGAACACACTGTGCTCGGCCGCTCTCGACGGAGACTAGCGGCAAGGGCCGCTGTAGTCAGCGAGAACAGACGAAAAGTCCTGGTCAGCTGTGGCCGACCAGGATTTTCCCGACATATCGACCTGGTTTCCGGTCAGTAACGCGTCAGCAATTCGTCAACGCGCTGTAAACGTGTCAGGGTCAGCTGCCGGATACAGCGCCGCGGACCTCGTCCGCGAACCGTTCGGCCGCTTCGCGCAGCCCGGACACGTCCGGGCCGTGGCGCAGCACGCCCCGGCTCACGCTGGGGACCACGTTGCCCACCGCGTCGCCGAACACCGCCGGCAGGTCCGCCGGGGTCGCCCCCTGGGCGCCGATGCCGGGCGCGAGGAGCGGCCCGTTGATCGCCAGGTTCACCCCCGCGTCGCCGAGCGTCGCACCGACCACCGCGCCGACCGAGCCGAGCGGAGCCGCTCCCTCGTTCTCCGCCGCCATGTGGTCGAGCATCAGCTGAGCGAGCGAGCGGCCGTCGGCAGCCGTGGCCCGCTGGACCTCGGCGCCCTCCGGGTTGGAGGTGAGGGCGAGGACGAAGACGCCCGATCCGGAGACGGCGGCGGCGTCCAGCGCCGGGCGCAGCGAGCCGAAGCCCAGGTACGGGGAGACGGTGACCGCGTCCGAGAAGAGCGGCGAGTCCTTGTCCAGGTAGGTCGCCGCGTAGGCCCCCATGGTGGAGCCGATATCGCCGCGCTTGGCGTCCATCAGGACGAGCGCGCCGGCCGCCCGCGCCTCCGCCACGGCCTTCTCCAGGACGGCGACGCCGCGCGATCCGAAGCGCTCGAAGAACGCGGACTGCGGCTTGAGGACGGCGACCCGGTCGGCCAGCGCCTCCACGACGGTCCGGGTGAAGCGCTCCAGACCGGCGATGTCGTCGTTCAGGCCCCAGGAGGTGAGCAGCGAGGCGTGCGGGTCGATGCCGACGCAGAGCGGCCCGCGGGTGTCCATGGCGTGACGCAGCCGGGCGCCGAAGGGTTCGGGTGTCACAGGGCGGCCTTCTTCCGGGTCTCGGCGCCGACGGCCTCGGCGAGGGTGGCGTACGGGGAGGCGGCGAGCCGGGCGGCGAGGCCCTTGTGGATCGCGCGGGCGTAGAAGGGACCTTCGTAGATGAAGGCGCTGTAGCCCTGGACCAGGGTGGCCCCGGCGAGGATGCGCTGCCAGGCGTCCTCGGCGTTCTCGACGCCCCCGACGCCCACCAGGGTGATCCGGTCCCCCACACGGGCGTACAGGCGGCTCAGGACCTCCAGTGAGCGCTCCTTGAGGGGTGCGCCGGAGAGTCCGCCGGTCTCTCCCACCAGGGCGGGGTCGGATTTCAGGCCCAGGTCCTCGCGGGCGATGGTGGTGTTGGTGGCGATGATGCCGTCCAGGCCCAGTTCCACGGCGAGGTCGGCGACGGCGTCGACGTCCTCGTCCGCGAGGTCCGGGGCGATCTTGACGAGCAGCGGGACCCGCCGGGTGGTGACGGTGCGGTCGGCTGCCTCGCGTACGGCGGTGAGCAGCGGGCGCAGCGACTCGGTGGCCTGGAGGTTGCGCAGGCCGGGGGTGTTCGGCGAGGAGACGTTGACGACCAGGTAGTCGGCGTGGCCGGCGAGGGCCTCGGTGGACTTCACGTAGTCGGCGGCGGCCTCGGCCTCGGGCACGACCTTGGTCTTGCCGATGTTGACGCCGACGGTGGTGCGGAAGACCGGGTTGCGGGCGGCCAGGCGGGCGGCGACGGCGGCGGAGCCCTCGTTGTTGAAGCCCATGCGGTTGATCAGCGCACGGTCCGCGACGAGCCGGAAGAGGCGCTTCTTGGGGTTGCCGGGCTGGGGTTCGCCGGTGACGGTGCCGATCTCGACATGGTCGAAGCCGAGCATCGCCATGCCGTCGATCGCGACGGCGTTCTTGTCGAAGCCGGCGGCGAGTCCGAAGGGGCCGTGCATCCGCAGACCGAGGGCCTCGGTGCGCAGTTCCTTGAAGCGGGGGGCGAGGGCGGCGGCGAGGAAGGTGCGCAGGACGGGGATCCGGGCGGCGAGGCGGATCCAGCGGAAGGCGGCGTAGTGGGCCTGCTCGGGGTCCATCCGCTGGAAGGCCAGCCGGAAGAAGAGCTTGTACATGGAGAGATGTCCTTGGTGCTCGGTGGGCTCGACGGAGTCGACAGGGCTCGACTGGGCTCGACTGGGCTCGCAAAGAGGGGGACACCGTTTCCGGTGTCCCCCTCTCCGGGCGGCTAGTCGCGCGCCGCTGTCAGATGCTCCGCGTGTTCCTGGAGGGAGCGGACCCCGACGTCGCCGTGGTTGAGGGCGTCGATGCCCTGGACGGCGGCGGCGAGCGCCTGGACCGTGGTCAGGCACGGTACCGAGCGGGCCACGGCCGCGGTGCGGATCTCGTAGCCGTCGAGCCGGCCGCCGGTGCCGTACGGCGTGTTGACGATGAGGTCGACCTCGCCGTCGTGGATGAGCTGGACGATGGTCCTCTCGCCGTCGGGCCCGGTGCCCTCGGACTGCTTGCGCACGACGGTGGCGTTGATGCCGTTGCGCTTGAGGACCTCGGCGGTGCCGGAGGTGGCCATCAGCTCGAAGCCGTGGGCGACCAGCTCGCGGGCCGGGAAGATCATCGAGCGCTTGTCCCGGTTGGCGACCGAGATGAACGCGCGGCCCTTGGTGGGCAGCGGGCCGTAGGCGCCGGCCTGCGACTTGGCGTACGCCGTGCCGAAGACCGAGTCGATGCCCATGACCTCGCCGGTGGAGCGCATCTCCGGGCCGAGGACCGTGTCGACGCCCCGGCCGTGGATGTCGCGGAAGCGCGACCACGGCATCACGGCCTCCTTCACGGAGATCGGCGCGTCCAGCGGCAGGGTGCCGCCGTCGCCGGTCCTCGGCAGCAGACCCTCCGCGCGCAGCTCGGCGATGGTCGCGCCCAGCGAGATGCGGGCCGCGGCCTTGGCGAGCGGGACGGCGGTCGCCTTCGAGGTGAAGGGGACCGTACGGGAGGCGCGCGGGTTGGCTTCGAGGACGTAGAGGATGTCGCCGGACAGCGCGAACTGGATGTTGATCAGTCCGCGGACGCCGACGCCCTTGGCGATGCCCTCGGTGGAGGCGCGCAGCCGCTTGATGTCGAACCCGCCGAGGGTGATCGGGGGCAGGGCGCAGGCCGAGTCGCCGGAGTGGATGCCGGCCTCCTCGATGTGCTCCATGACGCCGCCGAGGTACAGCTCGGTGCCGTCGTAGAGGGCGTCCACGTCGATCTCGATGGCGTCGTCGAGGAAGCGGTCGACCAGGACCGGCCGGGTGGGGCTGATCTCGGTGGACTCGGAGATGTACGAGGCGAGGCGCGTCTCGTCGTACACGATCTCCATGCCGCGCCCGCCGAGGACGTAGGACGGCCGTACGAGGACGGGGTAGCCGATCTCGTCGGCGATGGCCTTGGCCTCGCCGAAGGTGGTGGCGGTGCCGTGCTTGGGCGCGGGCAGCCCGGCCTCGGCCAGGACCCGGCCGAAGGCGCCGCGGTCCTCGGCGGCGTGGATGGCCTCCGGGGAGGTGCCGACGATGGGCACGCCGTTGTCCTTGAGCGCCTGCGAGAGGCCGAGCGGGGTCTGGCCGCCGAGCTGCACGATGACACCGGCGATCGGGCCCGCCAGCGATTCGGCGTGCACGATCTCCAGGACGTCCTCCAGGGTGAGCGGCTCGAAGTAGAGCCGGTCGGAGGTGTCGTAGTCGGTGGAGACGGTCTCCGGGTTGCAGTTGACCATGACGGTCTCGTAGCCCGCTTCGCTGAGCGCGAAGGAGGCGTGCACACAGGAGTAGTCGAACTCGATGCCCTGGCCGATGCGGTTGGGGCCCGAACCGAGGATGATCACGGCCGGCTTGGTGCGGCTCGCGACCTCGCTCTCCTCGTCGTAGGAGGAGTAGAAGTACGGCGTGTTCGCGGCGAACTCGGCGGCGCAGGTGTCGACCGTCTTGTAGACCGGGCGGATGCCGAGCGCGTGCCGGACCTCGCGGACGACGTCCTCGCGCAGCCCGCGGATCTCGCCGATCTGGGCGTCGGAGAAGCCGTGCCGCTTGGCCTCGGCGATCAGGTCGGCGTCCAGGCGTGCGGCGGAGGCCAGCTCGTCGGCGATCTCCTTGATCAGGAAGAGCTGGTCGACGAACCAGGGGTCGATCTTCGTGGCGTCGAAGACCTCCTCCTGGGTGGCGCCGGCCCGGATCGCCTGCATGACGGTGTTGATCCGGCCGTCGGTCGGGCGGGCCGCTTCCGCGAGCAGCTCGGCCTTGTCGCCGGTCTCGCCGGTGAAGGCGAACTGCGAGCCCTTCTTCTCCAGCGAGCGCAGGGCCTTCTGGAGGGCCTCGGTGAAGTTCCGGCCGATCGCCATGGCCTCGCCCACCGACTTCATGGTGGTGGTGAGGGTGGAGTCGGCGGAGGGGAACTTCTCGAAGGCGAAGCGGGGGGCCTTGACGACGACGTAGTCGAGGGTCGGCTCGAAGGAGGCCGGCGTCTTCTCGGTGATGTCGTTGGGGATCTCGTCCAGCGTGTAGCCGACGGCCAGCTTGGCGGCGATCTTGGCGATCGGGAAGCCGGTGGCCTTGGAGGCGAGCGCCGAGGAGCGGGAGACGCGGGGGTTCATCTCGATGACGATGACCCGGCCGTCGGTGGGGTCGATGGCGAACTGGATGTTGCAGCCGCCGGTGTCGACGCCGACCTCGCGGATGATCGCGATGCCGACGTCGCGCAGCCGCTGGTACTCGCGGTCGGTGAGCGTCATGGCCGGGGCGACGGTGATGGAGTCGCCGGTGTGGACGCCCATCGGGTCGAAGTTCTCGATGGAGCAGACGACCACGACGTTGTCGTTCCTGTCGCGCATCAGCTCCAGCTCGTACTCCTTCCAGCCGAGGATGGACTCCTCCAGGAGCACCTCGGTGGTCGGGGAGAGCGTGAGGCCCTGTCCGGCGATGCGGCGCAGCTCCTCCTCGTCGTGGGCGAAGCCGGAGCCGGCGCCGCCCATGGTGAAGGAGGGGCGGACGACGACGGGGTAGCCGCCCAGGGTGTCGACGCCGGCGATGACGTCGTCCATGGTGTGGCAGATGACGGAGCGGGCGGACTCGCCGTATCCGGTCTTCGCCTTGACGGCCTCGACGACGCCCTTGAAGAGGTCGCGGTCCTCGCCCTTGTTGATCGCCTCGACGTTGGCGCCGATGAGCTCGACGCCGTACTTCTCCAGGACACCGTTCTCGTGCATGGAGATCGCGGTGTTCAGCGCGGTCTGGCCGCCGAGGGTGGGCAGGAGCGCGTCGGGGCGCTCCTTGGCGATGATCTTCTCGACGAACTCGGGGGTGATCGGCTCGACGTAGGTGGCGTCGGCGATCTCCGGGTCGGTCATGATCGTCGCCGGGTTGGAGTTCACCAGGATGACGCGCAGGCCCTCGGCCTTGAGGACGCGGCAGGCCTGGGTGCCGGAGTAGTCGAACTCGGCGGCCTGGCCGATGACGATCGGACCGGAGCCGATGACCAGGACGGACTGGATATCGGATCGCTTAGGCACGCTGGCCCTCCATCAGGGTGACGAAACGGTCGAAGAGGTACGCGGCGTCGTGCGGGCCCGCGGCCGCCTCGGGGTGGTACTGGACGCTGAAGGCCGGCCGGTCCAGGAGCTTCAGGCCCTCGACCACCTGGTCGTTCAGGCAGACGTGGGAGACCTCGGCGCGGCCGAACTCCGTGTCGGATGCCTTGTCCAGCGGGGCGTCGACGGCGAAACCGTGGTTGTGCGCGGTGACCTCGACCTTGCCGGTGGTGCGGTCCTGCACCGGCTGGTTGATGCCGCGGTGGCCGTACTTCAGCTTGTAGGTGCCGAAGCCGAGGGCGCGGCCGAGGATCTGGTTGCCGAAGCAGATGCCGAAGAGCGGGGTGGACCGTGCGAGGACACCGCGCATGAGGGCGACCGGGTGGTCGGCGGTGGACGGGTCGCCGGGACCGTTGGAGAAGAAGACGCCGTCCGGGTTCACGGCGTACACCTCCTCCAGGGTGGCGGTGGCGGGCAGCACGTGCACCTCGATGCCGCGCTCGGCCATCCGGTGCGGGGTCATGCCCTTGATGCCGAGGTCGACCGCGGCGACGGTGAGCTTCTTCGTGCCGATCGCGGGGACGACGTAGGCCTCCTTGGTGGCGACCTCGGCGGACAGGTCGGCGCCGGTCATCTCGGGGGCCTGGCGGACCTTGGCGAGGAGGGTGCCCTCGTCGGGGATCGCGTTTCCGGAGAAGATCCCGACGCGCATCGCGCCACGCTCGCGCAGGTGGCGGGTGAGGGCGCGGGTGTCGACGCCGCTGATGCCGACGACGCCCTGCGCCACCAGCTCCTCGTCCAGCGAGCGCCGCGAGCGCCAGTTGGAGGGCTTGCGGGCGGGGTCGCGGACGACGTAGCCGGAGACCCAGATGCGGCCCGACTCGGGGTCCTCGTCGTTGACGCCGGTGTTGCCGACGTGCGGGGCCGTCATGACGACGACCTGGCGGTGGTAGGAGGGGTCGGTCAGCGTCTCCTGGTAGCCGGTCATGCCGGTGGAGAACACCGCTTCGCCGAAGGTCTCCCCCACGGCCCCGTAGGCGCGGCCGCGGAAGGTGCGGCCGTCCTCCAGGACGAGTACGGCGGGGGTCTGGTCCCCCCGGGTGGAGATCGTCATCGTGCGGTGCCTTCCGTAGGGGTGCTGGTGAGTTCCGTGGCGGCCGGGGCGCCGGTGAGCCGGTTGACGGCGTCGGCCCAGGCCTGGTGCTCGGCGGCGTGGTCGGAGCGGAAGCCGGAGTCGATCAGCGTCTCGCCGTGCGCCCAGGTGATGATCAGCAGGCCGCCCTCGGGGAGGACCTTGCCCGCGAGCGCCTTGTCGAGGCGGGCCTCGCGCAGGGCCTCGGCCGGGATGAAGAAGTCGCTCGCCCCGGGGCGTACGACGTCCAGGCCGCGGGCGGTGAGCGTGAGCTCGGTACGGCTGCGGGCGCCGAGGCCGTGCGCGACGATCCGGTCGAGCCACTGTCCGGCGGTGGTGGAGGCGTGGTAGCGCCCCTGAAGCGTCAGCAGCGTCTCGTCGTCGGCGAAGCCCTCGGGGGTGACCGGAAGCTCCGGGAGGCCGGACTGGAGGCTGGCGCGCCACTTCCAGCCCTGGCGCATCAGCCAGTAGACGAGGGCGATGAAGACGAACAGGCCGATCACCCAGGCGATGCGGGCGGCCCAGTCCGTCACTTCCGCCGACTTCTGCTCGGCGGCCAGGTGGTACAGGGGGGTCAGAGTTGTCACGCGAGCTTCCCGTCGACGACCGTGGCACGGCCCCGCAGGAAGGTATGGGTGACGCGGCCCGGCAGCTCACGGCCCTCGTAGGGGGTGTTGCGGCTGCGGGACGCGAAGCCCGCGGGGTCCACGGTCCCACGGTATGCCGGATCGACCAGCGTGAGGTTGGCGGGCTCACCCGCCGAGACGGGACGGCCGTGTCCATCGAGTCGGCCGATGGCCGCGGGGCGGAAGGACATGCGGTCGGCGACGCCCGCCCAGTCGAGCAGACCGGTGTCCACCATCGTCTGCTGGACGACCGAGAGGGCGGTCTCCAGGCCCACCATCCCCATGGCGGCCGCGGCCCACTCGCAGTCCTTGTCCTCGTGCGGGTGCGGGGCGTGGTCGGTGGCGACGCAGTCGATCGTGCCGTCGGCGAGCGCCTCGCGCAGGGCCATCACGTCGGCCTCGGTGCGCAGCGGCGGGTTCACCTTGTAGACCGGGTTGTAGCTGCGGACCAGCTCGTCGGTGAGGAGGAGGTGGTGCGGGGTGACCTCGGCGGTGACGTTCCAGCCCTTGGACTTGGCCCAGCGCACGATCTCCACGGAGCCGGCGGTGGAGAGGTGGCAGATGTGGACGCGGGAGCCGACGTGGGCGGCGAGGAGGACGTCGCGGGCGATGATCGACTCCTCGGCGACGGCGGGCCAGCCGCCGAGACCCAGCTCTGCCGAGACGATGCCCTCGTTCATCTGGGCGCCCTCGGTGAGGCGGGGCTCCTGGGCGTGCTGGGCGACGACGCCGTCGAAGGCCTTCACGTACTCCAGGGCGCGGCGCATGATCACCGCGTCGTCGACGCACTTGCCGTCGTCGGAGAAGACCTTCACTCCGGCGGCGGAGTCGTGCATCGCGCCGAGTTCGGCGAGCTGCTTGCCCTCCAGGCCGACGGTGACCGCGCCGACGGGCTGGACGTCGCAGTAGCCGGACTCCTTGCCGAGCCGCCAGACCTGCTCGACGACGCCGGCGGTGTCGGCGACGGGGAAGGTGTTGGCCATGGCGTGCACGGCGGTGAAGCCGCCGACGGCCGCGGCCTTCGTGCCGGTGAGGACGGTCTCGGAGTCCTCGCGGCCGGGCTCGCGCAGATGGGTGTGCAGGTCGACCAGGCCGGGCAGCAGGATCTGCCCCCCGGCCTCGATCACGGTGGCGCCGGCGGCGTCGATGCCGGTGCCCACCTCGGTGACGGTCTCGCCGTCGATCAGGACGTCCTGCGGCTGGCCGCCGAGGATCCGCGCACCGCGGACAATGATCTTGCTCATGGTTACTTGTTCTCCTCGGTACGGGCGGGGGCGGCGGACAGCGCGGTGTCGGAGCCACCGAGCAGCAGGTAGAGCACGGCCATGCGGATGGAGACGCCGTTGGCGACCTGCTCGACGACCGTGCAGCGGTCGGAGTCGGCTACCTCGGCGGTGATCTCCATGCCGCGGACCATCGGGCCGGGGTGCATGACGATGGCGTGTCCGGGCATCTTCGCCATCCGCTCCCCGTCCAGGCCGTAGCGGCGGGAGTATTCGCGCTCGGTCGGGAAGTAGGCGGCGTTCATCCGTTCGCGCTGCACACGCAGCATCATCACCGCATCGGACTTCGCCAGCACGTTGTCGAGGCTGTAGCTGACGTCGCAGGGCCACTGTTCGACGCCCACCGGAACGAGGGTGGGCGGGGCCACCAGAGTGACGTGCGCGCCGAGCGTGGTCAGCAGGTGGACGTTGGAGCGGGCGACGCGGCTGTGCAGGATGTCGCCGACGATCGTGATGCGGCGGCCGTCCAGGTCCCGGCCGAGCCCGGCGTCGGCTCCGACGAGCCGGCGGCGCATCGTGAAGGCGTCCAGCAGGGCCTGGGTGGGGTGCTCGTGGGTGCCGTCCCCGGCGTTGACCACGGCCCCGTCGATCCAGCCGGAGGTGGCGAGCCGGTAGGGGGCGCCGGAGGCGCCGTGCCGGATGACGACGGCGTCGGCGCCCATCGCCTCCAGGGTCAGCGCGGTGTCCTTCAGGGACTCGCCCTTGGAGACGGAGGAGCCCTTGGCGGAGAAGTTGATGACGTCGGCGGACAGCCGCTTGGCGGCCGCCTCGAAGGAGATGCGGGTACGGGTCGAGTCCTCGAAGAAGAGGTTGACGACGGTACGGCCGCGCAGGGTGGGGAGCTTCTTGATCGGCCGGTCCGCGACCCGGGCCATCTCCTCGGCGGTGTCGAGGATCAGGACGGCGTCGTCGCGGGTGAGGTCGGCGGCCGAGATGAGGTGACGCTTCATCTGGGGGTTCTCCGGGTGACTGGAGGGAGTTTCAGGCATGCGGGCGCACAGGAGCCGCCGTACGGCCCCGGAGGGGCGTACGGGAGGGCTCGGGCTACTGCGTGCCCGCGGGGGCGGTCCGCTGGACGCCGAGCAGCACGGCGTCGCGGCCGTCCTCCTCGGCGAGCTGGACCTTGACCGTCTCCCGCAGCGACGTGGGGAGGTTCTTGCCGACGTAGTCCGCGCGGATCGGGAGTTCCCGGTGGCCGCGGTCCACGAGGACCGCGAGCTGCACCGCGCGCGGGCGGCCGATGTCGCCGAGCGCGTCGAGGGCGGCGCGGATCGTGCGGCCGGAGAAGAGCACGTCGTCGACCAGGACGACCAGGCTGCCCTCGATCCCCTCGCCGGGGATGTCGGTGCGCGCCAGGGCGCGCGCCGGGCGCATCCGCAGGTCGTCGCGGTACATGGTGATGTCGAGCGATCCGACCGGCGTCTTCCGGCCGGTGATCTGTTCGAGTTTGTCGGCGAGCCGGCGGGCGAGGAAGACGCCCCGCGTCGGGATACCGAGCAGCACCACGTCGTCGGCGCCCTTGGCGCGTTCGACGATCTCGTGGGCGATACGGGTCAGAACACGGGCGATGTCGGGGGCCTCGAGAACGGGGCGTGCCGCGTTGCCGGTGTCGTCGTGCTGTGCGTCCATAAGAAACGGACCTCCTTCTCCGCCTCACGGGACGGATCGTTAAAGGACGTCGAAATTGCGTCATCCACGCTACCAGGGCTTGTGCCCGGCCCTGGCCCCGCCCCCGGGAGGTGCCGGTCCGGATCATTCGGCTTGACGCATCCAAGTAACGCTGCGTAACCTCACAGTGAGTTACCAGCCACGCGGCGGAGCCGCACACTGTTCCAGCGTCCGGGGAGCCATATGTCCAGCGAATACGCAAAACAGCTCGGGGCCAAACTCCGTGCCATCCGCACCCAGCAGGGCCTTTCCCTCCACGGCGTGGAGGAGAAGTCCCAGGGCCGTTGGAAGGCCGTCGTGGTCGGTTCGTACGAGCGCGGCGACCGTGCCGTGACCGTACAGCGCCTCGCCGAGCTGGCGGATTTCTACGGGGTCCCGGTGCAGGAGCTGCTGCCCGGTACGACGCCGGGCGGGGCCGCCGAGCCGCCGCCGAAGCTCGTCCTGGACCTGGAGCGCCTCGCCCACGTCCCGCCGGAGAAGGCCGGTCCGCTGCAGCGCTACGCGGCGACCATCCAGAGCCAGCGCGGTGACTACAACGGCAAGGTGCTCTCGATCCGCCAGGACGACCTGCGCACGCTCGCCGTGATCTACGACCAGTCGCCTTCCGTGCTCACGGAGCAGCTCATCAGCTGGGGCGTGCTGGACGCGGACGCGCGCCGCGCGGTCGCCCACGACGAGGGCTGAGCGAACGGGGCCGGTCCCCAACAGCAGAAACGTGCCGCCGGGCGGGCGGGGACCTTCGGGCCCCCGCCCGCCCGGCTTTCTGTGCCCCGTGGAGCGCGCCGCGCCCGTGCGCCTCCGTACGGTCCTGGTACGCCGAAGGGCCCACGGCTGACCGTGGGCCCTTCGGGATGTGTGCGCGACCGAACCGTCGCGGCCGGGCTACTGCTCCCGGCGGAGGTTCGGCTTGAGGTCCTTGAAACGGGCCAGCAGGCCGTTCACGAAGGACGGGGAGTCATCGGTGGAGAACTCCTTGGCGAGCTGAACGGCCTCGTCGATCACCACGGCGTCCGGGGTCTCGTCCATCCAGATCAGTTCGTACGCACCGAGCCGCAGGATGCTCCGGTCGACGACCGGCATGCGGTCGATCTCCCAGTCCACGGCGTAGGTGACGATGAGGTCGTCGATCCGGTCCGCGTACTGCGCGTACCCCTCGACGAGCTCCATCGTGAATTCGCCGACCGGCGGCTGACGGTCGTCGGTCCGCGAGAGCCGAACCCAGTCCGCGAGGACGCTCTGCACGGACTCACCGCGCTGGTCGGCCTCGAAGAGGATCTGGAAGGCGCGCTTGCGGGCCTTGTTCCGGGCAGCCACGGTTAGCTGTTCACCCGGCCGAGGTAGTCGCCCGTACGGGTGTCGACCTTGATCTTCTCGCCGGTGGTGATGAAGAGCGGCACGCCGATCTCGTAGCCGGTCTCCAGGGTGGCGGGCTTGGTGCCGCCGGTGGAGCGGTCGCCCTGGACGCCGGGGTTGGTCTCCTGGATCGTCAGCTCGACCGCGGCCGGCAGCTCGACGTAGAGCACCTCGCCCTCGTGCTGGGCGACGGAGGCGGTGAAGCCCTCGATCAGGAAGTTGGCGGCGTCGCCGACGGCCTTGCGGTCGACCATGAGCTGGTCGTACGTGTCCATGTCCATGAAGACGAAGTACTCGCCGTCCATGTACGAGAACTGCATGTCGCGGCGGTCAATGGTGGCCGTCTCGACCTTCACACCGGCGTTGAACGTCTTGTCGACGACCTTGCCGGAGAGCACGTTCTTGAGCTTGGTGCGCACGAAGGCGGGGCCCTTGCCGGGCTTGACGTGCTGGAACTCGACGACGGACCAGAGCTGGCCTCCGTCGAGCTTGAGCACCAGGCCGTTCTTGAGGTCGTTCGTGGAAGCCACGGTTGCGGAATCTCCTGGACTGAAGCTGGTGGAACGACCGAGGATGCGCGCTAGAGCGCGAGCAGCTCCTTGGTCGTCATGGTGAGTAGCTCGGGTCCGCCGTCCGCCTCGGGGCGCACGACGAGCGTGTCATCGATCCGGACACCGCCCCGGCCCGGGAGGTGAACCCCCGGTTCGACGGTGACCGGCACACAAGCGTCCAGTTTACCCATGGCTGTCGGTGCCAGTTGCGGGTCCTCCTCGATTTCGAGCCCCACGCCGTGCCCGGTCCTCGGCTGAAGGCCCTCTCCGTGCCCCGCGGACTCCAGAAGATGCCGGGCGGCACCGTCCACGTCACGGTAGGCGGCCCCCGGTGCCAGGGCTTCCCGGCCGGCCCGCTGAGCGGCGAAAACGAGGTCGTAGAGCTCGATCTGCCACTCGGCGGGGGCGGTCCCGATGACGAAGGTCCGGCCGATCTCGCAGCGGTAGCCGTGGTAGCTCGCGCCCAGGCGGACGGAGAGGAAATCTCCCTCCTCCACCCTGCGGTCCGAGGGCCGGTGGCGTCCCTGGCCGGAGTTGGGGCCGGTGGCCACGGTGGTGGCGAAGGCGGGGCCGTCCGCCCCGTGGTCGACCAGGCGGCGCTCCAGTTCGAGGGCGAGGTGCCGCTCGGTGCGGCCTACCAGGATCGATTCGAGGAGTTCGCCGAGGGCCTGGTCGGTGATCTCGGCGGCGATCCGGAGACAGCCGATCTCCTCCTCGTCCTTGACGATCCGCTGCTGCTCCACGGTGAAGCCCAGATCGGCCAGCTCCAGGCGCGGGGCGGCCTTTCCCATGGCACGGTGCCGGGCCACGGTCAGATCGTGCTCCTCGACGGCGAGCGGACCCGCGCCCGACGAGGCGGCGAGGCTCGCGGCGGCGATCACCGGGTCGCCGTCCGGGACAGGCAGGAGGTCGATCCGGAGCGCCTCGTCGGGCCGCCCGTGGGCGGGTTCACCGATCGGGGCGCGGGGGCAGAGCAGAACGTCCTCGCCGGGGCCGAGCAGCAGCACGGCGCCGGGAGGCGCTCCGCCCGCGAGATAGCGGACGTTGGCGGGGCGGGAGACCAGGGCGGCCGCGGAACCCGCGGCGGCGCACCGGTCGCGGAGCAGCCCGCGTCGGACGGCGTGCACCTCTGACATGGTTCGAGCGTACGAGCGGGGGCGGCGGCCCGCCCGGTCAGCGCACCCGACCGGGGACGGGACGCCGGAACGCGGCCGCTACCCGCCGGGCGGGCCTCCCGGCGGGCGCACTCGCGGCACCGCTACCAGGCGGGCGGGCTCGCTATCGACCGGGCCAGTACGTCGTCCAGGACGCGGGCGGTGGTCTCGACGTCGTAGGTGGAGTTGTCGATGATCGGGAGGCCGGAGCCGTACCAGCCGGCCATCCGGCCGTGGATGCGGGCGACCTCCTCGTCGGAGAGCCTGCGGTTGCCGCTGCGGGCGGCGTTGCGCTCCAGGACGATCTCCAGGCCGGGCAGCAGGACCACGGGCAGCAGGCCGGGGCCCACGTGGCGCTTCCAGCCGCCGAGACCGACGACCGGGCGGTCGGGGAAGACGGCGTCGTCGAGGATGCAGGAGATGCCGTTGGCGAGGAAGTTACGGGCGGCGAAGCCGCAGGTGCGGCGGGCCAGGCGGTACTGGGCCTCGGAGTGGTCGTTCCAGCCGGCCTGCGGGTCGGCGAACCCGGAGCGGACCCACTCGCGGACGTCGTCGAGGGAGACGTGGGCGGTGGGCACCCGGCGGCGGGCCGCCCAGAGCTTGGCGACGGTGGTCTTGCCCGCCCCGGCGGGGCCGATGAGCAGCACGGCGAGCGTCGCGCCGCCGGTGCCGGGCTCGGCGGGGGGCGCGGGCAGCGGAACGGGGCCGCCGGGCGGCAGCTGGATGTGTCCGGTGACCTGCCCGGCGGGCGGCGGGGTGGGTCCTGTGCCGCTCCAGCCGGGCTGCGGGGCCCGGCCGGGGGCCGGAGGCTGCCGGGTCCCGCCCTGGGCCTGAGGCGGAGCCTGCCCGGGGGCCGGAGCAGCCGGGGCCTGGCCGGGGGCCGGAGCAGCCGGGGCCTGGCCGGGGGCCGGGGGAGGCGGGGGTATCGGGGGCGGGCCGGGGTGGCCGGGGTGCTGGGCCTGGTACGGCCGTCCGACGTGCCCGATGCCGGGTCCGTGGGGCGGCGGCAGCGGGGCCCCCACTGCGTGCTGCATCCGGTGCCACTCCGTCTCGTAACCGCGACTGACGCTGATGGGACGGCCACCGTACCTTCCCGGGCCGTCACGGGGTGAACGGCCCGGGAGGGCGCGAAGTGCCCGCCGGCCGCCCGGAGGCCGGAGGGAAATCGCGTCGGTTTCAGTCCGTCAGCGGTGGTCGGCCGATCGGGCAGTTCGTCGGTCAGTCAGTTCGTCGGGCAGTCGGTCAGTCGGTCAGTCGGTCAGTTCGTCGGCCAGGGCGCGCAGGGCGAGCCGGTAGGAGCCGATGCCGAACCCGGCCACCGTGCCCGTGGCCACCGCGGCGACCACGGAGGTGTGCCGGAACTCCTCGCGGGTGTACGGGTTGGAGATGTGCACCTCGATCAGCGGGGCGGTGCGCTGGGCGGCCGCGTCCCGCATGCCGTACGAGTAGTGCGTGAAGGCACCCGGGTTGAGAACGACCGGGATCGATCCGTCCGCCGCCTCGTGGAGCCAGCGGATCAGCCGGCCCTCGTCGTTGGTCTCCCGCACCTCGACGTCGAAGCCGAGCTCCTCGCCGAGGGTCGTGCAGGTCTCGACGAGTCCGGCGTAGGAGGTGGCCCCGTAGACGTCGGGCTCGCGCGAGCCGAGCCGGCCGAGGTTGGGGCCGTTCAGGACGAAGACCCTGCGGGTCACGCGGAGACCTCCCCGTAGGCGGCGAGCAGCACGGCCGGGTCGGGGCCCTCCAGGACCGTGGGCCTGCCGATGCCGTCCAGGACGATGAAGCGCAGCAGGTCGCCGCGCGACTTCTTGTCGACCTTCATGTTCTCCAGCAGCTTGGGCCACTGGTCGCCCCGGTAGGCGAGCGGCAGGCCCACCGACGCGAGGACGCTGCGGTGCCGGTCGGCGGTGGCGTCGTCGAGGCGCCCGGCGAGCCGGCCCAGCTCGGCGGCGAAGACCATGCCGATGGAGACGGCCGCGCCGTGCCGCCACTTGTAGCGCTCGTTCTTCTCGATGGCGTGGGCCAGGGTGTGGCCGTAGTTGAGGATCTCGCGGAGCCCGGACTCCTTGAGGTCGCTGGAGACGACCTCGGCCTTGACCCGGATGGACCGCTCGATCAGCTCGGAGGTGTGCGGCCCGGCCGGGGTGCGCGCACCCTCGGGGTCGGCCTCGACCAGGTCGAGGATGACCGGGTCGGCGATGAACCCGGCCTTGATGATCTCGGCCATGCCGGAGACGTAGTCGTTGACCGGCAGCGAGTCCAGCGCGGCGAGGTCGCAGAGGACCCCGGCGGGCGGGTGGAAGGCGCCGACGAGGTTCTTGCCCTCGGCGGTGTTGATGCCGGTCTTGCCGCCGACGGCCGCGTCGACCATGCCGAGCACAGTGGTCGGGATCGCGATCCAGCGGACCCCGCGCAGCCAGCTGGCCGCGACGAACCCGGCGACGTCCGTGGTGGCGCCGCCGCCGATGCCGACGATGACGTCGGTGCGGGTGAAGCCGGTCTGGCCGAGCGCCTTCCAGCAGTAGGCGGCGACCTCGACGGTCTTGGCCTCCTCCGCGTTCGGCAGCTGGACGGCGATGGCCTCGTACCCCTGGTCGGCGAGGTCCTGGCGGACCGCCTCACCGGTCTCGGCGAGGGCCTCGGGGTGCAGCACGGCGACCCGCCGGGCACGGTCGCCGATCAGCTGGGGCAGCTCGCCCAGGAGCTGGTGGCCGACGAGGACCTCGTACGGGTCGGAGCCCGCGGAGCCTGCGACCTGGATGCGGGTGGGGCCCTGCTGCGTCATACCGGTGTTCTCCACGCCGGGGGCCGTTGAGCCCTCCGGCAGTTCCAGTGCGTCGATGATCGCCTGGGCGACCTCTTCGGGGGTGTTCTCGTCGGTGGCGACGACGGTACGGGCGACCTCTTCGTAGAGGTGACGCCGGGCGTCCATCAGCTCGCGCCACTGCCGGCGCGGGTTGACCGCGAGCAGCGGGCGGGCGGCGCCGAGACCGACGCGGCGGACGGCCTCGTCCACGTCCATGGAGAGGTAGACGACCGGACGGCCGGCCAGCAGCTGTCTGGTCGCCGGGTCCAGGACGGCGCCGCCGCCGAGCGAGAGGACGCCCGTGTGCCCGGCGACGGCCGCCTCGACGGCCCGGCGCTCCAGGGCGCGGAAGTGCTCCTCGCCCTCGTCGTAGAAGATCTCCGCGATCGGCTTGCCGGCCTCGGCGACGACGTCCGCGTCGGTGTCCCGGTAGGTGGTGCCGAGCCGGGCGGCGAGCAGTTCGCCGACGGTGGACTTGCCGACGCCCATCGGGCCGACGAGGACGACCAGGGGGCCGCTCATCGGATCTGGAGGTGGTCGAGGTACGACCGGACGTTGCGGTGGGTCTCGGGGACGCTGTCGCCGCCGAACTTCTCCGCGACCGCGTCGGCCAGGACGAGGGCGACCATCGCCTCCGCGACGATGCCCGCCGCCGGGACGGCGCAGACGTCGGAGCGCTGGTGGTGGGCCTTGGTGGCCTCGCCGGTGGTGACGTCCACGGTGGCCAGGGCGCGCGGCACGGTCGCGATGGGCTTCATCGCGGCGCGCACGCGCAGCAGCTCGCCGGTGGTGAGCCCGCCCTCGGTGCCGCCGGAGCGCCCGGAGGTGCGCTTGATGCCGTCCTCGGTGGCGACGATCTCGTCGTGCGCCTTCGAGCCGGGGACCCGGGCCAGGTCGAAGCCGTCGCCGACCTCGACGCCCTTGATCGCCTGGATGCCCATGAGCGCGGCGGCGAGCCGGGCGTCCAGGCGCCGGTCCCAGTGCACGTGCGAGCCGAGCCCGACGGGCACGCCGTACGCCAGCACCTCGACGACCCCGCCGAGGGTGTCGCCGTCCTTGTGGGCCTGGTCGATCTCGGCCACCATCGCCTTGGACGCGTCGGCGTCCAGGCAGCGGACCGGGTCGGCGTCCAGCTTCTCCACGTCGGCGGGGACCGGAAGGACGCCGTACGGCGCCTTCGCGGCGGCCAGCTCGACGACATGGCTGACGATCTCGATGCCCGCGGTCTCCTTGAGGTAGGAGCGGGCGACGGCCCCGAGGGCGACGCGCGCGGCGGTCTCCCGGGCGCTGGCGCGCTCCAGGACCGGCCGGGCCTCGTCGAAGCCGTACTTCTGCATCCCCGCGAGGTCGGCGTGGCCGGGCCGGGGGCGGGTCAGCGGGGCGTTGCGGGCGAGCTTCGCCAGCTCGTCGGGGTCGACCGGGTCGGCCGACATGACCTGCTCCCACTTGGGCCACTCGGTGTTGCCGACCATGACGGCGACCGGGGAGCCCATGGTGAGCCCGTGGCGTACGCCGCCGAGGAAGGTGACCTCGTCCTTCTCGAACTTCATCCGCGCACCGCGGCCGTAACCGAGCCGTCGCCGTGCCAGTGCCTCCGCCACCATCTCCGTGGTGACCGGGACTCCGGCGGGAAGGCCCTCCAGCGTCGCCACCAGTGCGGGTCCGTGCGACTCCCCCGCGGTCAGCCAGCGCAACCTGCTCAACGGTGCTCCTCATGCTCGCGCCTGAAATCCAACGGCGCCACCGGGTGCGCGGCCCTGGCCCGCCGCCTTGATCCTCCCACGACCGGGGGCGCGATCCGGCCGCCGGTCCAGCAGACGGACGCCCCGGGCCCGTCAGCGGGCCGCGAGCGCGGCTTCCCCGGCCTGCCGCATGGCGGCCAGCGGCCCTGGGATCCGGCCGGTCATCTGCTCGACCTGGAGCAGGGCCTGGTGCACGAGGAGGTCGAGCCCGCCGACCACCGACCCGCCGTGCGCCGTCCAGGCGGCGGCGAGCGCGGTGGGCCACGGCTCGTACAGCACGTCGAAGAGGATGCCCGGGGTTTTCGGCACGGATCCGGCCAGCGCGTCGGTGGCGCCCGCCGGGGTGGTGGCGATGACCAGTGGCGCGCTCAGTGCCGCTGCCGCGTCCGCCCAGTCGGCGATCACGACGTCGACGCCGAGCCGCTCCCCCCACGCGCGCATCTCGGCCGCGCGCTCGGGGCCGCGCACATGGGCGGTGACCGGTCCGGCACAGATCGCCGCGAGCGCGGCCAGCGCGGAGGAGGCGGTGGCACCGGCTCCGAGCACCGCGGCGGACTCGACCTTGTCGACGCCGCGTTCACGCAGAGCGGCGATCATGCCGGGAATATCGGTGTTGTCGCCGACCAGGCGGCCGTCCTCCGTGAACACGACCGTGTTGACGGCCTCCACGGAGGCGGCCGTCGCACTGACCTCGTCGAGCAGCGGGATGACCGCCCGCTTGAGCGGCATGGTCAGCGACAGGCCGGCCCAGGTGGAGTCCAGCCCTTCGATGAACCCGGGCAGCGCCGCCTCGTCGACCTCGAACCGGTCGTAGGACCAGTCGTCGAGGCCGAGTTCGGCGTACGCGGCGCGGTGCAGGACCGGGGAGAGGGAGTGGGCGATGGGCGAGCCGAGGACGGCGGCGCGGCGCTTCTCAGTCGAGGGCATCGAACTTCTTCTTCAGCCTGAGGTGCTCGTCGTAGGTCTTGGCGAACTCCGTCTTGTGCTTCCCGTCGGTGGCGACGAAATACAGCCAGCCCTCCGTCGTGGGGTTGAGGGCCGCACCCAGGGCGTCGGCGCCCGGGTTGCTGATGGGACCCGGAGTGAGGCCCCGCTTCCTGTACGTGTTGTACGGGTCCTCGCTCTCCTGGGTCTCGGCTTCGCTGATCTTGATGTTGCTCTGGTTCTTGAGGTAGTTCAGCGCCGAGTCGAACTGGAGGAGCTGGTTGGTCTCCGTGTTGGAAGGCTTGAGGCGGTTGTAGATGACCTCGGTCATCTTCCGGAAGTCCTCATGCGTCTTGCCCTCCGCCTGGACCAGACTCGCCACCGTGATCACCTGCCACGGCCCGTCGAGCTTGTGCTTCTTGGCCGCGGCTTCGAGGTCGAGCTTGCCGTACTCCTTGTTGGCCCGCGCGACCATCCGCTTCAGCGCGTCCTCGGGCTTCGATCCCTTGGCGACCGGATAGGCGGCCGGGTACAGGAAGCCCTCCAGCGGGTCCTTCACATCCGGGTTGTCGTCCACCCAGTCCGGCAGGCCGAGACTTTCCGCCTTGGTCTTGGCGATGTCGGCCGTTGTGCCTTCCTTGAGCTGGAGCCGCTTGTCGATCATCTCGTAGATTTTCGAGTTACGGGTCCCCTCAGGGATCACGAACGCGTTCATGCTCTTGGGATCGAGCATCAGCTCGATCGCGCTGGCAGCGGACATCTCCTTCTTCAGGAGATAGACGCCGGCCTGGAGCAGCTTGCCCTTGGGGTTGTCGTTCTGCGCCGCGACGAAGGCGTCGGAGGATTTGATGACGCCCTTCTTGCGCAGGATGTTGGCGATGTCGTAGCCGAGCGAACCTTCGGGGATCTCGACCTCGACCTCGCCGGAGCCCGCCCCCGCGTAGTCGGCCGGAGCGCCGAACTGATTCTTCCAGAAGCTGTAGCCGACATAGCTGACTCCGCCGAGGCCGCCGAGCAGGACGACGGAGAGCACCAGGCAGGCCAGGCCGCTACGGCTCTTCTTCTTGCCCTTGCCGCCCCTGCGGTCGCTGCCGCCGCGGTCGCGGCGCGAGGCGCGCGATCCGTCGTCGTCCGGGTCATCGTCGTCGCGCGGCTCGCGGCCGGCCGGTTCGTCCGCGCCGGTGAAGAAGGGGTGCGTCTCCTCCTGCGGCTGGTCCAGGTCCCAGTCCGTCGGCTGCTGCTGCGGCTCCGGCTGCTGTGCGGGCGCGGCGTCGCGGCGGCCCGGGGGCTGCGGCGGAGGGTAGGCCTCGGGGGTGCCGTAGTAGTCCTGCGATGCGTCGTAGCCGCCGGGCTGCTGTGCATACGGGTCCTGGGGCTCGGCCCCGTACGGCATGGCGGTCTGCTGCCCGGTGTCCCAGCCGCCGTTGTACTGCGGCTGGGCACCCGGCTGCTGGGCGTACGGGTCCTGCTGGGGCGTGCCGTACTGCTGCTGGTGGTTCTGCGACTGCTGTCCGTACGGCTGCTGGTCGTACTGCTGATGCTGTTGCGCCTGCTGGTCGTACTGCTGATGCTGCTGTGACTGCTGGTCGTACGGCTGCTGCGGGTACTGCTGGTGGCTCTGGTGCTGCTGATGGTTCTGGTGCTGCTGGTGCTGCTGGGCGTACGGGTCCTGCGGATAGGGCTGCTGCTGGTCGCCGTACTGACCCTGGCCGTGGGCGGCCTGCCGGCCTCCCCATCCCTGGTCCCCGTACAAGGGGTCCTCGGGATGCCACGGTTCGGAGCCGGGGCCCCGGCCATACTCAGTCATCGATCCCCTAGAGCCGCGAGACGAGGTTCCGTCTCTTCGCTTCGCTGTGCGGTGTTTGTTCGAATCACCGCCGCATCGCGCGGAACGTTACCGTATCGCGATCAGACAACCACTTCGACGCCCTCACCCGGGGGATTACCTGACGCCCGTTCGGACTCCAGAGCGTTCTGAAGGATCACCACAGCGGCAGCCTGGTCGATGACGGACCGGCCCTTCTTGGACTTCACGCCCGAGGCGCGCATCCCCTGAGCGGCCGTCACCGTGGTCATCCTCTCGTCCACCAGTCGTACCGGAACGGGTGCGATCGAGCGGGCGAACACCTGCGCGAACTCCCGGACCTTGGCGGCCGCGGGGCCCTCGCCGCCGCCGAGGGAGCGCGGCAGGCCGAGGATGACCTCGATCGGCTCGTACTCTTCCACGAGTCGGCGGAGCCGCCGGTGGGCGGCCGGGACGTCGCGTCCCGGCACGGTCTCCACCGGCGTGGCCAGGATCCCGTCGGGGTCGCACGAGGCGACCCCGATCCGGGCGTCCCCGACGTCGACGGCGAGCCGTCGGCCCCGGCGCATCCGTGTCATCGCGCTCGTCACGCCGTCTCGGTGACGAGGCGTTCGACCGCGGCGACGGCGTCGCCGATGGCGGCCGGGTCCGTGCCGCCGCCCTGGGCGACGTCCGGCTTGCCGCCGCCACCGCCGCCGAGGGTCTTGGCGGCCGTACGGACGAGGTCACCGGCCTTGAGACCGCGCTCGCGGGCGGCCTCGTTGGTGGCGATGACGGTGAGCGGGCGGCCGTTGGCCGTGGTGAACAGGGCCACGACGGCCGGCCGGCCGCCCTGGATGCGTCCGCGCACGTCCAGGACCAGCTTGCGCAGGTCGTCGGCGGAGGTGCCGTCGGGGACCTGGCCGGTGACCAGGGCGACGCCGCGGACGTCCTTGGCGGACTCGACGAGTCCGGCGGCGGCCGCCAGGACCTTCTCCGCTCGGAACTTCTCGATCTCCTTCTCGGCGTCCTTCAGCTTGCCGAGCATGCCCGCGATCTTCTCGGGAAGCTCCTCGGGACGGCCCTTGACCAGCTCCTGGAGCTGGGCGACGACCGTGTGCTCCCTGGCGAGGAAGTTGTAGGCGTCCACGCCGACCAGGGCCTCGATACGGCGTACGCCGGAGCCGATGGAGGACTCGCCGAGCAGTTTCACCAGGCCGAGCTGGGCGGTGTTGTGGACGTGGGTGCCGCCGCACAGCTCCTTGGAGAAGTCGCCGATGGTGACGACGCGGACCCGCTCGCCGTACTTCTCGCCGAACTCGGCGATGGCGCCCTGCTTCTTGGCCTCGTCGATGGACATGACCTCGGCCTGGACGTCGAGTTCCCGCGAGAGGACCTCGTTGATCCGCTGCTCGACGTCGGTGAGGACCGTGCCGGGGACGGCGGCGGGCGAGCCGAAGTCGAAGCGGAAGCGGCCCGGGGAGTTCTCCGAACCGGCCTGGGCGGCAGTCGGGCCGAGAGCGTCGCGCAGCGCCTGGTGCGTGAGGTGCGTGGCGCTGTGGGCGCGGGCGATGGCGCGGCGGCGGGTGGAGTCGATGGAGGCGAAGACGGAGGCTCCGACCGTCACCTCGCCGACCTGGACGACGCCCTTGTGCACGTGGACGCCGGGGACCGGCTTCTGGACGTCGCGGATCTCGATCACGGCGCCGGTGTCGAGCCGGATGCGGCCGGTGTCGGCGAGCTGGCCGCCGCCCTCGGCGTAGAAGGGGGTGCGGTCGAGGACGACCTCGACCTCGTCGCCCTCGGTGGCGGCGGGCGAGGGCACGCCGTCGACCAGCAGGCCGACGACGGTGGACTCGCCGGCGGTGCTGGTGTAGCCGGTGAACTCGGTGGCGCCGGAGGTGTCGGCGACCTCGCGGTAGGCGGACAGGTCGGCGTGACCGGTCTTCTTGGCGCGGGCGTCGGCCTTGGCCTTGTCGCGCTGTTCCTGCATGAGGCGGCGGAAGCCGTCCTCGTCCACGGCCAGCCCCTGCTCGGCGGCCATCTCCAGGGTGAGGTCGATCGGGAAGCCCCAGGTGTCGTGGAGCAGGAACGCCTTGTCGCCGGCGAGGACCTGGCCGCCGGCGGCCTTGGTCTCGGTGACGGCGGTCTCCAGGATGTTGGTGCCGCCCTTGAGGGCCTTGAGGAAGGCGGCCTCCTCGGCGAGCGCGACCGTCTCGATGCGCTTGCGGTCGGTGATCAGCTCCGGGTACTGCAGGCCCATCGTGTCGATCACGACGTCGACCAGGTTCTTGACGACCGAGCCGGTGGCGCCCATGAGACGCATGTTGCGGATGGCGCGGCGCATGATACGGCGCAGCACATAACCGCGGCCCTCGTTGCCGGGGGTGACGCCGTCGCCGATGAGCATCACCGACGTACGGATGTGGTCGGCGACGACGCGGAGCGAGACGTCCGTTCCCTGCTCGGCGCCGTAGCGCACGCCGGTCAGCTCGGTGGCCTGGTCCATGACGACGCGCAGGGTGTCGGTCTCGTACATGTTCTGTACGCCCTGCAGGATCATGGCGAGGCGTTCGAGACCGAGACCGGTGTCGATGTTCTTCGACGGCAGGTCCCCGAGGATCGGGAAGTCCTCCTTGCCGTCGCCGGCGCCGCGCTCGTACTGCATGAAGACCAGGTTCCAGATCTCCACGTAGCGCTCGTCGTTGACGGCCGGGCCGCCCTCGACGCCGAACTCGGGGCCGCGGTCGTAGTTGATCTCCGAGCACGGGCCGCAGGGTCCGGGGACGCCCATGGACCAGAAGTTGTCCTTCTTGCCCAGGCGCTGGATGCGCTCGGCGGGAACGCCGATCTTGTCGCGCCAGATCTGCTCGGCCTCGTCGTCGTCGAGGTAGACCGTGATCCAGAGCTTCTCGGGGTCGAGGCCGTAGCCGCCGTCCTCGACGGAGTTGGTCAGCGCATCCCAGGCGAGCTGGATGGCGCCTTCCTTGAAGTAGTCCCCGAAGGAGAAGTTGCCGCACATCTGGAAGAAGGTGCCGTGGCGGGTGGTCTTGCCGACCTCTTCGATGTCCGGCGTGCGCACGCACTTCTGGACGCTGGTGACGCGCGGGGCGGGCGGCTTGACCTCGCCGAGGAAGTACGGCTTGAAGGGGACCATGCCCGCGGGGACCAGCAGCAGAGTCGGGTCGTCCGCGATGAGCGACGCCGAAGGCACGGCGGTGTGACCGCGCTCCTCGAAGAAGCTCAGCCAGCGGCGGCGGATTTCAGCCGACTCCATCAGTGGTCCTCATTCCGGTTGTTCGGGTTGTCGTGGTTCGTGTGGGAGGGGAGCTTGCGGTACGCGGTCGCGCTCGCGGGCGGCCGGGCCGCTTCGACGGCGAAGTGCCGCTGTACGGGAAGGTCGGGGTTCACCGGCGCTTCCAGGCCCAGGGCGCCGCCCAGTTCGGCTTCGCGCCGGACCATGCCCTCACGTACGTCGAGGGCGAAGTCCTTGAGCTTGTGACCGGCCTCGACCGCCTTGTCCGCGGCCTGCGCCGCGAGGCTTTCGGGGGTCAGCTGCTTGAGCTTGCGGTTGACCTTGGTGGTGGCCCACACACCGGCGGCTGCGCCGGCGGTGAACCAGAACGTGCGGCGGAACATCGCTCGATCAGTCCTTCTGTCCGCTGGCGTTTCGGCGTTCGCGCCCGCGTCCGCGCGCCGAGGGTACGGTCCGGCCGACGATCACCGCGCGGCGGACGGAGCCGCGGCCCCGCGCCGGTTCCGGTTCGGGTGCGGTGCGGCGGCCGAGGGCCTGCCGTACGCCGTAGCCGAACGCCGCGACCTTGACGAGGGGGCCGCCGAAGGTGGAGGCGACGGTCGTGGAGAGCGCGGAGGCGTTGGAGGTGACTTCCTGGACGTCGCTCGCGATGGCGTCGACCTTGTCCAGCTGAGTCTGTGCGGAGCGCACCGTCGCCGAGGCGTCGGCCAGCAGCGGAACGGCCTGGTCGGTCACGTCCGCCACCAGCTTGGTGGTCGCCCTGAGCGTCTGGGCGAGCCTCACCAGCACCACGGCGAGGAACGAGACCAGGATCGCCCAGAAGACGGCCACGAGGATCCCGGCCACCTCTCCACCGGACACTGTGCACCGCTCTCTGCTCGTCGAATCGGCCCCCGCGGGGGCTTGTCTCCGTCGGTGCGGCCGGCTCCTGCCCGCGCGCCCGATCGTCGTCCCACGAGCCTATCGCGCCGCACATCTCCTCCCCTACCGCATTCCCCGCGGGCCGGGCGGGAGTTGCATAACGAGATTGTACGGAGAGCTTTCAAGCCAGTACTCTGCGTGTTTTATGCGACGCCTGCAGGACCCCTCCCCGAATCCGGACGATCCGGCTGCCCGCCCCGCGGCGGCACCCGGCAACCTCCCGGCCGAACTGAACGGATTCGTGGGACGCGATGACGAACTGGCCGAGCTGGCCGGGCTGCTGGAGGAATCCAGGCTCGTCACCGTGGTGGGGGTGGCGGGCGTGGGCAAGACCCGGTGCGTCACCCGTGTCGCCGCACTGCGGGAGAAACGGTACTGCGACGGGGTCCTGCTGGCCGAGCTGTCCGCCGTCCGCCATCCCGACCTGCTGGAACACGCCCTGGTCGACGCACTGGGCCTGACCGATCACACCAGCAGGCCGCCGCGCGCCGTCCTGGTAGGGCATCTCGCCGAACGCCGGACGCTGCTGGTGATCGACGGCTTCGAGCATCTCGTCGACGCCTGCGCCGACCTCGTCACCGAACTGCTGCGCCGGGCCCCGCGCCTCCAGGTGCTCGCGGCCGGCCGCTGCCCCCTGCGGGTGGACGGGGAACGGACGTTCCCGCTCGCCCCGATGTCCGACGGGGACGCGGTGGAGCTCTTCACCGAACGGGCGCGCGGGGTGCGGCCGGGCTGGAAGCCGACGGCGGGCGAGCGGACGGTGGTGCTGGAGCTCTGCCGCCGCCTCGACGGAATTCCGCTGGCCCTGGAACTGGCGGCCGGACGGCTGCGCGCCCTCTCGGTGGAACAGGTGCTCCTGCGCCTGGACGACCGGTTCCGGCTGCTGACCGGCGGTCGCCGCGGCGCGCCGCCCCGCCACCAGACGCTGCGCACGGCGATCGGCTGGAGCCACGAGCTGTGCACGCCCGAGCAGCGGCTGCTGTGGGCGCGCCTGTCGGTGTTCGCCGGGCAGTTCGACCTGGAGGCCGCCGAGTACATCTGCGGCGGGGCGGATCTGCCGGCCGATTCGGTGCTCGACGTACTGGACGAGCTGCTCGCCCAGTCGGTGGTGGAGCGCGAGGACGGCCCGGCCGGCGCCCGCTACCGGCTGCTGGACACGGTCAGTGAGTACGGGGCGCAGTGGCTGGCCGCCGCCGGGGACGCCCAGCGGCTGCGCCGGCGGCACCGGGACTGGTTCCTGGGGCTCGCGACCTGGTGCGAGCTGGACTGGTTCAGTCCGCGCCAGGCGGAGGTGGCGGCGCGGATCGACAGCGAGCTGCCCAATCTCCGCCGGGCGATGGAATGTTCGATGGAGAGCCCCGACGAGGTGCACCTGGCGCAGTATCTGGCGGGCACCCTGTGGTTCTACTGGGCCGGCTGCGGCCGGCTGTCCGAAGGGCGGCACTGGCTGGACCACGTCCTGGAGGAACCGACCCCGTACGATGCCGCGCGGCTCAAGGTGCTGTGGGTGCTGGGCTATGTGGCGGTGCTGCAGGGCGACACGGTCGGCGCGATCTCCGCGCTCCAGGAGTGCCGGGAGGAGGCCGAGCGCTCCGGGGACGCGACGGCACTGGCGTACGCGGTGCACCGCACGGGGTGTCTGGCGATCGTGACGGACGACATGCCGCGCGCCGAGGAGCTGCTCCGCGACGCGCTCGGCCGGTACCGCGAGGTCGGCGAGCTGAACAGCAATGTGCTGATGGCGCAGGTGGAGCTGGCCATGGCGGTGGCGTTCCTCGGCGATCTGGACGCGGCAGCGGTGATCTGCGACGAGGTCCGGGAGATCTGCGAGGACCACGGTGAGCGGTGGGCGCTGGCGTACGCGCTGTACGTCCTGGCGTACGCGGCGCTGCGGCGGGGGCGGCCGGCGCGGGCGCGGCAGATGCTCGGGGAGTGCCTGACGATCGGCCGGACGTTCAACGATCTGCTGGGCACGGTGCTGTCACTGGAGCTGCTGGCCCTGGTGACGGTGGTGGAGGGCGACGCCGGGGAGGCCGCCGTGCTCCAGGGTGCGGCGGAGGGCATCTGGCCGTCGGTGGGCCTGCAGCTGTTCGGCTCGGCGTTCTACGGGCGGCCGCGGGCGGAGTGCGAGGAGCAGGCGCGCCGGGAGCTGGGGAACGCGGCGTACGAGGAGAGGCTGCGGGCGGGCCGGCGGCTGGATCCGCACACCGCGGTCGACCGGGCCCTGGCCGGCGGCGGGCCGTCCGCGGCGATGGACACGCCGGGCGCGGGCGGGCCGCCGGCGCCCGGCGGCCCCGGGGGAACGCGAAGGCCCGCCACCTCCCGGATGACAGGGAGGGGCGGGCCGGAGCGCTGGTGAGAGCGGCTACGCCTGGATCAGCGGGCGTAGTACTCGACGACGAGCTGCTCGTCGCAGATCACCGGGATCTCCTTGCGGTTCGGGTCCCGGTCCAGGCGGAAGGCCAGGGCCTTCAGGTTCACCTGGAGGTAGCGCGGGGTCTCACCGTCGGTGTCGTAACCACCCTCGCGGGCCACCTGGAAGGGGACCTTGGAGCGGCTGCGCTCGCGGACCATCACGACGTCGTCGGGACGGACGCGGAACGACGGCTTGTCGACCTTGCCACCGTTGACCTCGATGTGGCCGTGGACGACCATCTGACGGGCCTGGTAGATGGTGCGGGCGATGCCCGAACGCAGGACCAGGGCGTCGAGGCGGCGCTCGAGCTCGACGACCAGCGCCTCGCCCGTCTTGCCTTCGGCCTTCTTGGCGCGGTCGTAGGCGCGCGCCATCTGGCGCTCGCTGATGTCGTACTGCGCACGCAGGCGCTGCTTCTCCAGCAGACGGACCTTGTAGTCCGAGTTCTGCTTGCGGCCACGGCCGTGCTCGCCCGGCGGGTACGGACGAGCTTCGAAGTACTTGACAGCCTTGGGCGTCAGAGCGATGCCGAGGGCACGCGACTTCTTGACCTTGGGACGCGACTGGTTAGGCACGTTCTCCAGACCTCCGTTGTGGGTTAGGTTAGGTTTACCTTACTCAAGGAGATCGCATGTCTCGCCCTGGGAACACCACTCACGTCACGGACAGCACAGACAGCGGCAGCACACCAGAAGGTGCTGCTACGACGGAAGGCCGATCTGATCGTGGTCAGCCGCGTCCCAGCGGGCTTGAAAACACTCGGATGCCGTCAGCAGCCGAGCGCACACGAACTCTCGTACAGAGTACCTGCTCCGCGCTGCTCGTCGTACCGGGGCTCGATCCGGCCCGTGCGGAGCCACTGGTCCCGGACAGCAGGACCGTGGGACCCGAGGGCGATCTGTTCCTCGAATTCCCCGCGGATTCCCCGGCGGTCCGGGCCGCGACGCACGCGCAGGGCGACGAGCTGACCGCCGTGCTGGAGATCACGGACGTCGCTCCGGTCTCCGTACCGCACCGGATCCGCGGCCGCGCGTGGGTCTCCGGCTGGCTCACCTCCGTGCCCGGCATCGCCGAGCCCGGCCGGATGATGCTGCGCCTGGAGTTCGGCGAGGCGTACGTGGACGACCTCTGGGGCGCCGACGACATCGAGCCGGAGCACTTCCGGGACGCCACCCCCGACCCGCTGGCGCTCCACGAGGCGGAGCTGCTCCAGCATCTGCACTCCGCCCACGACGAACAGATGCGCACCCTGTGCGGTCTGCTGGGCGAGCGCACCGCCCGCGCCCGCTCCTCCCACCGACCCAGGGCCGTGCCGGTCGCCCTCGACCGCTTCGGGCTGCGGGTCCGCTTCGTCGAGGACCGGGATTCCTGCTTCGACGCCCGCTTCGAGTTCCCCGAGCCGGTGCGCGATGTCACCGAACTGCGCCGCGCCATGCACACCCTCTTCGAGGCGGCCGCTTCCTGACCTGCGGCCGGCTCCAGGACGCGGTCCTAGGACGGCTCCGGGCCCTCGCCGGAACGGCCCAGGCGTTCGCGGACCCGCTCGACGACGTCCGCGTACCGCGCCTCGGCGCCGTAGCGGGTGGGCGTGTAGTACTGCCGGTCGCGGACCGCGTCCGGGGCGTACTGCTGGGCGGCGATGCCGCCCAGCACGTCGTGCGGATAGACGTACCCCTGGGCGTGGCCGAGCTTGGCGGCGCCCTTGTAGTGGCCGTCGCGCAGATGGGCCGGGACGGGGCCCGCCAGCCCCTTGCGCACGTCCTCCTGGGCTGCGGAGATCGCCAGCGTCGCCGCGTTGGACTTGGGCGCGAGTGCCAGTGCGATGGTGGCGTGGCTGAGGGTGAGCGCCGCCTCCGGGAAGCCGATCATCGCGACGGCCTGGGCTGCCGCCACCGCCGTCGGCAGTGCGGTGGGGTCGGCCAGGCCGATGTCCTCGCTGGCCGAGATCATCAGCCGCCGGGCGATGAACCGCGGGTCCTCGCCGGCCTCGATCATCCGGGCCAGGTAGTGCAGAGCGGCGTCCACGTCGGAGCCGCGGATCGACTTGATGAGCGCGCTGGCCACGTCGTAGTGCTGGTCGCCGTCGCGGTCGTACTTCACGGCGGCGCGGTCGACGGTCGCCTCGACCGTCTCCAGGGTGATCTCCGGCTCGCCGGTGGCGATGGCCGCGCCCGCCGCCGCCTCCAGCGCCGTCAGCGCCCGGCGGGCGTCGCCGCCCGCGATGCGCAGCAGATGCGCCTCGGCGTCCTCGGGCAGGGTGACCGCCCCGCCCAGACCCCGCTCGTCGGTCAGCGCCCGGTGCAGCAGGGAGCGCAGGTCATCGGCGGTCAGCGGCTCCAGGGTGAGCAGCAGGGAGCGCGAGAGCAGCGGGGAGATGATCGAGAAATACGGATTCTCCGTGGTGGCGGCGATGAGGGTCACCCAGCGGTTCTCCACGGCGGGGAGCAGGGAGTCCTGCTGGGCCTTGGAGAAGCGGTGGATCTCGTCCAGGAAGAGAACGGTCTCCTTGCCGAAGCCACCGGTGGCGCGGCGCGCGCTCTCGATGACGGCCCGGACCTCCTTGACGCCCGCGGTGATCGCGGAGAGCTCGACGAAGCGCTTGTTGGTCGCCTTGCTGACCACGTACGCCAGGGTCGTCTTGCCGGTGCCGGGCGGACCCCAGAGGATCACCGACGACGCGCCGGCCGGACCGCCGCCTCCTTCGCCGACGAGGCGGCGCAGCGGCGAGCCCGGCTTCAGCAGATGCTGCTGGCCGACGACCTCGTCGAGGATGCGCGGACGCATCCGGACAGCGAGGGGGCTGCTGGACGGGTCCTTCTCCTGGCGGTCTTCGGCGGCTGCGGTAAAGAGGTCGGGCTCCACGTCATGAAGCCTATGCGACCCCACTGACAGCGCCCCGGCCGGCACCTGCGGGAGCGCTGGGCGCTCAGCTGGTCCAGAAGTCCCACCAGCGGGTCAGGATCAGCATGCCGATGATCCCGATCCACATCACCGGGAGCACCCAGGGGAACTCGGTGAGGCCGCTGCGCAGCCAGGCCGGGGCCGGGAGGACGCGGTGCTTGACGTTGTGCGTGGTCACGTAGCAGAACATGACGATGGTGGCGACCCAGGCCAGGCAGCACCACAGGCAGAGCGAGTTGATGTTGTACAGCGACTGGTACTGGAGCCAGGTGCAGAAGCCGACGCCGAACAGGGTCCCGGCGTTCAGCCCGAGCCAGAACCAGCTTCGGTAGCGGGCGCCGGCGAGCAGGCCCATGCCGATCGCGATGACCATGCCGTACGTGACCAGGCCCAGCATCGGGTTGGGGAACCCGAACGCCGATGCCTGCTCGCTCTTCATGATGTTGCCGCACGCGACGACGGGGTTGAGGCTGCACCCGGGGGTGAAGGAGGGGTCCTCCAGCAGCTTGAACTTGTCGAGCGTGATGACCCAGGAGGCCAGGAGCCCGGCCGCACCGGTGATCACCAGGAGCAGGGCGAGACCGCGTCCGGCCCCGAAGGCGCGCTCGCGGCCGCCCCCGTCCTGATCGGAGGTGAGCTCGTGGTCTACCGCTGCAGTCGTCATATCGCCGTTCCGTCACCGAGTGGTCAGCCAGGCGTCGTGGACCCGGTCCTGATCCGCCGGACACGCCCTGGGTCATTGTGCCGTACCGCCGTACGGATCAACCGTTCGATGGACATAAAGGTGTCCGCCCGTGAACACCGTCCTGGGGTGGACTCCGGGGGCGGCGGGTCCATGACGACGGAAGATGGGTGCGTGCCCGGCACCGGTCCGGCGGGCGCCGAGCGCGCGGGCGGCTCCAAGTCGGGGTCACCGGGCGGGATGAATCCGGGCCCGTCGGGTTGACGGCGGACGAGAAAGGCGCGGGCGGCGGGACCAGAAGTCCTGCCGCCCGCGCCCCGCTCGCGGCTCTCCGTCAGCCGAGGCGCTTCGTCAGCTCCGCCGCGACCTCGGCCAGCGGCACCGCGCCCTGCTCGCCGGACTCCATGTCCTTGAGCTGGACGACGCCCTCGGCGAGATCGCGCTCGCCCGCCACCAGGGTGTAGCGCGCGCCCGAGCGGTTGGCGCTCTTCATCGCGCCCTTCAGGCCGCGGCCGCCGAACGCGAAGTCGGCGGCGATCCCGGCGCGGCGCAGCTCGGTGACGACGCCGAAGAGCACACGACGGGCCTCCTCGCCGAGCGGGACCGCGTACACGCTGGTGGTGACGGGCAGGTCGAGCTCGATGCCCTCGGCCTCCAGCGCGAGGACCGTGCGGTCCACGCCGAGCGCCCAGCCGACGGACGGCAGCGCGGGGCCGCCGATCATCTCGGACAGGCCGTCGTAGCGGCCGCCGCCGCCCACCGCGGACTGCGCGCCGAGACCGTCGTGGACGAACTCGAAGGTCGTACGGGTGTAGTAGTCGAGGCCGCGGACCAGCTTCTCGTCGTCCTCGAACAGCACGCCGGCCGCCGTGAGCAGCGCCCTGACCTCCTCGTGGTACGCCCGGCACGCGTCGCAGAGGTAGTCGCGGAGCTTCGGGGCGTCCGTGAGCTGCTTCTGTACGTCGGCCCGCTTGTCGTCCAGGACGCGCAGCGGGTTGATCTCGATGCGGCGGCGGGTCTCCTCGTCGAGGTCGAGGTCGCGCAGGAAGGTCTGGAGCGCCTCGCGGTAGACCGGGCGGCACTCCTTGTCGCCGAGCGAGTTCAGCAGGATCCGGAACTGACGCAGCCCCAGCGAGCGGTACGCCTGGTCGGCGAGGATGATCAGCTCGGCGTCCAGGACCGGGTCCTCGGTGCCGATGGCCTCGGCGCCGACCTGCGAGAAGTGGCGGTAGCGGCCCTTCTGCGGACGCTCGTAGCGGTAGTACGAGCCGGAGTACCAGAGCTTGACGGGGAGGTTGCCCGCCTTGTGGAGGTTGGCCTCCAGGGCGGCGCGCAGCACGGACGCGGTGCCCTCGGGGCGCAGGGCCAGCTGGGAGCCGCCCTTGGTGGTGAGGGTGTACATCTCCTTGGTGACGATGTCGGTGGACTCACCGACACCGCGTGCGAAGAGCTCGACGTCCTCGAAGCCGGGCGTCTCGATGTAGCCGTAGCCCGAGTCGCGCAGCGGGGCCGCGATGGCCTCGCGCACCGCCAGGAACTTCGCGGAGTCCGGCGGGGTCAGGTCGTACGTGCCCTTGGGGGCCTGAAAGGTGCTCACGATTACGTCTCTCGTCTACAGTCCTCGGCGCGGCGCCGCGTCCAGACCGTTCAGGAACGGGTTGGAGGCGCGCTCGCGGCCGATGGTCGTCTGGGGGCCGTGGCCGGACAGCACCACGGTCGAGTCGTCGAGCGGCAGGCACACACGGGCCAGCGACTCGAGGAGCTCGGCGTGGTCGCCGCCGGGCAGGTCGGTGCGTCCGACGGAGCCGGCGAAGAGCAGGTCGCCCGAGAAGAGGACCGGCGGAATGTCCGCGGCCTCGGGCATCCCGAACGTCACCGACCCCTTGGTATGGCCGGGCGCGTGCGAGACGCCGAACTCCAGACCGGCCAGGGTCAGCTTCGAACCGTCGGTCAGCTCCTTGACGTCGTCGGGCTCCCCCACGGTCAGCTCGCCCATGAGCGGCATCCCGATGGAGCGGCCGAGCGCCTTCTCCGGGTCGCTCATCATGTAGCGGTCATCGGGGTGGATCCAGGCGGGGACGTCGTGGGCTCCGCAGACGGGGACGACCGAGGCGACGTGGTCGATGTGGCCGTGGGTGAGGACGACGGCGACGGGCTTGAGGCGATGCTTCTTCAGCGTTTCCTCGACGCCCTGGGCGGCCTGGTGGCCCGGGTCGATGATCACGCACTCCTCACCGGCGGCGGGGGCGACCAGATAGCAGTTGGTCCCCCAGGCCCCGGCGGGGAACCCGGCAATGAGCACGATCGTCCTTAATGTTCGTCCGGTGGAAGCGGCCGCAGTACAAGGATGCGGCGGATCAGAGCCTACCGGCGCTCCTCATGACACAGGTAACCCATATACGGTACGGGCAGCTCAGGCCCTCATCCGACGACCCACGACGTAACAAGGAGCCCCACCGGTGTCCAGCAGCGAACAGCGGCGACGGCAGCTCGCCCGGGAAAAGTTCGAGCGCCAGCAGAAGCGCCGGGAGGAGGCCCGCCGCAGGACCAGGCGCATCACCGCGATCGTCGCGGCCTCGGTGGCCGTGGTCGCCGTCATCGGAGTGAGCGCGTTCGTCGTGGCCGGCAAGGACGACGACAAGGACAAGGCGAGCGACGCGGCGTCGAGCCAGAGCCCCACTCCGGAGCCCTCGGAGAGCGAGAGCAAGGCTCCGCTGCCCCCGATGAAGATCGACAAGAAGGCGACGTACACGATGTCGCTGGAGACCACCCAGGGCGACATCGCGTTCTCGATGGACGCGGCGAAGACCCCGCAGACGACGAACTCCTTCAAGGCGCTCGCCGACGAGGGCTACTTCGACACCACCAAGTGCCACCGGCTGACCACCCAGGGCATCTTCGTGCTCCAGTGCGGCGACCCGAAGGGCGACGGCACGGGCGGTCCGGGCTACACCATCCCGGACGAGAACCTGGACGCGCTGGGCAAGGCGGGTGCCGACGGCACGGTGTCCTTCCCGCCGGGCACGGTGGCGATGGCCAATACCGGCCAGCCGGACTCCGGCGGCAGCCAGTTCTTCCTGGTCTACAAGGAGACGAAGCTCCCGCCCACCTACACCCCGTTCGGCACGATGGACGACGCCTCGCTGAAGGCCGTCCAGAAGGTCGGCGAGGCCGGCGTCGAGGGCGGTGCGGGCGACGGCGCCCCGAAGAAGGCCGTGACGATCGAGAAGGCTTCGGTCGAGAAGGAATGAACCGGCGGGAATGACCCGGCGGGACGGCGACCGGCCGGGCGGCCACCGGCGGGCAGGAACCCTCCCGGGCCGGAGCGGAGAATTTCGGCCGTGCTGAGTGCGGACAGCCGGGTGGCCGGTCGCCTAGATTGGCGTTGTGCAGGGCGGGCGATGCCCGCCCCAGGAAACTGTGGACGATGCCCGGGGGGCGAACCCCCTGGCGGGCATCAGGTGGAGGAGGCGCTGTGAGCAGCGACCCGTGGGGCCGCGTCGATGAGACGGGCACCGTGTACGTGCGTACAGCCGAGGGCGAGCAGGTCGTCGGATCGTGGCAGGCCGGTTCCCCCGAGGAGGCTCTGGCCTATTTCGAGCGCAAGTACGACGGCATGGCGGTCGAGATCGGCCTCCTCGAACGGCGGGTGAAGACCACCGATCTGTCGGCGAAGGACGCGACGGCGGCGATCGGTCATCTGCGCCAGCAGGTCGACGAGCACCACGCGGTGGGCGACCTCGACGCGCTGCGCAAGCGGCTGGACACGCTCGTCACGACGGTCGAGGCGCGGCGTGAGGAGCGCAAGGTCCTCAAGGCCAAGCAGACCGACGAGGCCAAGCACGCCAAGGAGGCGCTGGTCGCCGAGGCGGAGGAGCTGGCGCAGAGCGAGCAGTGGCGGTCGGCCGGTGAGCGGCTGCGGGCGCTGGTGGACACCTGGAAGGGTCTCCCCCGCCTCGACCGCAAGTCGGACGACGAGCTGTGGCACCGCTTCTCGCACGCCCGCTCGGCGTTCTCCAAGCGGCGCAAGGCGCACTTCGCCGCGCTGGACGCCCAGCGCGAGGACGCCCGCAGGGCCAAGGAGAAGCTGGTCACCGAGGCCGAGACGCTGTCCGGCTCCACGGACTGGGTGACCACGGCCGCGCGTTACCGCGACCTGATGACCGAGTGGAAGGCGGCGGGTCGCGCCCAGCGCGAGGCCGAGGACGACCTGTGGAACCGTTTCCGCGGTGCCCAGGACGTCTTCTTCGCCGCCCGCAGCGAGGTCTTCGCGGAGCGGGACGCCGAGCAGGGCGAGAACCTCAAGCTCAAGGAGGAGCTCGCCGCCGAGGCCGAGAAGCTGGTGCCGGTGAAGGACCTGAAGGCGGCCCGCGCCACCTTCAGGGGCATCAACGAGCGCTGGGAGGCCATCGGGCACGTACCGCGTGACGCCCGCCCGAAGGTCGAGGGCCGGATGCAGGCGGTGGAGCGTGCGCTCCAGCAGTCCGAGGAGTCGGAGTGGCGCCGGACGAACCCGGAGGCGCGGGCCCGCGCCGCGGGTCTGACCGGTCAGCTCCAGGCCGCCGTGGACAAGCTGCGCGGCCAGATCGACACCGCGCGCGCTTCGGGCAACAACGCCCGCGCGGACAAGCTGTCCAAGGAGCTGGAGGGCCGTCAGGCGCTGCTGGACCAGGCGCTCAAGGGCCTGGAGGAGTTCGGCGGCTGACGCCCATCGGCAAGAGGGAGGGGCCCCGGTACGTGACGCGCGCGACGCGTACCGGGGCCCCTCCCCTTTTTGCTCCTACGGCCTGCGGGCCGAGGTGACCCGGTAGACGTCGTAGACGCCCTCCACACCGCGTACGGCCTTCAGGACGTGGCCCAGGTGCTTCGGGTCGCCCATCTCGAAGGTGAAGCGCGAGGTGGCCACCCGGTCACGGGAGGTCTGGACGGCCGCCGACAGGATGTTGACGTGCTGGTCGGAGAGGATCCGGGTGACGTCGGAGAGGAGCCGGGAGCGGTCCAGCGCCTCGACCTGGATGGCGACCAGGAAGACCGAGGACTGCGTGGGGGCCCACTCGACCTCCAGGATCCGTTCGGGCTGCTGCGAGAGCGACTCCACGTTGACGCAGTCGGCGCGGTGCACGGAGACGCCGCTGCCCCGGGTGACGAAGCCGATGATCGGGTCGCCGGGGACGGGCGTGCAGCAGCGGGCCAGCTTGACCCAGACGTCCTCGACGCCCTTGACGACGACGCCGGGGTCCGCGTTGGCGCGGCGCTTGCTGCGGCCGCCGTGCGAGGGCGGGGTGGCCTCGGCGAGGTCCTCGTTGGCCTCGTCGTGTCCGCCGAGCGCCTGCACCAGCTTCTGTACGACGCCGGCGGCGGCGACATGGCCCTCGCCGATCGCCGCGTACAGCGAGGAGATGTCCGGATAGCGCATCTCGTGGGCGAGGGTGACCAGGGAGTCGCCGGTCAGGATGCGCTGGATGGGCAGGTTCTGCTTGCGCATGGCGCGCGCGATGGCGTCCTTGCCCTGCTCGATGGCCTCGTCGCGGCGCTCCTTGGAGAACCAGGCGCGGATCTTGTTGCGGGCGCGCGGCGACTTGACGAAGCCGAGCCAGTCCCGGGAGGGCCCGGCGCCGGCCGCCTTGGAGGTGAAGACCTCGACCAGATCGCCGTTGTCGAGCGTCGATTCGAGCGGGACGAGCCGCCCGTTGACGCGTGCTCCTATGGTCCGGTGGCCGACCTCGGTGTGGACGGCGTACGCGAAGTCGACGGGGGTCGCGCCGGCGGGCAGCGCTATCACGTCGCCCTTCGGCGTGAAGACGAAGACCTCGTTGCGCGAGAGGTCGAAGCGCAGGGACTCCAGGAACTCGCTGGGGTCCTCGGTCTCCTTCTGCCAGTCCAGGAGCTGGCGCAGCCACGCCATGTCGTTGACGGTGTCCTGGCCGCGCCCGGTGCTCCTGGGTACGTCGGTACGCACCTTGGAGGCGCCGGCGGAGGGCTCCTGCTTGTACTTCCAGTGGGCGGCGATGCCGTACTCGGCGCGGCGGTGCATGTCGAACGTACGGATCTGGAGCTCGACGGGCTTGCCGCTGGGACCGATCACCGTGGTGTGCAGTGACTGGTACATGTTGAATTTCGGCATCGCGATGTAGTCCTTGAACCGCCCGGGAACCGGGTTCCACCGGGCGTGGACGGTGCCGAGCGCCGCGTAGCAGTCGCGGACCGTGTCGACGAGGACGCGGATGCCCACCAGGTCGTAGATCTCGGCGAAGTCGCGGCCCCGCACGATCATCTTCTGGTAGACGCTGTAGTAGTGCTTGGGGCGGCCGGTGACGGTGGCCTTGATGCGGGCGGCGCGCAGGTCGGACTGGACCTCGTCGGTCACTATGGCGAGGTATTCGTCGCGCTTGGGGGCCCGCTCGGCGACCAGCCGGACGATCTCGTCGTACATCTTGGGGTAGAGGATCGCGAAGGCGAGGTCCTCCAGCTCCCACTTGATGGTGTTCATGCCCAGCCGGTGCGCCAGCGGGGCGTAGATCTCCAGCGTCTCGCGGGCCTTCTTCTCCTGCTTCTCCCGCTTGAGGTAGCGCATGGTGCGCATGTTGTGCAGGCGGTCGGCGAGCTTGATGACCAGGACCCGGGGGTCCTTGGCCATGGCGACGACCATCTTGCGTACGGTCTCGGCCTGGGCGGCCTCACCGAACTTGACCTTGTCGAGCTTGGTGACGCCGTCGACGAGCAGGGCGACCTGGTCGCCGAAGTCGCGGCGCAGGGTGTCCAGGCCGTACTCGGTGTCCTCGACGGTGTCGTGCAGGAGTCCCGCCATCAGGGTCGCCGGGTCCATGCCCAGCTCGGCGAGGATCGTGGTGACGGCCAGCGGGTGGGTGATGTAGGGGTCGCCGCTCTTGCGCTTCTGGCCCCGGTGCCAGCGCTCGGCGACCTGGTAGGCCTTCTCGATCTGGCGGAGCGTGGCCGTCTCGATCTTGGGGTCGTTGCCCCGGACCGTACGCAGGAGGGGTTCCAGGACCGGGTTGTACGGGCTGGAGCGCTGTACGCCCAGTCGGGCGAGGCGGGCCCGCACACGGTTGGAGGAGCCGCCGGTGCGGGAGGCGGACCCGGTGGGGGCCCCGGCCTTCGCGGGGGGGCCGGGCGGCGGGGGCTTGGGCGCGGCGGCGGCCGGTTTCCTGACCGGCGGCTGCGCCGGGCTCCCGGTCCCGGCCTCTTCCGGCGGGGCCCCGGGGGCCCCGGGCTTCGCGGGAGGGGCTGCTGGCTCGGCGGGCTTCGCGGCGGCCGGGGGTCGCTCGGCGTCGGCGGCGGGCTCGGGGGGCGCGGGCTTCGGCGCGTTCGAGGGCGCGGCCTTTTGCGGCGTGGCGGGGGCCGCCACGGGCTTGTCGGGCTGCGGGGCGGCGGCTGACTGGGCCTCGTCTGGCAAGAGCGCTCCTCGTGCGGATCCGGGGTACCCGGAGAGCCCATGGTATCGATCCCCCGGCGGGACCTCGCCCGGGGACGGTGGGAGCCTGCACAACGAGGGACGGGCACCCGGTGTTCCCGGGTGCCCGTCCCTCGTGCTCGGTGTCCGCCGCCGGTCCCTCGTGCTCGGTGTCCGCCGCCGGATGCGTACCGGCGGATCAGACCGTGATCAGGGCCTCCAGCGGTGCGCCGGCGAGGCCCGGCTCCAGCCGGGCCCGGCCCGCGAGGAAGCCGAGCTCCATGAGGACCGCGACGCCCGCGACCTGGGCGCCGGCCCGCCGGATGAGCTCCAGCGAGGCCTCGGCGGTGCCGCCGGTGGCGAGGACGTCGTCGATGACCATGATCCGGTCCTCGGCGTCGAGGTCCTCGGCGTGGATCTCGATCTCCGCGCTGCCGTACTCCAGCTCGTAGGACTGGCTCAGCGTGGCTCCGGGGAGCTTCCCGGCCTTGCGGACCGGGATGAACCCGATGCCCGCCCGGACCGCGACGGGCGCGGCCAGGATGAAGCCGCGGGCCTCCAGGCCGACGATCTTCGTGGCGCCGTGCCGTACGCACAGCTCCACGAGGGCGTCGGTGAGCGCTGTGAAGGCCACCGGGTCCGCGAGCAGCGGGGTGATGTCCTTGAACATCACGCCCGGCTTCGGGTAGTCCGCGACATCGCGGATCCGGCTGAGCAGCAGCTCCCGGGTGGATTCGGTGGTACTGGTCATCACTCAGCGCTTCCCGGGGGTACGGCCGGGCGACCGGGGCTGGCCGATCACCGTGCCCACCGTCTCGACGTCCGGGGAGCCGTCGTCCCGCCGGTCCTCGGGGCCGTCGTCGTCGGGGGACTCGCCCTTGGCGGCCGCGGCGGCCCGCTTGGCCAGGACCCGCTTCTTCAGCGCCTTCATCTGCGGGTCGCGTTCCTTGAGGTCGGCGACGAGCGGCGTGGCGATGAAGATCGAGGAGTAGGCGCCGGCGGCGAGACCGACGAACAGCGACAGCGAGATGTCGTTCAGCATGCCCGCGCCGAGGACGCCGCCGCCGATGAACAGCAGACCGGCCACCGGCAGGAGCGCCACCACGGTGGTGTTGATGGAACGGACGAGGGTGCTGTTGATCGACCGGTTGGCGATCTCGCTGTACGTGAAGCGGGTCTGCTTGGTGATGTCCTTCTGGCCCTCCTTGAGGCTGTCGAAGACCACCACCGTGTCGTACAGGGAGTAACCGAGAATGGTCAGCAGACCGATCACCGTGCCCGGGGTGACCTCGAAGCCGACCAGGGCGTAGACACCGACCGTGATGGTGATGTCGTGGATCAGCGCGATGAGGGCGGCGACGGCCATCCGCCACTCGAAGGCGATGGCCAGATAGATCACCACCAGGATCATGAAGACCCCGAGACCGGTCCACGCCTTGTTGGCGATCTGCTCACCCCAGCTGGGGCCGACCAGATCCGCGTTGATGTCGTTGGCGGGGATGCCGAGCTCGTCGGAGAGCGTCTCCTTGATCTCGTTGGCCGTGGCGGTGTCGACCTCGGTGATCTGGATGCGCAGACCGCCGTTGCCGAGCTCCTGGACGATGGCCTGGTGGCCGGAGGCCTCGGTCGCCACGTCCGTGGCCTGGACGGTCGAGATCCGGGCCTTGGTGTCGGTCGTGAAGACCGCGCCGCCCTCGAACTCGATGCCCATGCGGAGGCCGCCGACCGCCACGCCGATGATGGCCGTGATGGTGATCAGTATCGAGACGCCGTACCAGATCTTGCGGTTGCGGATGAAGTCGTAGCCGACCTCGCCGCGGTAGAGCCGGGCGCCGAGATTGCCGAGTCGCGACATCTCACGCCTCCTTCGGTTCGGTGGGGGCGTTGACACGGCGCGAGCGGCGCAACGGCGGCTGGGCGCCGAGCCGCTTCGGGTCCAGCCCGGACCACGGACCGCCCCGGGAGAAGAACTTCGTCCGGCCCATGAGCGTCATCAGGGGCTTGGTGAAGAGGAACACGACGACGACGTCGAGGAGCGTGGTGAGGCCGAGCGTGAACGCGAAGCCCTGCACCTTGCCGACGGTGACGATGAAGAGCACCGCCGCCGCCAGGAACGACACGAAGTCGGAGACCAGGATGGTGCGCCGGGCACGCGGCCAGGCGCGCTCGATGGCCGGACGGAGCGTGCGTCCCTCGCGGATCTCGTCTCTGACGCGTTCGAAGTAGACGATGAAGGAGTCCGCTGTGATACCGATGGCGACGATGGCGCCGCAGACCGCCGGCAGGTTCAGCGCGAAGCCGATGGCCGGGCCCAGCAAGGCCATGATCGTGTACGTCAGGATGCCGGAGACCAGCAGACTGAGCAGCGCGATGAACGCGAGACCCCGGTAGTAGACGACCAGGTAGATGATGACCAGGGCCAGACCGATCGCACCGGCGATCAGGCCCGCCTGGAGCTGGTCGCTGCCGAGCGCCGCGGTCACCGTGGTGACGCTGACCTCCTCGAAGGTCAGCGGCAGTGCGCCGTAGGACAGGATGTTGCCGAGGTCCTCGGCCGACTGCTGGTCGAAGCTGCCGGAGATCTGGGCGTTCTTGCTGAGCGCCGTGCGCACCGAGGGAGCGGAGACGACCTCGCCGTCGAGGACGATCGCGAACTGGTTCATCGGCGGCTGCTGCTGCGAGAGCCGGCCGGTGATCGTCTGGAACTTCTTGGCGCCGGCGGAGGTGAACTCCATCGACACGATCCACTGGCCGGTCTGCTGCTCGATGGCGCCCTTGGCGTCGTCGACGTCGCTGCCGGAGACCTCGGCGGGGCCGAGCACGTACTTCTCGTAGCTGCCGGGGACGTTCGAGCCGCAGGCGACGATCGGGTCGGTGGGCTTGGCGTCCTGGCCGGCCTCCGCGCGCTGCTTGGGGTCGGTGCAGTCGAGCTTGGCGAACTCCTCCTGGAGCTTGGCCATCGCCGGGTCCGCGGAGGGCTGCGCCTCGGGGGAATCGGACGGCTTCGGCTCGTCGGAGGCGCCGGGGGTCGGGTCGTCCTTCGTCAGGGCTCCGGTGACCGCGCGGCCCTGGGTGGTGGCGGTCGCCGAGGGGGTGGCCTCCGAACCGGTGGCCTCCTCACCCTCGGGCTTGTCCTCGCCCTTGGCCTTGTCCTCACCCTCGGCGGACTCGTCGGCCTTCGGGGTGGCACTGCCCGACGGGGTCTCGGAACCGGAGGGCGTGGGCTGCTCGGGGCCGCTCGCCTGCACCGTCAGAACAGGCCGGAAGTAGAGCTGGGCGGTGGTGCCGACCTGCTCCTGGGCCTGCTTGGAGTTCGTCCCCTTGGGGATGTTGACGATGATGTTCTTCGAGCCCTGGGTCTGGACCTCGGCCTCGGAGACGCCCAGACCGTTGACACGCCGCTCGATGATCCCGACCGCGGTGTTCATGTTGGTCGGGTTGATCGCGTTCGGCTTGCCGGGCTGGTTCTGCGCTTCCAGCGTGATCGACGTCCCGCCGGCCAGGTCGATGCCCAGCCGGGGCGTGGTGTGCCCGGACAGGAACAACCCGCCGGTGAGCGCGACCATGGCGATGAGGATCAGAACCAGGGCACGCCCTGGCCTGCCCTGACCGCCGGACGGCCCTCGGCCCTTCTTGGGTGCTGCCACCTTCTCGTTTCTCCCTGTCCAACCGCCCCGCGCCGGGTACGCGCCCGAGCGGCCACGAAGTGTAGTGGGGACCCTGCCCCCGCAGACGACCGCACGGTCCTGGGGACGTCGCGCACCGGTGGGCGCGCGACGTCCCCGGGATCGTGAGAACTACTTGGAGTCGCTCTCGCCGTCGGTCTTGCTCTCGCCCTTGGCGTCCTTGGCGTCCTTGACCGCAGCTTCCTCGGTCCCGGAGGCGTCGGCCGCTTCGTCCTTGCCCAGGTCGATCTTGGTGATCTCGGCATCGGACTCACCGGTCAGCGAGGAGGCGTCGTCGGGAACGACGGTGCCGTCCGCGTCCAGCTCCTGGTCGTCGCCGTGCACGATGCGGTTGTACTCCGCGTCGTCCAGGACAGCGCCGATCGAGTTCTTCGCGTAGATGGCGTGCACGCCGGGGGCGACCTCGAGGAGAACGGTGTCGTCGTGGACTTCCTTGACGGTGGCGTACATGCCCCCGATCGTCCGGACGCCGGTGCCGAGCTGCATGTCATTGCGCATCTGCGCGGCCGCCGCCTGCTTCTTCTTGGCGGAGCGGGTCATCAGGAACATGGCCCCGATGAGCACGATGAAGGGGAGAAGAGTCAAGATATCCACGGGACGGGAATTCCTTCGCACGACCGCGCTGGAATGCGGCCTGTATACGGGGGTGGGTACACCGACCGGTAAGGGCGGCGTCGGCGGAGTCTAAGCGAGTCCGCATCAATGGAACAACGCCCAGCATGGCACCCGGGTTCCTGCGGACGCGAACCTGTGACGCATCACGCCCCGAACAGACCCTGTTGTCCCTTTGCTCCGTGCTGCGGCGGGACCAGTCCCAGATGCGCCCAGGCCGCCGGGGTGCCGACGCGGCCGCGCGGGGTCCTGGCCAGCAGTCCTTCCCGTACGAGGAAGGGTTCGGCGACCTCCTCGACGGTCTCCCGCTCCTCCCCCACGGCGACCGCCAGCGTGGACAGGCCCACGGGTCCGCCGCCGAAGAGTTTCAGCAGGGCGCCGAGGACGGCACGGTCCAGCCGATCGAGTCCGCGGGCGTCAACCTCGTACACCTTGAGGGCCGCCATCGCGATCTCCCGGTCGATCACTCCCTCCGCCTTGACCTGGGCGTAGTCGCGGACCCGGCGCAGCAGGCGGTTGGCGATACGGGGGGTGCCGCGGGAGCGTCCGGCGATCTCGGCGGCGCCCTCCACGTCGATGCCGACGTCGAGCAGGCGGGCGGAGCGGTGGATGACGCGTTCCAGTTCGGCGGGGGCGTAGAACTCCATGTGCCCGGTGAAGCCGAAGCGGTCGCGCAGCGGGGGCGGCAGCAGCCCGGCCCGGGTGGTGGCCCCGACGAGGGTGAACGGGGGCAGTTCGAGCGGGATCGCGGTGGCTCCGGGGCCCTTGCCGACGATGACGTCGACGCGGAAGTCCTCCATCGCCATGTAGAGCATCTCCTCGGCGGGCCGGGACATGCGGTGGATCTCGTCGAGGAAGAGGACCTCGCCCTCCTGGAGGGAGGAGAGGATCGCCGCGAGGTCCCCGGCGTGCTGGATGGCGGGGCCCGAGGTGATCCTGATCGGGGCGTTCATCTCGGCGGCGATGATCATCGAGAGGGTGGTCTTGCCGAGGCCGGGGGCGCCCGAGAGCAGCACATGGTCGGCGGTGGCGCCGCGGGCGCGGGCGGCCTTGAGGACCAGGTCGAGCTGTTCGCGGACCTTCTCCTGGCCGACGAACTCCTCCAGGTCCTTGGGACGCAGGGCCGCCTCGACCGCGGTGTCCTCGCCGTCCGCGTCCGCGTCGACCAGCCGGTCGTCGAAGACCGGGCCGGTCGGCTCGTCGGTCTCGGGTCCGGTCTCGTCCCAGTTCATGTGAGGGCCTCTTCGGTGGTTCGGTGCCGGTGCCGGGTCAGCGTGCGCGGTTGAGGGTCTGCAGGGCGGCCCGCAGCAGCTGCGGCACGGGGGGTGCGGCGCCCTCGGCGACGGCGGCCTCGGCCTGCGGGGCGACGGCGTTGACCGCTTCGTCGGCCTCGCGGCTCGCGTAACCGAGGCCGATCAGGGCGGCCTGCAGCTGGTCGCGCCAGCCGGAGGTGACGGGGGTGCCGATGCCCTGCTGGCCGATGTGCGCGCCGACCGGCTCGCCGAGCCGGTCCTTGAGCTCCAGGAGCAGCTTCTGGGCACCCTTCTTGCCGATGCCGGAGACGGCGGTGAGGGCCTTCTCGTCGCCGGTGGAGACCGCGAGGCGCAGGGCGTCGGGGCTGTGGGTGGCGAGCATCGCCTGGGCGAGGCGGGGGCCGACGCCACTGGCGGTCTGGAGCAGCTCGAACACCTGCCGCTCGTCGTCGTCCCGGAAGCCGTACAGCGTGAGGGAGTCCTCGCGGACGACCAGCGAGGTGGCGAGCCGGGCCTCCTTGCCGACGCGCAGGTCGGCGAGGGTGTGCGGGGTGCACTGGACGGCCATGCCGATGCCGCCGACCTCGATGACGGCCGTGGTCGGGGTGAGGGCGGCCACCGGGCCGGAGACGAAGGCGATCATGCGGTGCGGCCTTTCAGCGTGCGAGGCGTGCCGGACGTACTGGGCGTGCTGGGCGTGCGAGAAGCGCCGGCCGCGCCGGGCGTACGAGATGTGCCGGGGGTGCCGGGCACCACGGATGTACGGGACGCGCCGGGCATCCGGGACGCACCGGACGTCCGGTGGGCGGCGACGGCCTGCTGGAGCCGGTTCTGCGCGGGGGCGCGCCAGATGTGGCAGATGGCCAGGGCCAGGGCGTCGGCGGCGTCGGCGGGCTTGGGCGGTGCGTCCAGCCTCAGCAGCCGGGTCACCATCGCGCCGACCTGGGCCTTGTCCGCGCGGCCGGTTCCGGTGACCGCGGCCTTGACCTCGCTGGGGGTGTGCAGGGCGACGGGGATGCCGCGGCGGGCGGCGCAGAGCATGGCGATCGCGCTGGCCTGGGCGGTGCCCATCACCGTGCGGACGTTGTGCTGGGCGAAGACGCGCTCCACAGCCACGTAACCCGGGGAGTGCTCGTCCAGCCACTGTTCCACGCCCTGCTCGATGGCGACGAGCCGGTCGCCGAGCTCGGCGTCGGAGGGGGTCCGCACGACGCCGGCACCGATCATGGTCAGGGGTCTTCCCGCGACTCCCTCGACCACGCCGACACCGCACCGGGTCAATCCCGGGTCAATACCCAGAACCCGCATGGAGCCCCCTGTCCTCGCCGTGCACCGCGCCCGCTCGATCTGCCGCGCCCGCTCGATCATCTGTTCCCGCAGGCTATCGGCTCGCACTGACAAACCGTCGCAACCGACAAGACGACGGGCCGACGGGGTGTGTCCCCGTCGGCCCGTCGCACGGGGCCGTGTCCGCCCTGCCGGCCGTGCCGTCAGGCGTCGACCTTCTCCATGACCTCGTCGGACACGTCGAAGTTGGCGAAGACGTTCTGCACGTCGTCGCTGTCCTCCAGTGCGTCGATGAGCTTGAAGATCTTGCGGGCGCCCTCTTCGTCCAGCTCGACCTGCATGGTCGGCAGGAAGTTGGCCTCGGCGGAGTCGTAGTCGATGCCCGCCTCCTGGAGCGCGGTGCGCACCGCGACCATGTCGGTGGCCTCGCTGACCACCTCGAAGGTCTCGCCGAGGTCGTTGACCTCCTCGGCGCCCGCGTCGAGGACCGCGCCGAGGACGTCGTCCTCGGTCAGCCCGCCCTTGGGCACGATCACGACGCCCTTGCGGTTGAACAGGTACGAGACGGAACCCGGGTCGGCCATGGAGCCACCGTTCCGGGTCATCGCGACACGCACGTCGGAAGCGGCACGGTTGCGGTTGTCGGTGAGGCACTCGATGAGCACCGCGACACCGTTGGGGCCGTAACCCTCGTACATGATCGTCTCGTAGTCGGCGCCGCCCGCTTCGAGACCGCCTCCGCGCTTGACCGCGGAGTCGATGTTCTTGTTCGGGACGGAGCTCTTCTTCGCCTTCTGGATGGCGTCGACGAGCGTGGGGTTGCCGTCGGGGTCCACGCCGCCGGAACGCGCCGCGACCTCGATGTTCTTGATCAGCTTCGCGAAGAGCTTGCCGCGCTTGGCGTCAATCACGGCCTTCTTGTGCTTCGTCGTAGCCCATTTAGAGTGGCCGGACATCTGCCTTCTCCTTCGCGTCACCAAAATCGAGTCGAACCCGAGAGATCCTACCGGGGTCCGCTCAGTTCACTGCGCGCACCATGTCCACGAACAGAGCGTGCACGCGATGATCGCCGGTCAGTTCGGGATGGAACGACGTAGCGAGGACATTTCGCTGCCGTACGGCGACGATGTGGCCGCCGTGCTCCGCGATGACCTCGACCTCGGCGCCGACGGACTCGACCCAGGGCGCCCGGATGAACACGCCCTCCACGGGACCGCCTTCGATCCCCTCGACCTCGACCGCGGCCTCGAACGACTCGTTCTGCCGGCCGAAGGCGTTGCGCCGCACGATCATGTCGATGCCGCCGACGGTCTCCTGACCCGAAGCGGGGTCTCCCGCGCTCGAACGGAGTCGGGCGTTCGGGGAAGGGTTGAGGATCTTCTCGGCCAGCAGGATCATTCCGGCGCAGGTGCCGTAGACCGGCATCCCGGCCCGGACCCGCTCGCGCAACGGCTCCATCATGCCGAAGAGCACGGCCAGCTTGGACATGGTGGTGGACTCGCCGCCGGGGATGACCAGACCGTCGACCTCGGCGAGCTCCTCGGGGCGCCGGACCGGCCTGGCCACGGCGTCCGCCGAGGCCAGGGCGATCAGGTGCTCCCGTACGTCGCCCTGGAAAGCCAGCACGCCGATCAGGGGGGTGTCGCTCATCAGTGGTTACCAGCCGCGGTTGGCGTAGCGCTCGGACTCGGGCAGCGTGTCGCAGTTGATGCCGACCATGGCCTCGCCCAGGTTGCGGGAGGCGTCCGCGATGACCTTCGGGTCGTCGTAGAAGGTGGTGGCCTTCACGATGGCGGCGGCGCGCTTGGCCGGGTCGCCGGACTTGAAGATGCCGGAGCCGACGAAGACGCCCTCGGCGCCGAGCTGGCGCATCAGCGCGGCGTCGGCGGGGGTGGCGACGCCACCGGCGGAGAACAGCACGACGGGCAGCTTGCCGAGCTCCGCGACCTCCTTGACCAGCTCGTAGGGGGCGCGCAGGTCCTTCGCGGCGGCGTACAGCTCGTTGTTGTCGAAGCCGCGCAGCCGGGCGATCTCGTTCTTGATCTGGCGCAGGTGGCGGACGGCCTCGACGACGTTGCCGGTGCCGGCCTCGCCCTTCGAGCGGATCATGGCAGCGCCCTCGGCGATACGGCGCAGCGCCTCGCCCAGGTTGGTCGCGCCGCAGACGAAGGGGGTGGTGAAGGCGAACTTGTCGCTGTGGTTGACCTCGTCGGCCGGTGTCAGGACCTCGGACTCGTCGATGTAGTCGACGCCGAGGGACTGGAGCACCTGGGCCTCGACGAAGTGGCCGATGCGGGACTTGGCCATGACGGGGATGGAGACGGCCCCGATGATCTCCTCGATCATGTTGGGGTCGGACATCCGGGCCACGCCGCCGTCCTTGCGGATGTCGGCCGGGACCCGCTCCAGGGCCATGACGGCCACGGCGCCCGCGTCCTCGGCGATCTTCGCCTGCTCGGCGTCGACGACGTCCATGATCACGCCGCCCTTGAGCTGCTCGGCCATGCCGCGCTTGACGCGGGCGGTGCCGGTGGCGGGGTACTCGGCGGACTGCGGGGTGCTGGGAAGCGTGGACACGGGACCTCACTCGGTGAAAGACGCTGGAGACTGCATCGCCGAGCAAACGCTGTGGGACCAGTCCACGGCAAGGGCCAATGGACAGGCCGTGGATCGTTTTGGCCCTGGACCGGCCGACAGGCCCCAGGGCCTTTCGTTTGGATCAGGTCGGATCAGGGAGCGGGGTCCGGTGCGTGCAGCTGCAAGGCGGAGGAGGGAGTCGACGCGGAGCGTCGGAGACTGACGACAACGCGGCAGATGTGCGTGCCGGACCCCGCGAGCCCGACATGATCCAAACGAGAGGCCCTAGGTGCCGGGGCGGTCCGCGAGGGCCACCGGCGGGGCGTCGTCCATCTCGAAGGCGAGCGGGAACGGCGCGTGCCCGGCCAGCCGGAAGAGCCGGACGGTACGGTGCCGGCGCAGGGCACGGGCGGCGCGTACGGAGTCGTTGTGGAAGCGCCGGGCCATGGGGACACGGCGTACGGCGGCGGCCAGTTCGGTGGCCGCCTCCTCGCCGCCGGGGATCTCCTTCACCGCGTCGACCTGGACCGGTTCACCGAAGACGGCGCGCAGGGCGGTGCTCAGTTCGCTCTCGGCGACCTCGCGGTGGTCCTCCTCGGCCTGCCGGGCGGCGTGCGCGGCCTCGTACAGGACGATCGAGGCGGCCGGGTCCAGGACGCCGGAGGTGGCCAGCTCCTGGGTGACCGAGGCGCGGCGCAGCAGTTGGGCGTCGAGGGCGGCGCGGGCGGCGTCGATCCGGGAGTGCAGGCGGTCGAGCCGGCCGGCGGTCCAGCTGAGGTACACGCCGACCGCGATGAGGGCGAGGACGATCCAGACGATGAGGGTTACGGTCACGGGCCCACACGCTACCGTCGCCGGCGGCCCCGGCCCGCACCCCCGTCACGTACGGGCCCGGGGGGGGCTCATTCCCGGGCGAGTCCGAACCGGGCCCGCAGCCCCGGGCGTTCGTCCGCCGCGACCGAGGCGGCCCCGTCGGTCACCGTCTCGTACACCGCGAGGATGTCGGCCCCCACCGTCGCCCAGTCGAAGCGCCGTACGTGGGCCTCGCCGCGCTCGCGCAGTCCGGCCCGGCGCTCCGGGTCGCCCAGCAGCCGGATCGCGGCGGCGGCCAGCGCGTCGGCGTCCTCGTTGGCGAACAGGTCGCCCGCCGCACCCTGGTCCAGCACCTGCGCGAAGGCGTCCAGGTCGCTCGCCAGCACCGGAGCACCGGCCGACAGCGCCTCGACCAGGATGATGCCGAAGCTCTCGCCGCCGGTGTTGGGGGCCACGTACACATCGACGCTGCGCAGCAGCCGGGCCTTGTCCTCGTCGCTGACCATGCCGAGGAACTCGACGCGCTCGCGCACTTCCTTCGGCAGCGAGGCCACCGCCTCCTCCTCGTCGCCGCGCCCGGCGACCAGCAGCCGGGCTCCGGGGCGGGCGGCGAGGATCGCGGGCAGTGCCCTCATCAGGACGGGCAGGCCCTTGCGGGGTTCGTCGATGCGGCCGATGAAGCCGAGGGTCTGCCCCTGCCATGCGGCCTTCGGCTCGGCCTTGGCGAAGAAGCCGACGTCGACACCGTTGGGGATGAGGACGGCGTCGCCGCCGAGGTGTTCGACCAGCGTGCGCCGGGCGTACTCGCTGACCGCGATCCGGGCACTGATCTTCTCCAGCGCGGGCTGCAGGATCGGGTACGCGGCGATCATCGCCCGGGAGCGCGGGTTGGAGGTGTGGAAGGTGGCCACGATCGGGCCCTGCGCCGCCCAGCAGGCCAGCAGACCCAGCGAAGGGGAGGTCGGCTCGTGGATGTGGATCACGTCGAACGTGCCGTCGTGGAGCCAGCGCCGCACCCGGGCCGCCGAGAGGAAGCCGAAGTTCAGCCGGGCGACGGAGCCGTTGTACGGGACGGGGACGGCCCGGCCCGCCGAGACGACGTAAGGGGGCAGCGGTGTCTCGTCGTCGGCGGGGGCCAGGACGGAGACCTCGTGGCCGAGCCGGATCAGGTGTTCGGCCAGGTCCCGGATGTGGAACTGCACACCGCCCGGTACGTCCCAGGAGTACGGGCAGACGATGCCGATCTTCACGTGGGTTCCCCCCGGGGGTCCAGGTCGTCCAGCCAGAGCCGCTGGAGCATGTGCCAGTCCTGCGGGTGCCCGGCGATGCCGCCGGCGAAGGCGTCGGCCAGTGCCTGGGTCATGGCGGAGGTCTTCTCGGCGCGGGTGCCCTCCCGCGGCGCGTAGACCGCCGGGTGGATGCGCGCCTTCATCACCGGTGTGCCGTCGTACCAGAGGGTCACCGGCAGCAGCAGCGCGCCGGTCTGCTGGGCGAGCAGCGCCGGGCCCGCGGGCATCCGTGCGGTGGCGCCGAAGAACGACACCTCGACGCCGGAGGCGGACAGGTCCCGGTCCGCGACCAGGCAGATCAGGCCGCCCGCGCGCAGTCGGCGGGCCAGGGTGCCGAAGGCGGACCCGCCGCTGTGCGGCAGGACCTCCATGCCCAGGCCCTCGCGGTAGGCGACGAACCGGTCGTAGAGCGTCGCCGGCTCCAGCCGTTCGGCGACCGTGGTGAAGGGGACCTCGAGGTCGGTGGTGACCCAGGCTCCCGCGAGGTCCCAGTTGCCCAGGTGCGGCAGGGCGATGATCACCCCGTTCCCGGCGTCCAGGCCCTCGGTCAGGTGGTGGACGTCCTGAACGTCGATGCTGTTCCTGATGCGCTCCGGGGTCCAGGTCGGCAGCCGGAACGACTCCATCCAGTAGCGCATGTAGGAGCGCATCCCGGCCCGCGACAGCTCGGCCAGCCGCTCCGGGCCCGCGTCGGGGACGACCCGCGCCAGGTTCGACTCCAGACGCAGCACGCTCTTGCCGCGCCGCTTCCACGCCTGGTCGGCGATGGTGCGGAAGAGGCGGGCGGCGGCGGGCTCGGGCAGCTTCTTGACGGCGCTCCAGCCCAGCCCGTACAGCCCGTCGGTGATCCGGCCCTTCAGATCGGACGCGCCGGCGCTCACCGGTCGGCCTCGCTCCCCTGACCGGCGGAGCCGGCGGCGGACGCGTCCGCGGCGGTCTGTGCCCCGGCGGCGGCCTCCGCGGCGTCCGCCTCGGCGGATTCGCGGCGTACGGTCACCACGCGCTGGATCAGCGTCACCAGGCTGCCCGCGGCGACGATCCACAGCGCGATCGGCAGCAGGACGTCGATGCCGGGGACGCCGAACGTGTGCAGTCCGGCGAGACCGGCGGCGACCAGCGAGATGACCAGGCGCTCGGCGCGCTCCACCAGGCCGTTGACCGCGACCGGCAGGCCGATCGACTCGCCGCGCGCCTTGGTGTACGAGACCACCTGGCCGCTGGCCAGGCAGAAGATCGCGACGGCGCACAGGATGTTGTCGTCACCGCTGCCCGCGTACCAGAGGGCGAAGCCGGCGAAGATCGCCCCGTCGGCGACCCGGTCCAGCGTCGAGTCGAGGAACGCGCCCCAGCGGCTGGAGATCCCGGCCTGCCGCGCCATGTTGCCGTCGACGAGGTCGGAGAAGACGAAGACCGTGATGACGATCGTGCCCCAGAAGAACTCCCCCATCGGGAAAAAGACCAGCGCACCTGCCATCACTCCGGCCGTGCCGATGAGAGTGACCGCGTCGGGGCTGACCCCGAGGCGGAGCAGCAGAGCGGCGAACGGTGTGAGGACACGCGTGAAGAATGCACGCGCGTACTTGTTCAGCATGGCCTTCCCGAGGGTTCGGTTCGCCGAGCGGCCCCTTCGGCCACCGGCTGGCCCATCGTAGTCACCGCCGGTGCCTTCCACCGGACGGGCACCCGCCGCCGGATGTCACACGGGCTCCCGCCCAGGCCCCCCGGGGGCTGTGCGCGACGTATGGACGAGGCCCCGCTCCGGTGCCAAGCTCGAAGGACCGCGGGCGTCGCCGAAGCCGCCGCGGCGGCCTCCCCGAGCACCCGTGACCACCGCTGCTCCGCGCGCGGTCGCCCTCCCCCGCACCGCGCCGTCGACCGGGAGGCACGCACCATGGGCGACAAGGCACACGCACACCCCGGGGCCGCCGGAGGAGCACCGACGGCCGGCCACCCCTCCGCCGTACGGAACGTGGTGCTGGTCGGCCCCAGCGGATCGGGCAAGACCACACTGGTCGAGGCGCTGGCCCTGACGGCGGGAGCCGTGAACCGGGCCGGGCGGGTCGAGGACGGGGCGACCGTCTCCGACTACGACGGGATCGAGCAGCGCCGACGGCGTTCCGTACAACTCTCGCTGATTCCGGTGGCCTGGGACGGCTGCAAGATCAATCTGCTGGACACCCCCGGCTACGCCGACTTCGTCGGGGAGCTGCGGGCCGGTCTGCGCGCGGCGGACGCGGCGCTCTTCGTCGTCTCGGCGGCCCAGGACGCGGCGTCCGTGGCCGCGACCACCCGGGCCGCGTGGGAGGAGTGCGCGCTCGTCGGTATGCCGCGCGCGATCGTCGTCACGCACCTGGACACCGCCCGCACCTCCTACCGGGAGATGCACCGGATCTGCGCCGAGGCCTTCGGGGGCGAGGACCCCGACGCGGTACTCCCGCTGTACCTGCCCGTGCTGGGGCCCGAGGGCGCCGACGGGCACGCCCCGCTGACCGGGCTCACCGGGCTGCTGAGCCGGCGGATCCTCGACTACTCCTCGGGGGAACGCGCCGAGCGGCCGCCCGCGCCGGACCAGGAGGAACCGCTGCGGGAGGCCCGGGACCGGCTGATCGAGGGGATCATCGCCGAGAGCGAGGACGAGTCCCTGATGGACCGCTATCTCGACGGCGAGGACATCGACGTCGCGACGCTGATCGGCGATCTGGAACGGGCCGTCGCCCGGGGCTCCTTCCACCCCGTCCTCACCGCGGCCCCGGCGGCCGAGGGCGCCCGCCAGGGCATCGGCACCGTGGAGCTGCTGGAGCTGATCACCCGCGGTTTCCCGACCCCGCTGGAGCGCACCCCGCCCGTGGTCACCACCCCGTCGGGCCGGCCGCGGCCCGCCCCGGTCTGCGATCCCGACGGCCCGCTGGTCGCCGAGGTCGTCAAGACGGCCTCCGACCCGTACGTGGGCCGGGTCTCGCTGGTCCGCGTCTTCTCCGGCACCCTGCGCCCCGACGACTCCGTGCACCTGTGCGGCCACGGCCTGGACGCGGCGGGGCACGCGCCGCGTCCCGATCACGAGGCGGAGATCCGCGTCGGGGCGCTCACCTCGCCGTTCGGCCGCCGGCAGCACCCCCTGGACCGGTGCGTCGCGGGCGATCTGGCGTGCGTGGCCCGGCTCGGCGGGGCGGAGACCGGTGACACGCTCTCCCCGGCCGACGATCCCGTCCTGATCGAGCCCTGGTCGACGCCGGACCCGCTGCTCCCGCTGGCCGTACGGGCGCACGGCAAGGCGGACGAGGACAAGCTGTCGCAGGGCCTGGCCCGGCTGATCGCCGAGGACCCCACGCTGCGCCTCGAACAGAACCCGGACACCGGTCAGGTCGTCCTGTGGTGCCTGGGCGAGGCCCATCAGGAGGTCGCCCTGGAGCGGCTGCGCGACCGTTACGGCGTGCAGGTCGACGCGGAGCCGCATCTGGTGCCGTTGCGCGAGACGTTCGCCGGGCGGGCGGCCGGGCGCGGACGGCACGTCAAGCAGTCGGGCGGGCACGGCCAGTTCGCGATCTGCGAGATCGAGGTGGAGCCGTTGCCGCCGGGCTCCGGCATCGAGTTCATCGACAAGGTCGTCGGCGGTTCGGTGCCGCGTCAGTTCATCCCCTCGGTGGAGAAGGGCGTGCGGGCCCAGGCCGCCCGGGGGCTGGCCGCCGGACACCCCCTGGTCGACGTCCGCGTCACGCTGCTGGACGGCAAGGCGCACTCGGTGGACTCCTCCGACGCCGCCTTCCAGACCGCTGGGGCGCTCGCGCTGCGGGAGGCCGCGTCCGACACCCGTATCCAGCTCCTTGAACCGGTGTGCGAGGTGAGCGTCCTGGTCCCGGACGACTACGTGGGGCCCGTGATGAGCGACCTGTCGGGGCGGCGGGGCCGGGTCGTGGGCACCGAGCAGAGTCCGGGCGGGCGCACCCTCGTGCGGGCCGAGGTGCCGGAGATCGAGGTCGGCCGGTACGCGGTGGACCTGCGCTCCCTGTCGCACGGCACCGGCCGCTTCGACCGTGCCTACGCCCGGCACGAGGCGATGCCGCCGCAGGTGGCCGACCGGGTCCGCGCGGAGCGGTCGGACGGGCCGCCCGGCGCGTGACCGGCGCACGGTCGCACACGCCGCCCGCGTCCGGGCCGGTGACGGGTGGTGCGGTGATCCGGACGATACGCTGTGGTGGCAGCTCAGAAAGGTATGCCGCGTACGGTAGTTGGGCACACCGCAGGAGCAGACGTGCGGCGAGTGGGGGCGACAGGTGGCCAACGACGGATTCGACTTCTCACCCGGGGCCCAGATCCCGATCCAGGGCGCGGGCGGCCAGACCGTGGCGACCAATGCCCTGGCCTCGGCGGCGTATCGGGACAGTCCGGTGGAGACGATCCTCGACGCCAACAGCGAGTGGCACAAGTCCGAGGTGAAGCCGGGCTCCTCCAAGCTCTTCAAGTCCGACTACTTCAAGCCGAATCTCGGTGAGGCGTTCGCCCGTGCCGTCCAGGAGCGGATGCTCGGCGGCACCCGCAAGGCGCTCATCCAGTCCTTCGGCACGGACCCGCAGACCGTGGTGGAGCACTGTCTGTCGGCGAACAACCTGCGCAAGGCCCGTGACACCCGTCTCACCCTGGTGACCGTGGTGTTCGGCCTCCTGTTCCTGCCCGGCATGCTGGCCTGGGTGATCGTCTTCCGGGGCCGGGACGCGCTCAACAAGTCCAAGGACACGGCGTTCCGCGCGGTCGGCACGGTGCTCCTGGCCGCCTTCGGGGTCGGCGCGCTCGTCCTGATGGTCAGGCTCCCCCTGGACGGGCTGCTCGCGCTCTACATCCGGGGCGCGCTCGTCGCCCCGGTGATCGGCTGGCTGATCGCCAAGCGGATCGCGGAGACCTCGGCCAAGGACATGCGGGCCCGGTGGGAAGGCCTGCTCTCCGGCGCCGGGGTGATCGCGAAGATCCCCGAGGCGGTGCCGAAGAATCCCAACGAGACCGCCCGCGAGGCCCTGCGGCAGGGTCTGGAGAAGCTGTCGGCCGAGCAGCAGTCGAACGCCGTCTTCTACGCCGGCCCCAAGGGCGTCCTCGGGATGGGCACCCGCTGGGGCAGCTGGCAGCTGGCCGAGGAGCTGCTCCCCAAGGACCCGACGAAGGAGATCCACCAGTTCCGCAGCTGGGACCTGATCCGGATAATCCACGACCAGCTGAAGATGCTGGAGCGCGGACCGCTGAACACCGGCGGGTTCCCCAAGCCGGCCGTGAAGCACTGGATCGTCTCGCCCATCGGGGAGAACGCCGACTCCGTCACCCGCCCCGACGGGGAGGACGTCGCCACCTTCCAGGTGAAGCCCCACGAGATACAGCGGATCTGCAACCACCAGCAGTTCGGCAGCGGTGACCGGCACTATCTGGGTGTCCAGTTCACCCTGTGGGACGGCCAGTTGGTGATCACCATGATGATCACCGTCACGGTGCTCCACGAGACCCTGCGCATCGAGGTCACGGGCCATGCGCTCGGGCCCGTGCACAGCCTGTTCCTGTCCAAGCCGGCGGCGAAGAAGAAGACGGTCAACAAGACCGTCCGCTTCTGGGAGACCCGGGACGTCCAGCTGGCCCTGGTGGACGCCAAGGAGGTCGTCCGGCTCGCCCTGCGGGCCCCGCTCACCTGGTATCCGCCGCTGCTGGACTACCTGGGCGGGAAGATAGTGCTGCCCGAACCGTTCGGGCTGCGGCACGCATGGGCGGCCAAGCCGTGGAACCACCGCTTCATGGCGGACGACGCGATGCGCGCCGCCACGCCGGTGCTGCGGGCCGTCCATACGGCGGCGATGCGGGTCCTCGCGGAGAACGGCGTCGACACGGAGCGCTTCGACAACCGCTCGATGATACTGAGCGGCCTCGTCCAGGACCCGGCCCCACGCAAGGCCGACGTCTACGACGCGTAGCCAGGTGAGTGGGGCCCGGCCGGGCCCCGCTCGCGCCGCGCTCAGTGAACCGGCAGCTCGCCCGTCGGCCAGGCGTCGGCCAGCATCGCCCGGGTGTCGCCCAGCAGCTGGGGCAGCACCTTGGTGTGGCCGATGACCGGCATGAAGTTGGTGTCGCCGCCCCAGCGCGGCACCAGGTGCTGGTGCAGATGAGCGGCGATCCCGGCGCCGGCCACGGACCCCTGGTTCATGCCGATGTTGAAGCCGTGTGCCCCGGAGGCCGCCCGCAGCGCGACCATCGCCCGCTTGGTGAAGTCCGCCAGCTCCGCCGTCTCGGGGCCGTCCAGTCCGGTGTAGTCGGCCACATGACGAAAGGGAACGACCATGAGGTGGCCGCCGTTGTACGGATACAGGTTCAGCACCGCGTAGACGTGCTCGCCGCGCGCCACGACCAGCCCGTCCTCGTCGGATTTCGCGGGGATCGAACAGAACGGACAGCCGTCCTCGGCACCCGGGCCGCTCGGCTTGTTCTCGCCCTGGATGTACGCCATCCGATGGGGCGTCCACAGACGCTGGAATGCGTCGGGCGTCCCCACGCCGATCTGCCGCTCCGGCTCACTCGTCATGCCGATCAGCATATTGCGTCACCCCGGCGGAGCGTGTCGCCGGGGCCTCGCCGTCCGGCCGCCCGCGATGCTGAGGCGATGAGCGACCGACCCGCCCCCGAGGCACCCGCCCGGCTGACCCGCTGGGAGCAGCGCACGGAGGTCCCGCTCTTCGTCGCGGGGCTGCTCTTCCTCGCGGGGTACGCGGTCCGGGTGCTGACCCCGCACGAGGCCGAGCCCTGGAACGGCATCGCCCTGATCCTCGTCTGGTCGACCTGGCCGCTGTTCCTCGCGGATTACGTGACGCGGCTGCGGCTCAGCGGCCTGGGCGCGCGCTTCGTCCGCGCCCACTGGCTCGACACCCTGGTCCTGCTGCTGCCGTTGCTGCGCCCGCTGCGGATGGTGCAGGTCTATACGGCGGTGCAGCGCCGCCGCGACCGGCCACGGCTGAGCCTGTACGCGCGTGTGATGACGTACGCGGGCCTGACAGCCGTCCTGCTCGGCTTCGCCGCCTCGCTCGCGGTCTACCACCTGGAGCACACCGCCCCCGACGCCTCCATCCGTACCTTCGGCGACGCGGTGTGGTGGGCGTGCGCGACGCTCACGACGGTCGGTTACGGGGACGCGGCCCCGGTCACGTTCTGGGGCCGGACGGTCGCGGCGGGGGTGATGGCCTGCGGTCTGGCGCTGCTCGGGGCGGTGACGGGGTCGTTCTCGTCGTGGATGATCCAGGTGTTCACGCGGGAGGACGAGAAGCGGCCCCCGGAGCGCGGGTAGCGGACGCTGTCGGTGTCAACAGCGTCCGCGGGCAGCGCTCCAGGGGCCGCTCCTGCCGTACGGATCAGACCTGTACGCGGTCCTCGACGGCCTTCGCGATCTTGGCGAGGGCCTCGTCGACCGGGATGCCGTTCTCCTGCGAACCGTCGCGGTAGCGGAAGGAGACGGCGCCGTTGGCCATGTCCTCGTCACCAGCGATGATCATGAAGGGCACCTTGGCCTTCTGCTGGTTGCGGATCTTCTTCTGCATCCGGTCCGACGAGGCGTCCACGTCCACCCGCAGCCCCTGCTTGCGCGCCTTGGCGGCGAACTCCTGGAGGTAGGGGATGTGGGCGTCGCCGATCGGGATGCCGACGGCCTGGACCGGGGCGAGCCAGACCGGGAAGGCGCCCGCGTAGTGCTCCAGGAGCACGGCGAAGAACCGCTCGATGGAACCGAACAGAGCACGGTGGATCATGACGGGGCGCTGCTTGGAGCCGTCGGGGCCGGTGTACTCCAGGTCGAAGCGCTCCGGCAGGTTGAAGTCGAGCTGCACGGTCGACATCTGCCAGGTGCGGCCGATGGCGTCCTTGCACTGCACGGAGATCTTCGGGCCGTAGAACGCGGCGCCGCCCGGGTCCGGGACCAGGGGCAGCCCCTGCTTCTCGGCGACCTGACGCAGCGTCTCGGTGGCCTCTTCCCAGGTGTCGTCGGAGCCGACGTACTTCTCCGGGTCCTTGGTGGAGAGCTCCAGGTAGAAGTCGGTGAGCCCGTAGTCGCGGAGCAGGTTCAGCACGAAGGTGAGCGTGCGGTCGAGCTCCTCCGCCATCTGCTCCTTGGTGCAGTAGATGTGCGCGTCGTCCTGCGTGAAGCCGCGCGAGCGGGTCAGGCCGTGCACGACGCCCGACTTCTCGTAGCGGTACACCGTGCCGAACTCGAAGAGGCGCAGCGGAAGTTCGCGGTAGGAGCGGCCGCGCGCGTCGAAGATCAGGTTGTGCATCGGGCAGTTCATCGGCTTGAGGTAGTAGTCCACCCCGTCGTCGAGCTGCATGGGCGGGTACATGCCGTCGGCGTACCAGTCCAGGTGGCCGGACTTCTCGAAGAGCTTGCCCTTGGTGGCGTGCGGGCTGTAGACGAACTCGTAGCCCTCCTCCTCGTGACGGCGGCGCGAGTAGTCCTCCATGGCCCGGCGGATGACGCCGCCCTTGGGGTGGAAGACCGCGAGGCCGGGGCCGATCTCGTCGGGGAAGGAGAAGAGGTCCAGCTCGTTGCCGAGCTTGCGGTGGTCGCGCTTGGCGGCCTCCTCCAGGAACTCCAGGTGCGCCTTCAGCTCGTCCTTGGTGGGCCAGGCGGTGCCGTAGATGCGCTGGAGCATCGGGTTCTTCTCGCTGCCGCGCCAGTACGCGGCGGCGTTGCGCATCAGCTTGAACGCCGGGATGAACCGGGTGGTGGGCAGGTGCGGACCCCGGCAGAGGTCCTTCCAGCACAGGTCGCCGGTCTTGGGGTCGAGGTTGTCGTAGATGGTCAGCTCGCCGCCGCCCACCTCGACGTCCGCGCCGTCGTCCGAGGACGCCGAGCCCTTGATGCCGATGAGCTCCAGCTTGTACGGCTCGCCCGCCAGCTCCTCGCGGGCGGCCTCGTCGGAGACCACGCGGCGGGAGAACTTCTGGCCGCGCTTCTGGATCTCCTGCATCTTCTTCTCGATGGCCTTGAGGTCCTCGGGCGTGAACGGCTTCTCGACGTCGAAGTCGTAGTAGAAGCCGTCCTTGACCGGCGGGCCGATGCCGAGCTTGGCGTCGGGGAAGAGCTCCTGCACGGCCTGGGCCATGACGTGCGCGGTGGAGTGGCGCAGGATGTTCAGGCCGTCCTCGGAGGAGATCTCCACCGGCTCGACGCTCTCGCCGTCCTGGAGCTCGTAGGAGAGGTCCTTGAGCTCGCCGCCGATGCGCGCGGCGACGACGGTGCGCTGACCGGGGAAGAGCTCGCCGGCCGTCGTGCCCGTCGTCACCACGTGCTCTTCCCGCTCGGAATCGCGTTGGATGATCACACGGACGTCTGACACCGGTCTCTCCTGACTGAGGGGGCGCCCGTTTCGTATCGCACGGGCAAGGAGAATCGTACCGAGCCGTACGCCCCCGATGCGAACGCCTTCCTGCCGGCTACGGCTCCTCCCCCGCGCACGCCTCCTCGAAGTGGTCGACGTTCTCCTGGAGGGCCTTCATCAGCCGGTCCCGCTCCGCCTCGTCGACCTGGACGGGCGCGACCTGCGAGGCCCCGGTGAGCCGCCGGAAGCCGCCCCGGTTCTCCAGCCGCCCCTCCACCCGCAGCGGCAGCCCCACGAGGTGGGCGTGGCCCGCGATGCGGTACGCCTCCTCGTCCAGCTCCACGCGTACGTGCGCGACCTCCGCCCCGGCCAGCACCCTCAGCCGTACGATCCCGGCGCCGCGCGGCCCCGAGCGGCGCAGCCGGACCACCGCGCCGGTCAGCCGCACCTGCACGGCGGGTTCGTCGCGGAGGTAGCGGGCTCCGGCGGCGCGCAGGGCGGGCAGGTCGCCCGGGGAGAACTCGACGGGCGCGGGGCGGGCCGGGCAGCCGTCCGGGGTGCCCGCGGCGGGCGCCCACCGCAGGTCGATCCCGGCCCCCTCGGAGCCGCGCACCAGGGCGATCAGCGCCTCGGTCAGCTCCCGGCCGGCGCCCGCCGCGACCGCGCTGTCGAAGGCCTCCATGCCGCCGGTGGCCCGCTGGTAGTCCACCGCCTCGCGGGTGGCGTGCAGCGCGTGGCAGAGCTGAACGGCGACGGCACGCCCGGAGGCTACGGGTACGTACGCGGTGAGTCCCCGGCCGCCGGCTCCGGGCCCGATCAGGGCGTCGCCCAGGGCGGCCCGCGCCTTCCTGCGGTGCCGGGCGCCGTGGTAGCCGGCCCGGCCGCGGGCCGCGAGCGCCCCGGCCATGAGGACCTGCCGGGCGGCCGAGCGCAGCTCCTCGCTCTCGGTCCAGCCCGAGGCGCCGACGGCTCCGGCCGCCGACTCGGGGACCTCGCGCCACCAGCGGATCTCGTCGCTGGGCACGGTGAGGGAGACCAGGATGTCGCGGGCGCGGGGGTCGGCGCTGCGGCCGAGGGCGTCGAGGGCCTCCTCGATCAGCTCCCCGCTGTCGGGAAAGGCCGCGCTCTCGGGCACCAGCAGGCTCGTCGCCCCGGTGGCGGAACCGGGCGGGGTCCAGCGGCCGTACCGTCCCGGGGCTCCCCCGCGCCGCTGCCAGCCGTGCCGGCGCAGGAGGGCGGCGAGGACGGCGGGGTCGGGCAGCTCCGCTCCGGCCACGGCGGCCGGCGGGGGTCCGGGGCGGGCGGTGGGGTGCGAGCGGGCGGCGGGCAGTCCCGCTCCGCCCGTGGGCTCGTCCATCGACCGGTGCATCAGGGTCTCCCTCCGGCCCCGACCCGGGCCATGATGTCGCAGAGTGCGCGGTCGTCGAAGATCCGCGAGGTCGGGATGCGCACAGTGGTCCGGTACCGGCCCGTCACCGCGTGGCCGGCCAGGTTGGTCCAGTAGCAGCAGTGGCGCAGGTCGAGACTTCCGGGGCCGGCGCGCAGCCAGTCGTCCTGGCTGCGGGGCACGAGCATCACGACCAGGATCTTGTGCACCGACACCGGGCTGCGGGCGAGCTTGAGGAGGTGGGCGTTGTCGAGCGTGAAGGAGAACGCCCCGCCGACCGGGTGCGGCGGTATCTGGTAGGTGCACTTGAGCTGCACCTTGATGGTCACTTCGTCGTCGACGGCGTGGGCCGGGGCGCCGTGGCTGACGTGCCAGTCGATGCCGTTGTCGGGGAAGGGCTGGGACAGCGAGCATCCCGCCGCCGCCGCGACGGCGTGCAGATAGCCCACCTGAAGGGTCTCCATGCAGGCGGTGGTGGCGAGGGAGCCGCGCAGCGGTGCGTCGGGCCGCTGCGGCGGCCGCGGCCCGAAGGCCTCGGCGTGGGCGGGTCCCCCGGGGTCGGGCTGCGCGAGCGCCATGGCTCCGTGTGCCTTCCGGGCGTGCCGATCGATGGCAGGTGACCTGCCGGCGGGGTGTCGTGGGCTGGGCGGATCGACGGACGCCGACAGCAACTTCCCGGCGTCTCACCTGTGTTGTCACCGCATCGGACCGCCCGCAAACGGCGTATCAGGCAAACAGCCCGGGTATCACCGATATCGGGCAGTGGAATCATTCCATCTGCCGTGCGGGTGCGAGGAGTTCGGGGATGATGCACTGGTTCGAGGGGCCACTGGCCGCTTTTGACACGGAGACAACAGGCGTGGACGTCGAGCAGGACCGGATCGTTTCGGCCGCTCTCGTCGCGCAGGACACCGCGGGCGGTCGCGTCCGCGTCACCCGCTGGCTGGTCAATCCGGGCGTGCCGGTTCCGCCCGGGGCGACCGAGATCCACGGCCTGACCGACGATCACCTTCAGCGCAACGGGCGTTGGCCCGCCCCGGTGATGGACGAGATAGCCCGTTCACTGGCGGAGAGCTGCGCGACGGGCCGGCCGCTGGTCGTGATGAACGCTCCCTTCGACCTGACGCTGCTGGACCGGGAGCTGAGGCGGCACCGGGCATCGTCGCTGGCCGGTTATCTGGACGGCGTGCCGATGCGGGTGGTGGACCCGCGGGTGCTGGACAAGCATCTGGACCGCTACCGCAAGGGCCGCCGTACGCTCACGGATCTGTGCGCGCGTTACGAGGTGGTGCTCGACGGGGCCCATGAAGCGGCGGCCGACGCGACCGCCTCGCTGGAGCTGGTGCGGGCGGTGTGCCGGCGCTTCTCGGCCCGGCTGGAGCGGCTGTCGCCGTCCGAGCTGCACACCCTTCAGGTGACCTGGCACGCGGCCCAGGCGCGCGGTCTGGAGGCGTGGTTCGCGAAGAGCGGGACGCCGGAGTCCGTGGATCCGGCGTGGCCGCTGCGCCCGGGACTGCCCGCGGCGGCGTGAGGGTCCAAGGGGGTGGGACATGCGAAAGCCGGTCCGCGTGATGCTGGCGGACCGGCTTTCCCCGGTGGGCGATACTGGGTTCGAACCAGTGACCTCTTCGGTGTGAACGAAGCGCTCTCCCACTGAGCTAATCGCCCGGGAACGGGTTGAACCATACAGGGCTTCGCGGGCTTCGTTCAAACTCCTTCCGCCGGCGCTCTACTCAGGGCGTCGTGGCCGACAAGTGAGTATCCGAGCGCATGTACGGGCCGCGTGGCCGGGGCCACACTCCCGTACATGGAACATGTGCCCCCGCCCGCCGAGGAACTGGCCCGCCTCGACCGAGAACTGGCCGAGCTGGACGCCCGCAGGGCCCAGCTGCTGACCCGGCGTGCCTGGCTGCTCGCCGCGCTGCGGCCGCCCACGCCCACGGCCGCGCCGGGCTGGAACCCGTCGGGCTGGGGCGCGCCTCCCGGCGCCCCCGCGCAGCCGTGGGGCTATGTCCCGAAGCAGCCGTCCGCCCCGCGCAGCGCGCAGAACGTCCTGCTGACGCTGGGCGGACTGCTGCTGACGGTCGCGGCCGTCGCGTTCACGCTGGTGAGCTGGGGCTCGATGGGGATCGGCGGCCGGTCGGCCGTGCTGGCCGCCATGACCCTGGGGGCGCTGATCACCCCGGCGGTGCTGCTGCGGCGGAAGCTGGCCGCCACCGCCGAGGCGCTGGCGGCCCTGGCCCTGGTGCTGACGCTGCTGGACGTCTACGCGGTTCACGCGGTCGCCGCGCCCGATGCGGACGGGCTCGGCTTCACGGCCGTCGCCTCGGCGGTGCTCGCGGCGCTGTGGACGGCGTACGGGCTGGCGCTGGGCAAGCTGCGCCTGCCGTTGCCGGCCGCCGTGGTGCTGGCCCAGTGGCCGCTGCTGTTCTGGGCGTGGGCCGCGGGCGCACCGGCGCTGGTGGTCGGGTGGGCGCTGCTGGCGACGGCGGTGCTGGACGGAGTGATCGCACTGTGGGGCAAGGGCGCCGGGGTGCGGGTCACGGCGTGCGTCGGTGGATCGGTGATGGGCTTCTCGGCCCTGATGGTGGGCCTGGCCCTGTCCATGACGGCCTCCGGGCCGCTCGGGGCGGTGGCTCCGGGCGCGCTGCTGCTGGCGGCGTCGGCGGCGGCCCTGGCCGGGGCGTGGCGCGCGCCGAAGGGTTTCGCACGGGCGGGCGGCGTGGTGGCCGGCCTCACGGCGGTGGCCGGGGTGGGCGGCGTGGCGGTGGCGGCGGTGCCGGACGGCTGGCTGGTGCTCGCGTATCTGCTGTGCGGCCTCGCCCTGACCGGGGTGGTACGGACGGGGCTGCCGAGGGACGCGGCACGCGGGGTGCTGGTGGCGTCGGGCGCGGTGGTGGCCGGGGCCCTGGTGTGGGCGCTGCCGCCGCTCGCGTCGGTGCTGCTGGGCCCGGTGACCCTGCTGTCGGATGTGTGGGCGGGGTCGCCGGAGGGCTTCCGGTCCGCGCTGGGGGCGACGCTGTCGTGGTCGGAGCAGGCCGCGGACCCGGTGGTGCTCGCCCTGGTGGCCGGGCTGCTGGGGTCGGCGTACCGGTGGTGGCCGTCGCTGGTGCGGATCACCGCGCCGGTGGCCGCACGGGCGGAGACGCCCGAGCCGGACGCGGCGGCGGGTACGCCGGGCACGGCCTGGACGGCGCCGCCCGGTGCCGGGGCGCCCTGGTACACCACCGGTGGGGCCGGTGCCCGCAGGCGGCCTTCCGGGGCAGCCGTGCGCGGGGCCGCCGGTGCGGGGGCGGTGGCTCTCGGCTGGGGTGCGCTGCTGCTGGCCGGGGCCGTGCTGGACGTGCCCTACGCGGTCGCGGTGGCCGGGGAGACGGCCCTGGTGGGCGGTCTGCTCGCGGCGGCGGTCCGGGGTGCCGGGAGCGGCCGGGGCGCGTCGGCGGCGGTGCCGGTGACCGCGCTGGTGGCGGCGGTGTCCGGGGCGGTGAGCGCCGGGGCGTTGTCGCTGGCGTCCGAGGGGACCTCCTACGCGGTGTTCGGCGCGCTGGCGGTGCTGTTCGCCGGGGCGGCGGTCCGGGCGGGGGCCGAGGTGCCGCGCGCGGTGTTCGCGGTCGCCGCGGTGGTCTGGGCCACCGTGCTCACGGGGTTCGCGGGCCGGTCCCTGGGCCTCGCCCCGCACGAGGCCGCGCCGCTGCTGCTCGTGGTGCCCGCGCTGACCGTGTTGCTCGGGGCACGGCTGCGGCGGAACCCGGTGGCGTTGCCGGTGGAGCTGACGGGCGCACTGGGTGCGCTGGTGGCCGTGGGGCTCGCGGTGCCCGACGCGCCGTTCCTGGCCCTGGTGCTGGCGTTGTGCGGGGTGCTGGCGGCGGGCTCGGCGGTGCGGCCGGAGCGGCGGCCGGTGGCGGGCTACCTGGCGGCGGTGCTGTTCGTGCTGGCCACCTGGGTGCGGCTGGCGGCCTCGGAGGTGTCGTTCCCGGAGGCGTACACGCTGCCGGTGACCGTGCCCGCGCTGGTGGTCGGGGTGCTGCGGCGGCGCGGGGACCGGGAGGCGTCCTCGTGGACGGCGTACGGGCCGGGCCTCGCGGCGACGCTGCTGCCGAGCCTGGCGGTCGCCTGGACCGACACGGACTGGCTCCGGCCGCTGCTGCTGGGGGTGGCGGCGCTGGCCGTCACGCTGCTGGGCGCGCGCTACCGCCTCCAGGCGCTGCTGCTGCTCGGCGGGGCGGTGCTGGCGCTGGACGGGCTGCACGAGCTGGCGCCGTACGTGGTGCAGGTGGCGGGGGCGCTCCCCCGGTGGCTGCCGCCGGCCCTGGCCGGGCTGCTGTTGCTGGTGGTGGGAGCGACGTACGAGCAGCGGCTGCGCGACGCCCGGCGGCTGAAGGACGCGCTGGGGCGGATGCGGTGAGCCGCGCCGGTCCGGGGGCCCGCCGTTCGCGGCGGCTCCCGGGCCGGAGGGAAACCGCGCCTCCCGGGCCGGGAAACGGGTCGGGGAGGCGGGCCGGGCAACGCAGAGGGCCCGGGAGACGGATTCCGTCTCCCGGGCCCTCTGTCCGGGTGGGCGATACTGGGTTCGAACCAGTGACCTCTTCGGTGTGAACGAAGCGCTCTCCCACTGAGCTAATCGCCCCGGGCGCACCGCAAACATTACCCCATGTCAGCGGTGCTCCTGGACCGTCCCCGGACTACTCGCTGATCTTCCACGGCATGGCGAGCCCGAACTTCCAGACGTAGATCCCGACCAGCACCGCCATGATCACGAGCCCCACGGTGGTGAGGATGATGTTGCGCCGCCGGACCTTGGGATCGAGGGCCCGCTGCGCGGCCTCGGTGACCTTGCGCTTGGTCCAGCGCAGCACCAGCTGGGCCCAGACGAACTCGGTCGCCCAGATCGCCATGCCGCCGAAGATCACCAGCCAGCCGGGGCCGGGCAGCACCAGCATGAGCACGCCCGCGATCACGACGCCGAGGCCGACGATGAAGACGCCGACCTGCCAGCTCAGGTGCAGCGGTTTCGATGCCTTGATGAACCCCGGCGCCCGCGAGCCCAGCTCGCGTTCCGCCCGGTCCGATTCCCCCGTGGCGGATGCCGGGGCCGCCTGCTCGGCGACCTCGCTCCGCTCGTCACTCTCCGCGTTCATGAGGCTCAACTTACCCGACCTGTCTTCGTCACCGGAATGGGTGCATGACTCAAAGTTACACGCCGCCGGGCGGGGGGCTCGAAGCATCACAAATAGGTCAGAGGGGTTTACAACGCCACCGTAGGTGGCATGTCGATTTCGCCGACGTGCGAATCCCCGAGCGCACACTGAGCGAAAGGCCCTGGCGCTTATGAACACCACGGTCAGCTGCGAGCTGCACCTGCGCCTCGTTGTGTCGAGCGAGTCCTCACTGCCTGTACCCGCGGGCCTGCGGTATGACACGGCCGATCCCTATGCCGTGCACGCCACCTTCCACACCGGAGCGGAGGAGACGGTCGAATGGGTATTCGCCCGTGACCTCCTTGCCGAGGGGCTGCACCGGCCCACCGGCACCGGAGACGTCCGCGTCTGGCCATCTCGTAGTCACGGTCAAGGCGTCGTATGCATCGCCCTGAGTTCCCCGGAGGGAGAAGCCCTGCTCGAAGCTCCGGCGCGGGCCCTGGAGTCGTTCCTGAAGAGGACCGACGCCGCGGTTCCGCCCGGCACCGAGCATCGTCACTTCGATCTCGACACGGAGCTCTCCCACATCCTGGCCGAGAGCTGAGCCAGGCAGAGAGCCGCTCGACGCCGTCCGACTCGGGGCGACGACGTCGTGCTGACAACCGCATAGGGCAGACACCGGCGCCGTCGTCGCGGCATCCACCGTGACGACGGCGCCGGTGCGCTCACCCCTGGGCGCCGCCCTCCTCCCGGGAGCCGGAGGGGTTGCTTCCCCTCCCCGGCGGGTCCGCACCGGGGCCTGGCACCGGCGGGCCGAGCCAGTAGAGTCAGCCGCCATCGGCAGGCGCCCGCCCGCCGGGAGGCCAGGGAGCGAAGCGTGCTGATCCCCCACGACACCCGGATCGCCCTCGACACGGTGGTCGATCTGGTGAACACCGCACCGGAGAGCGAGCCGCCGCGGGACGACCCCGCGGACGGGCTCATGGGCGGCTCGAAGGACGGTCTCGCCGATATCGCCGCGCTGTACGCCTTCGCGGAACGGCATCTCATCAGCGGGGTCGGCACACTCGGCGAGAAGGACCTGACCGCCGTGCGCGACGTACGGGCCCGGTTCGCCGAGGTCTTCGCGGCGCCCGACCCCCGCACCGCCGCCGACCTGGTCAACCGGCTCGTCGCGGCGGCTGGGACCACCCCGCAGCTCACCGACCACGACGGCTACGACTGGCACGTGCACTACTTCGCCCCGGACGCCTCGGTCGCCGACCATCTCGCGGCCGACTGCGGCATGGCGCTGGCCTTCATCCTCGTGGCGGGCGAGCAGGAGCGGCTGCGGCGCTGCGAGGCCCCGGGCTGCGGGCACGCGTTCGTCGACCTGTCGCGCAACCGCTCCCGCCGCTACTGCTCCAGCCGTACGTGCGGAAACCGGCTCCACGTCGCGGCGTACCGGGCCCGGCGCAAGGAAGCCGCAGGCTGACGCCCGCGCCGCCCCGCACGGGGGCGCGCGGCGTCACAGCACGAAGAGATCATGCAGGGCGGCCATCAGCAGCAGGCCCCCGATCACCGCCAGGAAGATCATCAGGGGCGGCTGGGAGAGCGCGAAGAGACAGCCGCGGGGCTCTTCGGCGGGGGGTGCGGGGGTATCGCCCCGGGAAGTGTCCACCATCTCGGAGTGATCATGACGCACCCGCGGCCGGGTTGGCGATCAACCGATGCCATTCCCCCGGGAGTTCACCGTCCCGTGGCCATCAGTAATCGCTCCGGCGTACGAGTCGCCGTCAGGCATTCGGACCGGCGGCCCGAGCGCCGGGGGCGGCCGTCTCAGATGCCGTGCTTCTTGAGGATCGCCTCGATGTCGCTGAAGTCCTCGCCGGGCGCGGCGGCCTCCTGCTTCTTCTTCGGCTTCGGCTTCGGCTGGGACTGGGGCTGGGGCTTCGCGGCCGCCGAAGCCGGTCCGGCCGCATCGCCGGCGCCGAGCGAGGGGGCGGAGGCGGCCGGGGCGACCGCCTCGTTCCGCCCGGCAGCCCGCGCGGCCTTGCGTTCCGCGCGGGTGGTGCCGCTGCGGCGCTCGATGGCGCGGGTGGTCATGAACAGCAGCCAGGACAGGCCCAGCACCCCGAAGCCGAGCCAGACGCTCGGACTGAAGGCGATCCCGGCGACCCACTCGACGACCCCGGTCAGCACGAGCCCGACCGGGACGAGGGAGTAGGCGGCGATCCGCGTCGCCGCGAGGAACCGCTTGCGGTACGCGGTCACCGCGGCGATGCCCAGGCCGGCCGCCGACACCGCGGAACAGATGGTCTCGGCAAGCATCAGGGCCTCCAGGCGCAGGGGGTACGTCCCTTCCATCCTGCACCGGCGACCGCCCCCGGGGCCACGGCGGCGGTCCACCTCAGGGACATTTCAGGGCCCGGCTCCTCCCCAGGGGGTGTCCCGGTCCCGATGGGGAGGAGCCTGCCCGGCCTGAAAGAATGGCCGCATGAGCGAATCCACCCCCGCGGCACCTCTCGTCCTCGACCTCTGGTGCGATCTCGAATGTCCCGACTGCCACCGAGCCCTCGACGATGTGCACGCCCTGCGCGCCCGGTACGGGGACCGCGTCGAGATCCGGCTGCGGCACTTCCCGCTGGAGAAGCACAAGCACGCCTACGCCGCGGCCCAGGCCGCCGAGGAGGCGACGGACCAGGGCAAGGGCTGGCCGTACATCGAGGCCCTGCTGTCCCGCACCGCCGGCCTCGGCCGCACGGGTGAGCCGCTGCTCCTGGACGTGGCACGCGAACTGGGCCTGGACGCCGAGGAGTTCGACACGGCGCTGATCGACGGCCGGCATCTGCTGATCGTCGACGCCGACCAGGCGGAGGGCAAGGCGATCGGCGTCACCGGCACGCCCACCTATGTGATCGGCGACGAGCGGCTGGACGGCGGCAAGAGCCAGGACGGGCTGCGCGAGCGGATCGAGGAGATCGTCGACCGGACCCTGGCCGCGCGCGACCGGTAGCCCCGAAGCGGCCGGGAAGCCGCTACAACGCCTTGGCCAGGTTGTACCGCGTCGTCGTGTAGCCGAGGGACTCGTACAACCGCAGGGCCGGGGTGTTGGAGGCGAAGACGTGCAGGCCGAGCCGGTCCGTGCCCCAGGCGCGGGTGACGTCCTCGGCGAGCAGCATCAGGGCCCGGCCGTGGCCCCGGCCCCGGTGTTCCTCGCGCACCTCGACGTCGAAGACATACCCGGCCGGGCCGCCCGGCGGCAGTTCCCGCCGGGCCACCCACACATGGCCGACCACCTCGCCCGCGTGCACCAGCACCTCGAAGCGCACCCCCTCGGTCGCCGGTCCGTCCGGCAGGAGGGTGGCGTGGTCGGTCTCGGACTTGCGCCGGGCCTGCTCGGGCGGCACTCCGCGGTCGGCCCAGTCCTGCGCGTACGACCGCACCGCGTCCTGCCGCCAGGCGGCGAACTCCTCCTCGCGCATCGCGCGCGAGGTGCGGCCATCGGGGAGCGGTACGGGGTCCGGGGCGAGGTTCTTGATCATGTTGCGGCTGCGTTCGGTGTAGCCGAGGGCGGCCGCGAGGCGCCGGGCGGGGTCGTTGTCGGCGGGGACCTCCACCCGTACCCGGGTGCAGCCCCATCCCCGCAGCACCTCCTCGGCGGCGAGCACGGCGATGGTGCCCCGGCCGCGTCGGCGCCGGTCCTCGTCGACGCCGAGGGAGCTCAGCACCCCGGCGGTCGCACCGAAGGCGTCGTCGGTGCTGATCGCGACGGTGCCGACGGGCCGCCCGTTGTCGCACACGTCGTAGTGGCGGGCCCGCGCCCCGTCGGCGCCTTGCTGAAGCGGCCCGGACGGCCGGAGTGTCGTGGTCATCAAGGGTTTGTATCCCCTGCGCGACGCCCCGTCACGCGCTTTTCGGCGCCGTCGGGCCCGTTACGGGTCGAGGTCGTCGGCGGCGCGCTCGGCGAAGATCCGCATGGCCTTCGCCGTCACCGGTCCCGGCTCCGGTGCCAGCTCGCGGTCGTCGACCCGGTGCACCGCCTGGATGTCGCGGAGGGTCGAGGTCAGGAACACCTCGTCGGCCTCGGCGAGGACGTCCATCGGGAGGTCGGTCTCCTCGGCCCCGGTCCACTCCACGGCCAGCGCGCGGGTGATCCCGGCGAGAGCGCCGGAGGCCGGCGGCGGAGTGTGGATACGGCCGTCCAGGACGACGAACACATTGGAGCCGGTGCCTTCGCAGAGGCGGCCGGCGGTGTTGGGGAACAGCGCCTCGGACGCGCCCCGCTCCCGCGCCCGTGCCAGGGCGACGACGTTCTCGGCGTACGAGGTGGTCTTCAGGCCGGTGAGCGCGCCGCGTTCGTTGCGCGTCCAGGGGACGGTGATGACCGCCGTGCTGTCCGGGCGGCGGCGCACCCCGTCGAGGGCGACGACGAGGCTCGGCCCGGCGGTGCCCCGGTCCGAGCCGAGCGGGGACAGCCCGCCGGTGTAAGTGATCCGCAGGCGTCCCAGGGCGACGGGGTTGGCGTCGATGACCGCGGCGGCGGCGCGACGGACCTCGTCGTGGTCCGGGTCGGGCAGGCCCAGGCCCCGGGCGGACCGGGTGAGGCGGTCGAGGTGCCGGGTCAGGGCGAAGGGGCGCCCCTCGCTCGTACGCACCGTCTCGAAGACGCCGTCGCCCACGGTCAGCCCGTGGTCGAGCACCGACAGCCGGGCGTCGTCTGCGCTGCGCAGTCCGCCGTTGACCCAGATCCTCATATCGCGGTCCTTCCTGTCTCCGGATACGCACCCGACGCTACAGCGAGCAGCCGGGAGGCCTTGAGCTCGGTCTCGTCCCATTCGCGCTCCGGGTCGGATCCCCAGGTGATCCCGGCGCCGGTGCCGAACCGCAGCAGCGGCGCGGGGCCGGTCCGGTCGATCCAGAACGTCCGTATGCCCACCGCGAGCGAGGCGGTGCCCCGGTCGGCGTCGACCCAGCCGATCGCACCGCAGTACGGCCCGCGCGGGGCCCTCTCCAGCTCGGCGATGATCCGCAGCGCGCTGGACTTCGGCGCGCCGGTGACCGAACCGGGCGGGAAGGCGGCCGAGAACAGCTCGGGCCAGCCCGCTCCGTCGGCCAGCCGGCCCCGGACGGTGGAGACGAGGTGGACGAGGCCCGGGTGCTTCTCCACCACGCAGAGATCGGGCACGCTCACGCTCCCGGTGGCGCAGACCCGGCCCAGGTCGTTGCGGACCAGGTCCACGATCATCACGTTCTCGGCGTGGTCCTTCGCCAGCAGATCGTTCTCGGTCCGGCCGGTGCCCTTGATCGGCCCGGACTCCACGATCCGCCCGTCGCGCCGCAGGAAGAGTTCCGGGGAGGCGGTGGCGACCTCCACGCCATGGCCGGGCAACCGGATCGTTCCCGCGTACGGGGCCGGGTTGCCGCGGGCGAGCAGGGAGGTCAGGGCGTCGACGTCGGCCCCTGACCCGCCGCCGGGGAGCGGCGCGGACAGCACCCGGCAGAGGTTGGCCTGGTAGACGTCGCCCGCCGCGATGTGTTCACGAATCCGCCGTACGCCCGCCGTGTAGGCGTCACGGTCCAGCGAGGAGGCCCAGTCCCCGGTGGCGGGCCCACGCCAGGCTCCGGGTACGGGAGGGGGCACCGCCTCCTTGCGTACGTCGGAGAAGCGGGCGCAGACGATGCGGCCTTCGAAATCGGCGCATACCGCCCAGAAACCGGACGAGTCAAGGGCTGCGGGATCGTGGGTCACATCCTGCAGACCGGAGGCGATGAGGCCGTCGAAGCGGGCCAAGGGGGCGAGATCGGACACGCGAATGAGTCTAGGACGGTGTGCGGTGACCTGCGTCGGGGCGAGGTCACCGCAGCACGCTGCACAAACGCGTTTTTGTACTGGCCCAGGAATCCGCTAGAGTTCAACACGTCGCCGGGACGCGCAAGCGGGCCGGGAAAGACAAGCGGACGTAGCTCAGTTGGTAGAGCGCAACCTTGCCAAGGTTGAGGTCGCCAGTTCGAACCTGGTCGTCCGCTCGCAGAAGGTGGGGGATTCTTCCCGAGCCCCCATCCCTGGTGGAGTGGCCGAGAGGCGAGGCAACGGCCTGCAAAGCCGTCTACACGGGTTCAAATCCCGTCTCCACCTCCAAGGACGATTAGCTCAGCGGGAGAGCGCTTCCCTGACACGGAAGAGGTCACTGGTTCAATCCCAGTATCGTCCACTGGTCCGTAAGGATCATCGGTCCGCAAGGATCCCCGCGCGATTAGCTCAGCGGGAGAGCGCTTCCCTGACACGGAAGAGGTCACTGGTTCAATCCCAGTATCGCGCACGCAGTACACGCAGGGTCATCCCGCGCGATTAGCTCAGCGGGAGAGCGCTTCCCTGACACGGAAGAGGTCACTGGTTCAATCCCAGTATCGCGCACCATCGAGAACCCCCGGTCGTCTCCACGGCCGGGGGTTCTTTCGTCGTGCGGGCCGCCCCCTTCGTGGTCCGGCGGCGCGGGGCCGGCCGGACCACGAAGGAACGCTCAGGACGAGAACAGCATCCGACCGAAGCCCTTCTGACGGTGGTGGCCGTAGTGCCCACCGTGCCCGCCGTGCTGCGGCGCGCCCCAGGCGGGGGCGTGGGCGGCGGGAGCGGCCGGGTATGCCTGCGGGGCGGGAGCGGCCGGGTAGCCCCCGGGGGCGGGGGGCGCGGGCGGAGCCTGCTGGGACCACTGGGACTCCAGGCGGGTCAGCGACTCCAGCTCGCCGTAGTCGAGGAATATCCCCCGGCAGCCGTTGCACTGCTCGATCTGGACGCCGTTGCGGTTGTAGGTGTTCATCTGCGCGTGACACTTCGGACACTGCATCATCGGCTCGGCTCCTCGCCCTCGTTGTGCCGTCGCCGCAAGGTCTGCCCGGCCACGGTCCGTTCACCCTACGACGCCTGGCCGACCGCCGACTCGGGCGGCAGCGTAGCGATTCGGGCACAGGATTCGATCATCAGCTGTTCGAGCTCGTCCGGATCCCGCTTCTCCGCGGCGCACTTGGCCAGGGCGAGGGCCGCCGTCTGCACCGTCAGCGCGCGGGCCGGGACGTCCAGTTCGGTCCAGGGGTCCCCGGCGGCGGGCACCGCGGGCCCCTCGGCGGACCGGTAGGCGTCCAGGAAGGCGGACCAGTCCTCGGGAGCCAGGAGCCCGGCCGCGTACCAGGCTGCGGGCCGGGCGAGGTCCCACGCCGGATCGCCCGTCCCCGCGTCGTCCACGTCGATGAGCAGCCAGGGCCCGTCCGGCGCGGGATGGCGGACGAGCTGGCCCAGGTGCAGGTCCCCGTGGCACAGGAAGCCGGCCCTCCGTGCGGGCGCCGGGGCCTCGCCCCTGGCCCAGGCGGGCAGGGCGTGCCAGCCGGCCAGCACGGGCAGGACGGCCGGGTCGCCGGGAAGGGCGGCGCGCATCCGGGCGACGGCCCGCGCCGCCTTGGCCGGTCCCCGCGTCGGCGGGAGCCGGAACGGGGGCTCGGTCCGGTGGAGGCGGGCGAGCAGTACGGCGGCCTCGGCCCAGGGAGCCGCCTCGGGGTCGGTGGGGTCGACGGGCGCGCCGAACGGCCAGAGCGTGACGGGGCGGGCGGCGGCGGGCGGGGGCTGCTCGCAGGGCTCTGGCCGCTGGGGGGCGTCCGAGGGCTCCGGTCGCTCGGGAGCGGCCAGCGGCGGGAGCAGGATCCCGGTGAGCTGCGGGGCGGCTGCCAGGGCGGTACGGGCCGCCAGTGCCGCACGGTCGGTGTCGGCGGCGTGCGCCTTCGCCACGATCGCGCCGCTGCGGACCACCGTGCCGTCGGGCCGGTCCGCGAGGACCTGCGGCGGCTCGCACACGCAACGCGTCCTGGTGGGGTGGGAGAGGCGGTGTGCGAGGGCGCCCAGGTCATGGACGACTGAGGTCTCGGTGGTGGTCAACGGCTCCCCCGGGCGGCGGTCGGCCCGGCCGTGGCACCGGTCCCACCGGGAGCGTAACGCGCGAGCCGGTCCGGCCGGCGCCGGTGCTGTGCGCCGACCCGCACGGGAAACGCATGGGGCCGGACCGGGGAAACGCACAGGCCCGGACGGGAAAGGCGTGGCCCGACCGGGGATGCGCATGGGCCCGCACGGGAAGCGCATGGGCCCGGACAGCGCGATGCCCGGTCAGCTCCCCAGCTGACCGGACAAACGCTGCCGTCCGCCGCACCCCCGTCCCCACGGGGCTGTTGGCCGGATGCCGCGGGTCCGGACCGCTCTTCCGGACCCCGGGCGCCGCTCAGCGCCCCAGCATCACCGCCACGGACGACGCATGGGTGACCACCGCGTCCCAGCCGCCGAAGACGACCGCGAGCAGGGCCGCCAGGGGAAGGACCATCACCGTCGCCACCAAGGGGTGGCGCGTGCCGGACGAACGGCCGCCGAACGCGGCGTACGCCTTGCGTCCCTGCATACGGACCATCGTCCGCGTCGCCGTGTCCGACATGGTTCCTCTCCTGACCTGATGTGGGGCGGCGGGCGTGTGACCTCGGGGGACGAGTGCTGCGCCCGCCGCTTGATCTCAACATTAGGTAAGCGGCGAGCACAGGGCGTCATGCCCGCGTACCGAATCCCGGGCCTCCCGGAGGATGAGCCGTCGTCGATCGGCGTACTCCCCTGGGTGGAGACGGACCATCGGAGGTTGGGGTCATCCCCGAGGGGGCGTCGGGGGCCGGTCCGGTACGTGCCTCGGGTACGTGCCCGGTGCGTGCGCCGGTACGTGCCCCTCGGCCTCACGAGGGCGCCCGGTGGGTGACTTCACTCACGCCCACCGCCCCCGCCGGGCGGCCGCCCCGGTGCCGGGGGGCCGCCCGGGACACCGTCACCCCGTGGGCCGGGACGGTGGTCACGCCCCGCGCGACGACCGCGTCCCGGCGTTCCCGCACCGATCCAATGCCCCTTGCCCGGTGGCCCGTTGAGCGGTCCGGCCGGCCGATGGGCCCGGATCCGCCGCGCCCTGCCCCCTCTTCACCTCCCCCGTACGGCACGGACAATCGAATCCCCGGCGAGGGCGCGGCCTCTGAGCACGCCGGGCGCGGGGTACGTAAGCTGTGCCTCGTCAGGCGGACCAGGCAGCGGGGATGGGCAGACGATGGCGATGATGCGGCTCCGGCGCGAGGACCCGCGTCTCGTCGGCTCGTTCCGGCTGCACCGGCGGCTCGGCGCGGGCGGCATGGGCGTCGTCTACCTCGGCTCCGACCGGCGTGGCCAGCGGGTCGCGCTCAAGGTGATCCGGCCCGACCTGGCGGAGGATCAGGAGTTCCGTTCGCGGTTCGCGCGCGAGGTGTCGGCGGCCCGGCGGATCCGGGGCGGCTGCACGGCCCGGCTGGTCGCCGCCGATCTGGAGGCGGACCGTCCGTGGTTCGCGACGCAGTACGTGCCCGGCCCCTCCCTGCACGACAAGGTCGCCGAGGAGGGCCCCCTGGCCGCCGCCGAGGTCGCCTCGATCGGGGCGGCGCTCTCCGAGGGGCTGGTGGCGGTGCACGAGGCGGGGGTGGTCCACCGCGACCTGAAGCCGTCGAACATCCTCCTCTCCCCCAAGGGCCCCCGCATCATCGACTTCGGCATCGCCTGGGCGACCGGGGCGAGCACGCTCACCCATGTCGGTACGGCGGTGGGGTCGCCCGGGTTCCTCGCGCCCGAGCAGGTCCGGGGCGCGGCGGTGACGCCCGCGACGGACGTCTTCTCGCTCGGCGCGACGCTGGCGTACGCGGCGATGGCCGACTCCCCCTTCGGACACGGCAGTTCCGAGGTGATGCTGTACCGCGTCGTGCACGAGGAGCCGCAGCTCCACGAGGTGCACGACGCGCTGGCCCCCCTGGTGCGCGCCTGTCTGGCGAAGGACCCGGAGGAGCGGCCCAGCACGCTGCAACTGTCCATGCGGCTCAAGGAGATCGCGGCGCGCGAGGCGCAGGGGCTGCACGAGAGCCGGCCGCCCGTGCAGCGCTCCGTCCAGGACGCCGACCGGCCGACCGGGCGGATGGCCGATCCGTACGCCGAGCAGCACACCCGCCGTTCGGAGGGTCCGTCGGCCTCCCGTCCCCAGCCGGGCAGGCGCGGCGCGCCCGCGCGTCCGGCGCCGCCGCGCACCGGGGGCTCGCGCCCGCAGCAGGCGGCGCGCCATACGACGCGTTCGGGTGGGAAGCGGCAGGGGGCCCCGGCCGGGACGAACGGCCGGCCCGGGACCCGCTCCGGGGGCCGGACGACCTCGGCGGGGCGGCGTCCGGCCAATCCGCGGCTGCTGCGCCAGCGGTTGGTGGTGTTCGTCGTGGTGACGCTGCTGGTGGCGCTGGGCATCGCGGCGGCGCAGGGCTGCCAGGGGCCGGCGCGGGGGATGGGCGGGAAAACCGGGACCGGGGCCTGGACCGATCAGTCGAATCGGGTGCCGCAGGCGCAAGCACAGGCCGCGCGAGTACAGGCCGTGCGGGGGCCGACGCCTTCGTCCTGACGTCGCGCCCGGCAGGGGTTGTGCGTGCTCAGCTCTCCGGGCGTCCGGTGGCCACCGCGTAGAACGCTACGGCGGCCGCCGCGCCCACGTTCAGCGAGTCGACGCCGTGCGCCATCGGGATGCGGACCCACTCGTCGGCCGCCATCAGGGCCTTCGTGGTCAGCCCTTCACCCTCGGCCCCGAGCATCAGCGCCACCCGCTCCAGTCGGTGCGGGGCCGCCTCGTCGATGCTGGTGGCCTTGGCGTCGGGGGTCAGCGCGAGGAGCCGGAAGCCGGCCTCCCGTACCGTCTCCAGCCCCTTGGGCCAGGCTTCGAGGCGGGCGTAGGGAACGGAGAACACCGCGCCCATGGAGACCTTGACGGAGCGCCGGTAGAGCGGGTCGGCGCAGTCCGGGGAGAGCAGGACGGCGTCCATGCCGAGGGCGGCGGCGCTGCGGAAGATCGCACCGATGTTGGTGTGGTCGTTGACCGACTCCATGACGACCACCCGGCGTGCGGTGGTGAGCAGTTCGTCGGAGGTGGGTAGCGGCTTGCGCTGCATGGAGGCGAGCGCACCCCGGTGGACGTGGTAGCCGGTGACGCGCTCGGCGAGATCCGGGGCGACGGCGTACACGGGGGCCGGGACCTCGTCGATGACGTCCCGCATGACGTCGACCCACTTGGCCGAGAGCAGCATGGACCGCATCTCGTACCCGGTCTGCCGGGCGCGTCGGATCACCTTCTCGCCCTCGGCGATGAAGAGGCCTTCGGCGGGCTCGCGCCGTCGCCGCAGCTCGACGTCGGTCAGTCCGATGTAGTCGCTCAGGCGCGGGTCGTCGGGATCGTCGACGGTGATGATGTCTGCCACAGGGTGATACTGCCTTGTCCGGTGTGTGGTGCCAACGCCTGGGATCGAGATACGTAACCGCGGGTTACTTCACCGCTGGTCACCCGGCCGGTCCTGGCCGGACTTCGGTGCGGAGTCCGGGCCGACCGCGACGACCTCGCCGATGACGATCACGGCGGGCGGGCGCACGTCCTCGGCGACCGCGCGTTCGCCGACGTCCGCGAGGGTCGCGTCGACCCGGCGCTGGGCGGCGGTGGTGCCCTCCTGGACGAGGGCGACCGGGGTGGCCGGGTCCTTGCCGTGGGCGATCAGGGCGGCGGCGATGGCGCCGATCTTGTCGACGGCCATCAGCAGGACGAGGGTGCCGCGCAGCCGGGCGATAGCCTCCCAGTCGACCAGCGAGCGCGGGTCCTCTGGGGCGACATGGCCGCTGACCACGGTGAACTCGTGGGCGACGCCTCGGTGGGTGACCGGGATTCCGGCCGCTCCGGGGACGGAGATGGTGCTGGAGATCCCGGGGACGACCGTGCAGGGGATGCCCTCGGCGGCCAGCGCCTGGGCCTCTTCCATGCCGCGGCCGAAGACGAACGGGTCGCCGCCCTTGAGCCGGACCACGGCCTTGCCCGCCTTGGCGTGCTCGATCAGCGCCTGGTTGATCGCCTCCTGGGCCATGAACCGCCCGTACGGGATCTTCGCGGCGTCGATCACCTCGACGTGCGGCGGGAGTTCGTCGAGCAGGTCGCGGGGGCCGAGGCGGTCGGCGATGACGACGTCGGCCTCGGCGAGGAGGCGGCGGCCGCGCACCGTGATCAGGTCCGGGTCGCCGGGGCCGCCGCCGACGAGCGCGACGCCGGGGGCGCGGGTGCGGTGGTGCGGGGCGGCGAGGGTGCCGTCGCGCAGACCTTCGACGATGGCGTCGCGGATGGCGGCGGAGTGCCGGGGGTCGCGGCCCTGGGAGGTGGTGGTGAGGACGGCGACGGTCACGTTCTCGCTGCGGCCGGTGGCCGGGGTCCAGGCGGTCGCGGCCTCGGCGTCGTCGGCCCGGACGCACCAGGTCCGGGTGCGCTCGGCCTCGGCGGACGCGGCGTCGTTGGCCGTGGTGTCGGAGGAGGCGATCAGGGCGTACCAGGTGTCGGCGAGGTCGCCGTCCTGGTAACGGCGGCGCTCCCAGCGGATCTCCCCGGCGTCCGCCATGGCCTCGACGGAGGGCGTCGCGGACGGGGAGACGAGCGTGATGACGGCCCCGGTGGCGATGAGCTGCGGCAGCCTGCGCTGCGCGACCTGTCCGCCGCCGACGACGACGACGCGGCGGCCGTGCAGGCGCAGTCCGACGGGGTACGCGGGGTGGTCGGCGTGGTCTGCGTGCTCGGCCATGGCGGTACGGGCTCCTCGTGCGGGTGCTGCGTTGCGTGCCGCTGCGGCTGTGGAGCGGCTGTGACGTGCGGAAAGCGGGGTTCCCGGGTGGGGAACACGATACGGGGTGGGGGCGGGTGGGGCCCTGGACCGGGGTGGGGGTGCCTGCGGCGGGCCTCTCTCCTGCCCGCCCCTTCCCGAAACCGGGGCTCCGCCCCCGGACCCCGCTCCTCGGACACCGGAGTGGCTGGAATGCCGTGGCCGGAGGCCGGAGGCCGGAGAGGCTGGGCGGGGGCTACTTCTCCGTCACACCCGCCGAGTCGAACGTCGCCACCTCGTGCATCGCGCGCGCCGCGCTCTGCACGATCGGGAGCGCCAGCAGCGCGCCGGTGCCCTCGCCCAGGCGGAGGTCGAGGTCGACCAGCGGGCGCAGGCCCAGCTTGTTGAGCGCGGCCACGTGGCCGGGCTCCGCGCTGCGGTGGCCGGCGATGCAGGCGGCCAGTGCCTCGGGGGCGATGGCGCGGGCGACCAGGGCCGCCGCGCCCGCGCTCACGCCGTCCAGGATCACCGGCGTACGCAGGGAGGCGCCGCCGAGGAGGAAGCCGGCCATCGCCGCGTGTTCCAGGCCGCCGACCGCCGCGAGCACGCCGATCGGGTCGGCCGGGTCCGGCCGGTGCAGGTCGAGGGCGCGGCGGACGACGTCGACCTTGCGGGCGTGCATCTCGTCGTTGATGCCGGTTCCCCGGCCGGTCACCTCGGAGGGATCGATCCCGGTGTACACGCAGATCAGCGCGGCCGACGCGGTGGTGTTGGCGATGCCCATCTCGCCGCTGAGCAGGGCCTTGTTGCCCGCCGCCACCAGATCGCGGGCGGTCTCGATGCCGACCTCGATCGCGGCGAGGACCTCTTCGCGGCTGAGCGCGGGGCCCGTGGTGAAGTCCGCCGTTCCGGACCGCACCTTGCGGGGCAGCAGGCCGGGGGTCGCGGGCAGGTCCGTGGCCACGCCGACGTCCACGACGCAGACCTCCGCACCGACCTGCGCCGCGAACGCGTTGCAGACGGCTCCGCCGCCCAGGAAGTTCGCCACCATCTGGGCGGTGACCTCCTGCGGCCAGGCGGTGACGCCCTGGGCGTGCACCCCGTGGTCACCGGCGAAGATCGCTACCGCCGCGGGCTCCGGGATCGGCGGCGGGCACATCCGGGAGAGCCCGGACAGCTGGGCGGAGATGATCTCCAGCATGCCGAGCGCGCCGGCGGGCTTCGTCATCCGCTTCTGGCGTTCCCACGCCTCGCCGAGCGCCTTCGCGTCCAGCGGGCGGATCGCGGAGATCGTCTCCTGGAGCAGGTCGTGCGGCTCGGCACCGGGCAGCGCGCGCCGGCCGTACGTCTCCTCGTGGACGACCCAGGACAGCGGGCGGCGCTTGGACCAGCCCGCCTGCATGAGCTCGGGCTCCTCGGGGAACTCGTCGACGTAACCGACGCAGAGGTAGGCCACCACTTCGAGGTGCTCGGGCAGGCCCAGCGCCCGCACCATCTCCCGCTCGTCGAAGAAGCTGACCCAGCCTACGCCGAGGCCCTCGGCGCGGGCCGCGAGCCACAGGTTCTCGACGGCGAGCGCCGAGGAGTACGGCGCCATCTGCGGCTGGGTGTGCCGGCCGAGGGTGTGGCGGCCGCCGCGGGTGGGGTCGGCGGTCACGACGATGTTGACCGGGGTGTCGAGGATCGCCTCGATCTTCAGTTCCTTGAACTGCTTCGCCCGGCCCTTGGGCAGCGACTTGGCGTAGGCGTCGCGCTGGCTCTGGGCCAGTTCGTGCATGGAGCGACGCGTCTCCGCCGAGCGGATGACGACGAAGTCCCACGGCTGCGAGTGGCCGACGCTCGGCGCGGTGTGCGCCGCCTCCAGCACCCGGAGCAGGACGTCGTGCGGAATCGGGTCGCTGCGGAAGCCGTTGCGGATGTCCCGGCGCTCGCGCATGACCCGGAGCACCGCTTCCCGTTCGGCGTCGTCGTAGCCGGGGGCGGGCGGGGTGAACGCCTCGACGGGCTCCTCGGGCTGCTGTGCCGGCCCGTCCTGCTGCGGTGCATCGGTGCTCTGCGGCGCCTCGATCGGCTGCGGTGCCTCGGTGTCCTGTGGTGCCTCGGCCTGCGTCTGCGGGGCGGCGGCCTGTGGCTGCGGTGCCTCGGCCTGTGGCTGCTGGTTGGCGGCCTGTGGCTGCTGGTCGGACTCCAGCGGGTCCGGAAGCTCCGGCGTCTCGATGACCTCGGGGCCGGTGCCGTCCTCGGCGTCGGGCGCGACCACGTGGGCTGCTTCTGCTGCTTCTGCTTCCTCTACCGGTTCTGCCACTTCCGCCGCCGTTGCCGCTGCGGGCTCGGGGGCCGGGGCCGGGGCGGCTTCCTGCTCCGTTACGGGGAGCTGCTGGGCCGTCGGCTCCGGCGCGTCCGCTCCCTCCGGTCCCCTTGCTTCCGCCGCCACGGGCTCAGCGGACTCGGCGGGCTCCTCGGCGGCGGGCTCGGGATGTACGGGCTCCGCCGCGACCGGCTCCGGAGCCGCGACGGCTGCCGGGTTCCCGGTCACCGCTGCGGCCGGGACCGGCTCGGGGGCCGGCTCGACAGGCTGCTCCTGCTCGGGCTGCACCACCGGCTCGGCGACGGGCGGGACCTGTGCCGGGTCCTGGGGTTCGGGGGCAGCGGCTCGCACCGCGACGGCCTGCGCCTCGGGCTCCGGAGCCACCGCCACACCGTGCTGCACCGCCACCGCCACCTCCACCGGCGCATCGGGGGCGGCCGCCACCTCATCGGCCGGGGGCTGAACAGGTGCCTCCGCCGGGATCTCCGGCTGGGCGGCACCGGGCTCCGGTACGACGGCCGGGGCGGCGGGAGACACCTCCACGGCTGCCGGTCCGGGAACGACCGTTTCTGCCGGGACGGCCTGCTGGGCGGGCTCAGCCTGCTGCGCGGGCGCGGGCTGCTGGGCGGGCGCGGGCTCGGCCTCGGGCTGCGCGACAGCAGCGGACCTCACCGGCTGATTCGGGTGCTCCGGCTGATCCGGCTGGTTCGGGTGCTCAGGCTGGTCGACCGCGACCGCCGGGGCCACCGCGACCGCCGGGGCGGACGCCGCAACCGGCCCGGCCGGCTCACCCTGCGGAACCACCTGCTCGGCCTCGGCTCCGGCCACCGCAGGCTCCTCAACCAGCGACTCGGCCACCGCAGGCTCCGCCACCGCTTGTTCGCCCACCGGCTGCTCGGTCACCGGCTGCTCCGCCACCGGCTGCCCGGCCTCGACAGCCTGCTCCGGCTGCTGAGCCGCCTCGGCGGCCACCGCCACCGGCTCCGCGACGAACTGCTCCGGCGGCTGCGCCCCCCACGGGGCGCCGGCCTGCGGCGGGATCTCGCCCAGCTGCGGGCCCGGCAGGGTCGAGAGGCCATCGGACGGAGCGTCGAAGTACTCGGGGCCCGTCGTCGGGCCCGCGTGGCGTGCGGGGGCGGCGGTCCGGGTGGCTCCGGCGGGGCCGCGGTCGGCCAGCGAGCGCACGACGCCCCCCTGCGTACCGCCGTACGTCGGGGCCTCGGCGGAGGCGGGGCCCCGGTGCAGGGGGCGGCGGGCGGGGGCGGCCGCCGCGTGCGCGCCGACCGGTGCGGGCGCGGGGACGCGTACGCCGTTGAGGTCCACGGAGCCGGAGTCGCGGCCACCGGACTCGTGGGTGCCGTGCGGCTCCGCCGGGGCGGGGGCGGCCTGGCCCTGCTGCGCGAGAACCTGCGGCTGGGGCTGCTGCCCGCCGGGCTCGGGCGCGAGGGGCCGCGCCGCAGCGGCCGGCTGGCCCTGCGCGGGGGCCGGGGCCGCCTGCGGGTCGCTCCAGGCGCCCTGGGAGGTCGGCATCAGCAGAAGGTCGTCGTCCTCGGGGGTGTGCTCGGAGGGGTCGAGGAAGGTGTGCGCGTCCGGGGCGGGGATGCCCGGCTGCTCCACCATGCCTGCGTTCTCCGGCAGTCCCTCGCCCGGGATCTGGCCGGTGTCAGTCATGCGTACCCCTCGCCCATCGTCAGTGCTCCTTCGGCCCTTCGCCCGGGACGCCGAACCACGGCACGCCGGTGCTCGTCATCAAGAACGAGCGGGCTCGCCGTGCGGCACGAGACGCCCGCGGAGCTTCCTATTCTCGCGGCCGTTCGCCGCCGCGACAGGCAGTTCTGCCACGGCTCACTGTGGACTGCGCCACGTTGCGCGTCCCCCGGGTTGTGCCGTACCACAGTGCGGACCAAAACAGTCCACTTTTCCGGACATTGACGAACGAAGCGACGAACGTCCGGGCGCGGTACAACAATCGGCCAGCCTACCCCGCGTACCGGGCCGGACGGGTCAGGGGGCGAGGTCCGAACGGCGCGCGGACAGCAGGAACACGACCGACCTCTCACGCTCGGTCCAGGCGGTGGTGTCCAGGTCGACGGACTGGAGCAGTGCGCATGCGACCGTGTAGCCGTTCCCGGTGAGCGCCGCACCGAGGGCCTCGGCCTCGTCCCGGGTCGAGGCGTGGGTCACGATGCGTTCGGGGCGGCGGTCGGCGACCGCGATGGCCACCGGCACTCCCCCGCCGCCGATCCGTACGACGTCCGGTTCGGGCAGCCGCTCCAGGACGTGCGGGGCGCGGCCGCGGACGACCTGGACGGGGACGCCGAAGGCGCGGGCGGCGGCCTCGGTGCGGGCACAGGCGGCCGGGTCGGCGTCGACGGCCAGGACGGCCGCGCCGAAGCGGGCCGCCTCGACGGCCAGGGCGCCGCTGCCGGAGCCGATGTCCCAGAGCAGGTCGCCGGTGCGGGGGCCGAGGCGGGCGAGCTGGGCGGCGCGCAGGCCGGGGAACTCGCCCTCGCCGGGCTCCTGCGTCCGCTCGGCCCCGGCGGCCCGGTAGGCCTCGGCGGGCAGGGCCCAGCCCCGTATCCCCTGCGGGTAGGCGGGCCTGCGGCCGGCGATCCAGGCGCCGGCGGCGGTGGTCTCGGGGCCGCCGCCGATGGCGATGACGACGTTGGGGTCGCGCCAGGCGTGGTCGGCCGCCCTGTCGGAGGTGAGGACGGTGACGCGCTCGCGGTCGGTGCCGAGTTCCTCGCAGATCACGAAGGTGCGGTGGACGCCGTCGAGGAGGAGGGCCAGTTCGGCGGGTCCGGCGCCCGGTGAGGTGAGGACGGCGACCTTGTGGTGGGCCCGGCAGACGTTGACCGCGCGGCGCAGGGTGCGGGGGTGGGCGACGACGACCTGGGCGTCGTCCCAGGGCATGCCGGCCCTGGCGAAGGCGGTGGCGACGGAGGAGACGGCGGGGACGACCTCGACCTCCAGGCCGTGTTCCCGGGCGCGCAGGGTGCGGACGACGCCGAAGAAGCCGGGGTCGCCGTCGGCGAGGACCACGGCGCTGCCGCGGTGTCCGGCGATCCTGCGGGCGGCCAGGTCGATACTGCCGAGGCGGATGCGTTCGGCGTTCGGGGGCACCTGCGGCAGGGCGAGGTGGTGGGCGGCGCCCGCGACGAGCGTGGCGGCCGAGAGCGCGGCCGTGGCCGCTCTGGTCAGTGGCGAGCCGTCCCAGCCGATCACCGTGACCCGGTCGGCCATCGTCGTCTGTCTCCTGGGGTGTCAAAGGGAGCGGGGCGGGTGCCCGTGCGCGCGGGGCAGGGGTGAGAGTACCCGGTGGGGGCCCTGGCCCCTCGGGGGCCTGCGGGCTCTACTTCCAGTCGTTGTACGTGCCGTAGCCGCCGGCGTCGGCGAGCTGCTCGGCGACACCTTCGAGGTCCTCGGGGAGGAGCCCCCAGACGATCAGGTCGGTGCGGATGTCGGTCCAGCCGCCGTCGGTGCCGTTCTCGGTCCGGGTGCGGGCGACGCGGGCGTTGCGCAGGACGCCCTCGCTGATGCAGCCGAGCTTCTGGGCGACCTGCTGGGACGCGGTGTTGTCGGCGGGGGTGCGCAGCTCGATGCGTTCGAAGCCCTGGTCGCGGAAGAGCCATTCGGCTATGGCGAGCACGGACTCGGTGGCGTACCCCTCGCCGCGGGCCCAGGGGGCGGTGATGTAGCGGACCTCGGTGGCCAGGGTGCGCCAGTCGGTGTTGAGGAGGCGGACGCTGCCGACGAGCCGCTGGGTGAGGAACTCGGTGACGGCGAGGGCGATGCCGTGGCCCGAGGTGCGTTCGGCAGGAGCGATCCTGCGGACCCAGCGTTCGGCGTCGACCTGGGTGTACGGGTTCGGCCCGTCCATCCACGCGGTGACCGTCTCGTCGTTCATCATCTCGGTGTACGCGGGGATGTCGGCCATCTCGAAGGGGCGCATCACCAACCTGTCCGTGCTGATGGAGATGGACGGAAAGGTGGTAGTCATGCGCAGCTCCATGCCGAGGACCGGGTAAAAGCACAGCATGCAGCATCGGGTCCGCCTTGTGCATGGGCGGGTCGGCACGACGGAGCCCCGCGCCTCCGGGGAGGGAAGTGCGGGGCTCCGTCGGCAAGTGCCGGGCGGGGGTCAGGACTTGGCGGGGGCGCCGAAGGCCGGGACGATCGAGCCCTGGTAGGTGTCCTCGATGAACTTCTTGACCTCGTCGGAGTTGAGGAGCTTCGCGAGCTTCTCGACGCGCGGGTCCTTCTCGTTGCCGTCCTTGACCGCCAGGAAGTTGGCGTACGGGTTGCCCTCGGCCTTCTCCAGGGCGAGGGAGTCCTGGCCGGGCTTCAGCTCGGCCTCGATGGCGTAGTTGCCGTTGATGACGGCGGCGTCCACGTCGTCCAGGGCGCGGGGCACGGTTGCGGCCTCCAGCTCCTTGAACTCCAGGCCCTTCCGGTCGGTGATGTCGCTCAGCTTGGCGCTGGTGCCGACGCCGTCCTTGAGGGTGATCAGGCCGTTCTCGGCGAGCAGCTGGAGGGCGCGGCCGCCGTTGGTGGTGTCGTTGGGGACGGCGATGGTCTGGCCGGCCTTGATGTCCTTGAGGTCCTCGACCGTCTTGGAGTAGAGGCCGAGCGGCTCCAGGTGCACGTCGGCGACGGGCACGATGGTGGTCTTCTGCTTCGCGTTGAAGTCGTCCAGGTAGGGCTTGTGCTGGAAGAAGTTGGCGTCGACCTGGCCGTTCTGGGTGGCGGTGTTCGGCAGGACGTAGTCCGTGAACTCCTTGACCTCCAGCTTGAGGCCCTCCTTCGCCGCCAGGTTCTTCTTGACGAAGTTCAGGATGTCGGCGTGCGGGGTCGGGGACGCGGCGACGACCAGGGCCTTGGAGGTGTCGGCGTTCGCGCCGGTCCCGCTCTTGGCGGAGGCCGGGTCGGAGTCCGTACCGCAGGCGCCGAGGCCCAGGGCGAGGGCGGCGGCGGAAGCGACAGCTGCGGTGATCTTGATGTTCTTGCGCACGAAAAGTGCCTCTTTCTTGTGGTGGTGGTGCGCCCGGACAAGGAGTTCGGGCTCGGTGGGGAGGAAAGTCCGGGGGCGGTGGCCTCAGGAGGCGGTGCGGCCGCGGCGGGCCAGCAGCCGGACCGTGAGGTCGCCGATCAGCTGGATCACGGTGACGATGACGATCAGCAGCGCGACGGTGATCAGCATGAACCGGTTGTCGAAGCGCTGGAATCCGTAGGTGACGGCCTTGGAGCCGAGCCCTTCGCCGCCGACCGCACCGGCCATCGCGGAGTAGCCGATGAGCACGATGAGGGTGGTGGTGACACCCGAGACGAGCGAGGGCAGGGCCTGCGGGAGGAGCACCTTGCGGACGATCGTGGGGATCGATCCGCCCATCGACTGCACCGCTTCGACGAGCCCGTGGTCGACCTCGCGGATCGCCGTCTCGACGAGCCGGGCGAAGAACGGGATGGCGCCGACGGCGAGCGGCACGATCATCGCGGTGGGGCCGATGAAGGTGCCGACGATCCAGGTGGTGAAGGGGATCAGGGCGATCAGCAGGATGATGAACGGCAGCGAGCGGCCGATGTTCACGATCACGCCGATGACCTTGTTCACCACGGTGTTCCGCAGCAGTCCGCCCTTGTCGGTGAGGACCAGCAGGACGCCGAGGGGCAGTCCGCCGGCGACGGTGACGAGCGCGGACCACAGCACCATGTAGAGGGTGTCGACGGTGCCCTGGGTGAGCAGCGGCTGCATTTCGGACCAGGTCACTTGACGGCCTCCTTGGTGAGCGGGGCGGGCGTCTGTGCCGGTACGACGACATCGGCGTCGTCGGCGGCGGTCGGGTCGGTCGCGGCGGGGGGCTGCGGGGCGGTCTCGTCGTCGACGACCTCGGCCTGGAGGCCCTGTTCGCGCAGGAAGCCGATGGGGACGACGTTCTCCTCGAAGCGGCCGGGCAGCTCGATGCGCATCCGGCCGATCTGCTTGCCGCCGACGGTGTCCATCGCGGCGCCGAGGATCGAGATGTCGATGTTGTACGTACGGGAGAGCTGGGAGATGACCGGCTGGGAGGCCGACTCCCCCCGGAAGGTGACGTCGACGACCGTACGGTCCGGGCCGGAGGCGGTCCCGCCGACCGGGAACAGCTCGTGGGCCAGTTCGGAGCCGGGGGTGGCGAGGAGTTCGCCGACGGTCCCGGACTCGACGATCCGGCCGCGCCGCATGAGGGCGGCGGAGTCGCAGATGGTCTTGACGACGTCCATCTCGTGCGTGATGAGCAGGACGGTCAGGCCGAGCTGCTGGTTGAGGTCGCGCAGCAGCTGGAGGATGGAGCGGGTGGTCTCGGGGTCGAGCGCGGAGGTCGCCTCGTCCGAGAGCAGCACCCGGGGGTCGCCCGCCAGGGCGCGGGCTATGCCCACGCGCTGCTTCTGGCCGCCGGAGAGCTGACCGGGGTAGGACTTCGCCCTGTCGGCGAGGCCGACCAGGTCCAGGAGGTCCTTGGCCTTACGGGTGCGTTCCTGGCCGGAGACGCCGAGGATCTCCAGCGGGAGTTCCACGTTGTCCAGGACGGTGCGGGAGTCCAGCAGGTTGAAGTGCTGGAAGACCATGCCGATGCGGGTACGTGCCCGGCGCAGCTCCGCACTCGCCCGCCGGCCGCGGCCGGCGAGGGCGGTGAGGTCCGCTCCGGCCACCGTCACGGTGCCGGAGGTGGGGCGTTCCAGGAGGTTGACGCAGCGGATGAGGGAGGATTTTCCGGCGCCGCTCTGTCCGATGACGCCGTACACCTCGCCTTCGCGGACGTGCAGGTCGACGCCGTCGAGTGCGGTGACCTCACGGTCGCGCGACTGGTAGACCTTCGTGAGGCCCGTCGTGGTGATCACAGGGTTTCCGTCACTGTCGAGTGCGCGGCGCGGTGTCCGCCGGGCACGGGGCATTCGTCTGAAGAGACTGTTCGGGCTGTTCGGCCGGGGTCTCGGCATGGCTGTACGCGGCGGTCGGCCGGGGGGCAGCACATGCGCGGGCGCGCTCGTTCCGCAGGGTGCGGACGGCGGCAGGCTCGGTCTCGCTTCGGGGCGCGAGGCTCAGGCGGGGGCCCTCAGAAGGCGCGCATTCGACACATACAACGAGCACCGGGCGTGCTGATCGCCTCGGTCGCAAGGGTGCGGCTGCTCGTCGTGGTCATGGGCCAAGTAAAACAGACGTAACGCCTCGGCGATCCCGGCTGTCCGCATAGCGGACAGCGCTGGACGGTTGGACGGTCATGTTCCGGTTCCACTGCCCCACTGTCGGCACACGTCTGTGACCAGCGGGGACAAGGGTATTGCGGGGGTACGTTCCAGGGCGTCCGGACATCCGGGGAGCGGAACTCCCTCCGCCGGTTGTGGCCAAGGCCACGATGCTCGCCGCGAGGGGCGGCCATCGCCCGCGGGGCCCTTCCCGGCCCGCTTCCGGCCCGGTCCGTCGTGGCCGGGGCCGCACGCGGGCGGGCGTTCCGTCCGTAATACCCTCGACTCATGCTTGACGCCCTGACGGTCGCGGTCGCCGTGGCCGCGCTCGCCCTTGCCGCCTGGTGCGGACACGCCGCCTACCGGGACCAGCCGACGAAGGACTGGCATTTCATCGGGATGGCGGTCGTCTCCGTGCTGGCGCTGGCCCAGTTGGTGGTGGGCGTGGTGCAGCTGGCGCGCGGGGAGCGGCCGGAGCAGGGGATGGCGGTGTTCATCGCCTATCTGGCCGGTTCGTTCGCCGCCGTGCCCTCGGCCGGAGTCCTGTCGTTGACCGAGCGGACCCGCTGGGGCTCGGTCACGGTGGCGGCGGGCGCGGTCGTGCTGGCGGTTCTGGAAGTCCGGCTCCATGACATCTGGGGAAACTGACGTGAGCGACACCGACCGCCCCGAGGTGGCGACGACCCCCGAACGTTCCTTCGACCTGGGCACCGGTCCCGGCCGGGTCCTGGTCTGGTTCTACGGGGTGTTCACGGTCGCTGCGGCCTCGCGCACGATCGTCGAGATGGCCAGGGGCTTCGACCGGGCGCCGCTGGCGTACGCGCTCTCGGCCGTCGCGGCGCTGGTGTACGGCTTCATCGCGTACTCCCTGGTGCGCGGCGGGGAGAAGGCCCGCCGGGCGGCGCTGGTGTGCTGTGCCGGGGAGCTGCTGGGCGTGCTGGTCGTCGGCGCGTGGACGCTGGCCGAGCCGGCCGCGTTCCCGGACTCGACGGTGTGGTCGGACTTCGGGATGGGCTACCTCTTCATCCCGGTGATCCTGCCGGTCACGGGGATGATCTGGCTGCGCCGCGCGAAGACGGTAGCGGTCTGAGGGCCTCTCGTTCCGGCCCGCCGCGCGCGGCGCACGGTCAGGCGCTGGCCACGTAGTCCCGGTCGGCGGCGTCCTTCTCCAGCAGGACCATCCGGACGCCGTCCGCTCCGGTGACGTCCCCGACCTGGGCGTATCCGGCCCGCCGGTAGAGCCGCAGATTGCCCTCGCTGCGGTGTCCGCTGTGCAGCCGGAAGCGGGTCGCCGCCCGCTCGGCGAAGAGCGCCGACTCGGCGGCCAGCAGCAGCCGGGCGCCGAGGCCGTGGCCCTGGAGCCGGGGGTGGACGCAGAGCTTGCCGATGAGGCCCGTGCCGTCGGGTTCGGTGAATCCCCGGACCGAGCCGACGACTTCGTCCCCGAGCCGGGCCACGAACACCAGGTCGTCGGCGACTTCGGCGCGCAGCGATGCGAGGCTCTGGACGAGCGGGTCGATCCGGTAGTTGTCGTACAGCTCCGCCTCGCGCTGGAAGCAGAGGTACTGAAGTCTGAAGATCTGCTCGACGTCCTGTGCCGTCGCCGCCGAGATGGTCACGCTCATGCCCATGTGTGCACGCCTCCCGCTCACCTGTCCGCCGGTTGCCTACCGCTCCCTATCCCCGCACGGATGGGGCGACAACCTCCGCAGCCAGCATTCTGCGCAGACATCCAAGGCAACGGGAACGGATCGGGCCCAAGCTCCCCTGTGACATACCCAACTCCCCTGCGATTTCCCGGTAGGTCGGGTCGCTGGGGGCGAGCATCGCCTCCAGCAGCCGGGGGCAGCGTCCGGGCAGACGCGCCATCGCGGAGCGCAGCGCCCGGCGTTCGGCGGCCCCGAGGGCGGCGCGTTCCGGACAGTCGGCCGGACCGGTGGCGGGTTCCGTACCGGTGTACGGGCGTTCCCGCCGGGCCGTGCGGCGTCCGCGGCGGGCCTCGGCCCGTACGGTGTCGCGCACCCAGCGGGCCGCGTCGGCGGGTGGTACGGCCGCCGCGGGGCGCTCCAGCAGCCGTACCCAGACGCTCTGTTCGAGGTCGGCGGGGTCGAGCCCGGCGGCCGGGGCCTCCGCCCTCGCCTCCGCGCGGACCAGGGGCTGTAAGGCGCGGACGACGAGGGCGGTGGAAGCGGCCGGGTCGCGGTCATGATCGAGAAGCGTCATGTCCCGGCGGACGTGCCGGTGACGGCCACCGGTTGCCCCGGAGCCCCGGCACCACCCGACCGGGGCACGCCGGGGCACGTGGCTGACGGCGGTCCGGGCCGCCGTCAGCCGCGTACGGGACATCTCCGTACCGGGTCAGCGACCGTCGTGGTCCGCCGCCGCGAGCAGCGCCGTGTCCGGTTGGTCGGCGAAGACGCCGTCGATGCCGGTGGCGAAGTACGCGGCGTAGGCGCCGAACACGTCCCCGTAGGCGTTGGGATCGGTGCCGCGCCGGAAGTCGGCGGGCAGGAAGCTGTTCTCGTTGCGCATCGTGTACGGGTGCAGCACCAGGCCCTTGGCGTGCGCGTCCCGTACGAGCGTGGTCGGGGTGGTGAGCCGTCCGGAGGCGTCCTTGGGAATGACGAGGTCGAGGGTGGGTCCGATGCCCTGCGCGAAGGAGGCCATCCAACGCAGCCCGGCGGGCTTCACCAGGTCGGCGACGGTACGCGGGTCGCCCGACTCGACGAAGTCCCAGGGGCGCGCCTTCGGGCCGGAGAGCAGGACGATGCGCGGGGTGCCGACGAGGCGTGCGAGGCGCTGGATGGAGCTCGGCTCGAAGGACTGGAGGATGAGCGAGGAGTTCCTGCGGTCCCGGCCGTAGCGGCGCAGCAGCCGGGCGAGCGGCTCCTCCAGGCCGAGGCCGAGCCCCCGGAAGTAGGTGGGGTGCTTGGTCTCGACGTACAGCCAGACGGGCTTGCCGCGCTTGCGGCCCTCCTTCTCGGCCCAGCGCAGGACCTCCTCGAAGGTGGGGATCGTCCAGCGGCCGTCGTAGAGGGTGTTGTCCGGACGGTTGCCCGGGATCCGCTCCTTGGCCCGCAGGGTCTTCAGCTCGGCGAGGGTGAAGTCCTCGGTGAACCAGCCGGTCAGCGAGTGTCCGTCGATGCTCTTGGTGGTTCTGCGGCCGGCGAACTCGGGGTGGTCGGCGACGTCGGTGGTGGCGGTGATGTCGTTCTCGTGGCGGCAGACGAGATGCCCGTCCTTGGTCGGCACGAGGTCCTGCTCGATGATGTGCGCGCCCAGGTCGAGGGCCAGCTGGTAGGAGCCGAGGGTGTGCTCGGGGCGGTAGCCGCTGGCCCCGCGGTGGCCGATCACCGTCGGTACGGGCAGATCGCGCAGCGATCCGTGGCCGCGGCCGTGACCGTGACCGCCGCCGTGACCGCGGCCCCGCTCGGCGGCCTGGGCGGCGGCGGGCAGGCCCAGGGCGGCGGTGCCGAGGGCCGCGGCGCCCAGAAGGGTCCGCCGGCCGGGGGTCGTCCATGCAGGCTCCGTCATGACTGCTCCTCGCTTGGTGATGTCCGGGACCGGTCGAGCGAGGCCCGATCGTAGGCTGGGAGGCGTACGGGAGGACGGCCCTTCGGCCAACATGGCGGAAACACACGTCAACACCGCGTATCCGCTTCGTGAACCCGATGTGCGATCAGCACATACCCGCGAGTATCGTCCTCACCTGCACCGACCATCATCCGTCGGCACAGGCCACCGCCCGGTGGACCCCGATCCACCGCGGCCGGCCCGGCCACGACACCGGAGGAACCGTTGTCCCGTCTCACGGTCATCAAGGCAGTGCTCGGACCGATTCTGCGCCTGATGTTCCGCCCGCAGGTGGAAGGCGCCGAGAACATTCCCGGGACCGGGCCGGTGATCCTCGCGGGCAACCACCTCACGTTCATCGACTCGATGATCATGCCGATCTGCTGCGACCGGCCGGTGTTCTACATCGGCAAGGACGAGTACGTCACCGGCAAGGGCCTCAAGGGCAAGCTGATGGCCTGGTTCTTCACCGGCTCCGGCATGATCCCGGTGGACCGGGACGGCGGCCGGGGCGGGGTCGCGGCGCTGATGACGGGCCGCCGGGTGCTGGAGGAGGGGAAGGCCTTCGCGATCTACCCGGAGGGCACCCGCTCCCCCGACGGCCGGCTCTACCGGGGCCGTACGGGCATCGCGCGGCTGACGCTGATGACGGGCGCGCCGGTGATCCCCTTCGCGATGATCGGCACCGACAAGCTGCAGCCGGGCGGCGCGGGCCTGCCCCGGCCGGGCAAGGTCACGGTGCGCTTCGGCGAGCCGATGGAGTTCTCCCGGTACGAGGGCATGGACCGCGACCGCTATGTGCTGCGGGCGGTGACGGACTCGGTGATGGCCGAGGTGATGCGGCTGTCCGGCCAGGAGTACGTGGACATGTACGCGACGAAGGCCAAGGCCGCCTGACCTGGCGCGACCACCAAAAGCCAAGGCCGTCCGACGAAGCGCGGCTACGAAGGCCGAGGCGGCTGACGAAGCTCGGCGAACGAGAAGGCGGCCCGGTCCGTACGGCGCTTCGCGCCGAGGGGCCCGCACCCCCCGCGTGGGGGGATGCGGGCCCTTCGCCGTACGGTCGCAGGCTCTACGGGTGCTCGACGCCGTCCTCCAGCTTCTGGCCCCGCAGCAGGAACCAGGCGGCGACGGCCGCCGCCAGCAGCACCGCCGAGCCGACGCCCGCAGCCGACCGCAGTCCGTCGACGAACGCCTCCTGGGCCGCCGAGACCAGCGGCCCCGCCTGGGCGGCGGGCAGTGCCCCGGCGGCCTCCACCGCCCCGCCCAGCGACTCGTGGGCGGCCGACTCGACGTCGGCGGGGATGCCGGACGGGGTCGGGAAGCCCCGGTAGACGCCGGTGACGATGGAGCCGAGCAGGGCGATGCCGAGGGCCGCGCCCAGTTCGTACGCGGTCTCCGAGACGGCGGACGCGGAGCCCGCCTGCTCCTTGGGGACGCTGGAGAGGATCACGTCGGCGGTGACGGTGAAGGCGAAGCCGGCGCCGACGCCGACGACCAGCAGCATGGCGCCGAGCAGCGGATAGCCGGTGTGCTGGTCGAGCAGGGTCACACTGCCCAGAGCGAGGCCGACCGCGGCGAGGCCGCCGGAGACGACGGAGCGGACCGAGAAGCGGCGGGCGGCGAATCCGGCCAGCAGACCGGCGGTCACCGCGCCGATCGCGGCGGGCAGTTCGGCGAGTCCGGCCTCCAGCGGGCCCCGGTCCTGCACCAGTTGCAGGAACTGGGAGAGGAAGAAGACCAGGCCCGACAGGCCGAGGATGGTCAGCAGGTCGGCGAGGACCGCGCCGGAGAACCCCCGGTGGTGGAAGAGCCGCATGTCCAGCAGGGGCGCGGGCAGCCGCAGTTGCCTGCGGACGAACCAGGCGAGCGCGCCGGCGCCGAGGACGGCCGCCGCCCCGGCCTCCCAGCTCATCCCGTGCGAGGCCGCCTCCTTGATCGCGTACACGACACCGATCATGCCGACCAGGGAGAGCACCACGCTGAGCAGGTCCCACGGGCCGGGGGCCGGGTTCTTGGACTCGGGGATCAGCTTGATGCCGACGACGACGAGGACGGCCATCACGGGCAGGTTGATGAGGAAGACCGAACCCCACCAGAAGTGTTCGAGCAGGAACCCGCCGACGACCGGGCCGACGGCCGCTCCCGCCGAGGCCATCGCTCCCCAGATACCGATGGCGAGGCTGCGCTCGCGCGGGTCGTGGAAGAGGTTGCGGATCAGGGCGAGGGTGGACGGCATCAGGGTGGCGCCCGCCACACCGAGCAGCGCCCTGGCCACGATCATCATCTCCGGCGTGGTCGCGTACGCGTTGAGCACGGAGACCGCGCCGAACGCGACGGCACCGACCAGCAGCAGCTTCTTGCGGCCGATGCGGTCGCCGAGGCTGCCCATCGAGACGAGCAGACCGGCGATGACGAAGGAGTAGACGTCACCGATCCAGAGCAGCTGGGTACCGGTCGGTTCGAGGTCCTCACTGAGGAACGGGGTGGCGAGACCGAGGACGGTCGCGTCCACGGCCACCAGCAGCACGGCGAGGACGAGGACGGCGAGCGCGACCCACCGCCCCGGGCGGCGTACCGCGTCCATGGTGTCCGGGTTCTGGTCGATGCTGGTCATTGCTCCACGCTCCGGCGTGCTCCGCCGAGCAGCAACTCGACGATCATGTGCTGGAAATCCTGTGCGGCGACCCGTCCCGCCTGGACGGCCCAGGCGCCGGTGCCGATGAGCCCGTAGAGGGCCTCCGTCAGCCAGGCGGGGGTGAGGTCGATACGGAATTCGCCGCGTTCCTGGCCACGGCGGAAGAAGGCGGAGACGCGGGCGTCGGCCCGGTTCCAGCCCTCGTTGACCTCGTCGCCCTCGAAGAGCTGGCTCTCGTTGACGAGGAAGGACAGCAGTCCGGCGCTGGGCTCGACGGCCGCGATGAGGCGGCGCAGCCCCTCCTCGGACGTGCTCTCGTCGAGCCGGGCGGCGTCCAGGGCCGCCTCGAACTCCTGGATGCCGAGATCCTCCAGCGCCTTCACCAGGGCGTCGCGCCCGGCGAAGTGGCGGTGGAGGGTGGCCCGGCCGATGCCCGCCGCCTTGGCGACCTCGTCCATGGTGGCGGTCGATTTGCGGGACAGCAGGGCGGCGGCGCTGCGCAGCACCTGCTCACGGTCGAGAGTCATGAGACGACCATAACCCATATGAGACATGCTCGTCTCATCGAAGGGTGTGAGGGTGCCGGGAGGGAAGGAAAGAACGGGGAGAAAAAAGAAAGAGGCAGGAGGTAACACCACTCCTTGCCACTCCTAACTTATAGCGCATGGGGGGCCTTGCGGCAAGGCCCCCCATATCCCGCAGAATCGTCCGCCGAAGCCCGAATCCAGGAAGTCGAATTCCCGTGTTCAGGCTCGTTCGACGTCGACGAAGGGGGAATGGTGATGATCGACGTGATCGTCGTCGGCGGGGGGCCGACCGGCCTGATGCTGGCCGCCGAGCTGCGGCTGGCCAAAGTGCACACGGTCGTGCTGGAGAAGCTGGCGGAACCGACCAGGGAGTCCCGGGGGCGCGGACTGCATGTGCGCAGCGTCGAGGTGATGGACCAGCGCGGGCTGCTGGACCGGTTCCTCGCGGTCAGTGAGACATTCCAGGCGGGCGGATTCTTCGGCGGCATTCAGAAACCGTGGCCGGACCGCCTGGACACCGCGCATCCGTACGGCCTTTCCACCCTGCAGCCGGTGACCGAGCGACTGCTCCGCGAACGTGCCGTCGAGCTGGGCGCCGAGATCCGGCGCGGCTGCGAGGTGGCCCGGCTGAGCCAGGGCGCGGAGGGAGTGACCGTCGAGCTGGTGGACGGCACGCGCCTGCGCTCGCGGTACGTCGTCGGGTGCGACGGCGGGCGCAGCACGGTGCGCAAGCAGCTCGGCGTCGACTTCGCCGGGCAGCCCGCCACGGTCGAGACGCTGCTCGGCGACATGGAGATGACCGAGGACCCGGCGAAGGTCGCCGCCGTCGTCGAGGAGGTCCGCAGAACGCAGCTGCGGTTCGGCACCGTCCCCAACGGCGACGGCACCTTCCGGGTGATCGTGCCCGCCGAAGGAGTGTCCGGCGACCGGGCGACGGCACCGACCCTGGAGGAGTTCAGGCAGCGGCTGCGGGCCGTCGCGGGCACCGACTTCGGCGTCCACTCGCCCCGCTGGCTGTCCCGGTTCGGCGACGCCACCCGGCAGGCCGAGCGCTACCGGGTCGGCCGGGTCCTGCTGGCCGGCGACGCGGCGCACATCCACCCGCCGACCGGCGGGCAGGGGCTCAACCTCGGGGTGCAGGACGCGTTCAACCTCGGCTGGAAGCTGGCCGCGACGGTCAACGGCTGGGCGCCGGAAGAGCTGCTGGACAGCTACCACGCCGAGCGGCACCCGGTGGGCGCGCGCGTCCTGGACAACACCCGGGCCCAGATCACGCTGCTGGGCACCTCTCCGGGCGCGGTCGCGCTGCGGGAGCTGCTCTCCCGGCTGATGGACTTCGAGGAGGTCAACGCGTACATGACCGGGATGGTCACCGCGGTCGACGTCCGTTACGACTTCGGCGAGGGCCACGATCTGCTGGGCCGGCGGATGCGGGACCTGCCGCTGAAGCGGGGCCGGCTCTACGACCTCACGCACGACGGCCGCGGGCTGCTGCTCGACAGCACCGGCCGGCTGTCCGTGGCGGGCTGGGCGGACCGGGTCGACCATGTCGTCGACGTCGCCGAGGGCCTCGACGCCCCCGCCGTACTGCTGCGGCCGGACGGCCATGTGGCCTGGGCCGGACAGGAGGGGGCGGAGCTGCTCGACGCGATGGCCCGGTGGTTCGGGGCACCCGCCGCCTGACCACGCACAGCACACCGCACACCGGCGGACCGCCGGACCGGACGCCACGCCTCCCCCGAGCTCCCGGCCGCCGCGCCCGCCCGATCTCCCCCGATCCCGCTCGATCCCGCCCGAGGGAACGCCACCCCTGTACGTACGCACCGCAGATCGGAACCGACTACGTGAATTCCCTGACCACCAGCGCGTTCGACCTCCCCGACCGCCTCTCCTCCAAGGCCGACCCGGCGCTGATCGCCGATGACGAGCAGCACTTCGCGGACATCGCCCACTGCCTGGAACAGTCGGTCGCCGAGCTGAGCGACCGGCTCTCGGCCGCACGCAGGGCGCCCGGCGGGCCGGGCCGACAGGCGATGGACCGGGACGTGGAGATCCACCGGCTGACCGCCCGGCTGCGCGCCCTGCGCCGGTTCGGCCTGGACCTGTGCCTGGGGCGCATGGTCGCCGCGGACGGCTCCGGGCCGCTGTACGTGGGACGGCTCGGGCTGACCGACAGCACCGGCCGCCGCCTGCTGCTCGACTGGCGTTCCCCCGCGGCCGAGCCGTTCTTCGGGGCCACCCATGCCGACCCGATGGGCCTGGCGAGCCGCCGACGCTACCGCTGGACCGGCGGCCGGATCAGCGACTACTGGGACGAGGTGTTCGCCCCGGAAGGGTTCGCCGGGCATGCCGCGCTGGACGACCGGTCCGCGTTCATCGCCAGTCTGGGCGGCAACCGGTCGGCCCGGATGCGCGATGTGCTGGGCACCATCCAGGCCGACCAGGACGCCGTCATCCGGGCGGGCTCCCGGGGCACGCTCGTCGTCGACGGCGGGCCGGGCACCGGGAAGACCGTCGTCGCGCTGCACCGCTCCGCCTATCTCCTGTACTCCGACCCGCGCCTCGGCCACCGCAGGGGCGGTGTGCTGTTCGTCGGACCGCACGAGCCCTATCTGGGGTACGTCGCCGATGTCCTGCCCAGCCTCGGGGAGGAGGGCGTGCAGACGTGCACCCTGCGGGACCTGGTCGCCGAGGGCGCGGCGGCGGGGGCCGAGACCGATCCGGAGGTGGCCCGCCTGAAGGCGTCGGCGGAGCTGGTGAAGGCGGTCGAGCCGGCCGTCCGCTTCTACGAGGAGCCACCCGCCGAGGGCGTACGCGTGGAGACGCACTGGTCCGACATCTGGCTCGGCCCCACCGACTGGGCCTCGGCGTTCGGGGCGGCGGACCCGGGCACTCCGCACAACGAGGCGCGCGAGCAGATCTGGGAGGAGCTGCTCACGATCCTCGTGGACAAGCACGACGGCGACGCCCCGGAGGAAGCGCTGCGCGCCTCCCTGCGGCAGAACCGCGAGCTCTTCGCCCTCTTCGACCGCGCCTGGCCGCTGATCGAGGCGGCCGACCTCGTCGGCGACCTCTGGTCCGTACCCGCGTACCTGCGCAAGTGCGCCCCCTGGCTGACCTCCGAGGAGGTCCGGCGGCTGCAGCGCGCGGACGCCCGGACGTGGACGGTGTCCGACCTGCCTCTCCTGGACGCGGCACGGCAGCGGCTCGGCGACCCGGAGGCGTCCCGCCGCACCCGCCGTCAGGAGGCGGCAGCCGCCGCCGAACGCGAGCGGATGAACCACGTCATCGAGGGCCTGCTCGCCGACGAGACCCTGGTCGACGCCGACGCGGACGGCGAGGGCGCGCTGATGATGCTGCGCGGGGGCGACCTGCGGGAGTCGCTGGCGACCGCCGGCCGGCCGAGCGGCGCCGAACCCGACCTGCTGGCCGGACCCTTCGCGCACATCGTCGTGGACGAGGCCCAGGAACTGACCGACGCCCAGTGGCAGATGCTGCTCCGGCGGTGCCCGTCCCGGAGCTTCACCGTCGTCGGGGACCGTGCGCAGGCCCGGCACGGGTTCACCGAGTCGTGGCGGGAGCGGCTGGAGCGGGTCGGGCTCGACCGGATCACCCTGGCCTCCCTGACCATCAACTACCGGACGCCGGAGGAGATCATGGCGGAGGCGGAGCCGGTCGTCCGGGCCGTGCTCCCCGACGCCAATGTGCCGGCCTCCGTCCGCAGCGGCGGCATCCCCGTCACGCACGGCCCCGCCGAGGACCTGGACAGGATCCTCGGCGACTGGCTCGCCGCGCACGACGACGGGATCGCCTGTGTCATCGGCGACCCCGCGTTCCGGGCGACGCCCCGCGTGCGGTCGCTGACGCCGGAGCTGTCGAAGGGCCTGGAGTTCGACCTGGTCGTCCTCGTCGGCCCGGAGCAGTTCGGCGAGGGCGTCGAGGGGGCGGTGGACCGCTATGTCGCGATGACCCGGGCGACCCGGGAACTCGTCGTCCTGACGCGTTCCTGAGCGCCGGCGGGGCGGGCTTCAGTGCCAGGGCAGACCGGCGCGATGCCGCCAGTAGGCCTCCGGTTCCTCGACCAGGGCGTCGAGGCGGGCCCGCTGCTCGTCGTCCAGGTCGACGACGGCGGCGTGCAGATTGCCGGAGAGCTGGCCCACCGTGGCGGCTCCGGAGAGCACGACGCCCGCCCAGGGCTGGTGCAGGACCAGGGCGAGGGCGACCGCGTCGCCGCCCACGCCCGCGCCGGCGGCGATCTCCCGGAACACGGCGGGGGCCTCGTCCCCGGCGAGCCGCCCGTTGGCCATGGCCTCCTTGACGATCACGGTGACGCCGGCGTCGTGGGCCTCGGCGAGCGCGGGCGCGGCCGAGGTCTCCAGGGCGTTGAAGGTGGCCTGGACCGTACGGAAGAGGGGCTCGCCGTCGACCGTGACGGCGAGGGCGGCCCGGATCGCGTCGGCCTGGGCGGGCCCGCTGGTGGAGAAGCCGACGGTGACGCCGTCGGCGGCGAGTGCGGCCAGGCGTTCGTGGAGCTCCTTGTCGGCGAGGGCCGGGCTGTCCGGGGTGAGCGAGTGGACCTGGTAGAGGCTCAGCCGGTCGCCGAGGAGGTCCCGGGTCTCGGCGTACTGGCGCTCGAAGGTGGCGAGGCCGTGGTCCTTGACCTCGTGTTCCTCGGCCTCGACGCTCCAGTCGGCGGTGTAGGTGTAACCCCACTTGCTGCCGACGACGAGGTCGGTGAACGAGGGCCGGGCGTCCAGCCACTCGCCCAGGAACTCCTCGGCGCGGCCGTAGGAGCGGGCGGTGTCGACGTACCGGACGCCCTGGGCGTAGGCGGCGTCCAGCAGTTCGTAGGTACGGGTGCGCAGGGCGTCGACGCCCCGGTCGGCGGGCAGGTCCCGGTCTCGGTGCAGATTGATGTAGCCGGGCCTTCCCACGGCGGCCAGGCCCAGCCCGATGTGGGCGGTCGGGGTCGTCGCGGCGGCCAGGGCGGCGAAGGGCATCGCGGGCTCCTCGGGTCGGGTTTCGGATACTCCTACCCCGATGAACGCGGACCGCGACACCCTTCGGCCATCCGGTGCGGCGCCACGGCCACGCGCACCTGCCCGGCGCTTCCTACGGGCGGGCGGTCGCCCAGGCGTGCTGAGCGGCGAGGTCCTCCTTCACCTCGGCGAGCTGGACGGCCACGGCGGAGGGGGCCGTTCCGCCCCGGCCGTCGCGGGAGGCGAGGGCACCCCGCACATGGAGGACGGTGCGGACCTCGGGGGTGAGGTGCTCGGAGATCCCGGCGAACTGCTCGTCGCTGAGCTGGTCGAGCTCGATGCCGTGCCGCTCGCACTCCTTGACGCAGGCGCCGGCCACCTCGTGCGCCACCCGGAAGGGGACACCCTGCTTGACCAGCCACTCCGCGATGTCGGTCGCGAGCGAGAAGCCCGCCGGGGCCAGCTCCTCCATGCGCTCGCGGTTGACGGTGAGGGTGGCCATCATGCCGGTGAAGGCGGGCAGCAGGACCTCCAGCTGGTCGCAGGAGTCGAAGACGGGCTCCTTGTCCTCCTGGAGGTCGCGGTTGTACGCGAGCGGGAGCGCCTTGAGCGTGGCGAGCAGGCCGGTCAGGTTGCCGATGAGGCGGCCGGACTTGCCCCGGGCCAGCTCCGCGATGTCCGGGTTCTTCTTCTGCGGCATGATCGAGGAGCCGGTGGAGAAGGCGTCGTGCAGGGTGACGAAGGAGAACTCCTTCGTGTTCCAGATGATGACCTCCTCCGCGATCCGGGAGAGGTTGACGCCGATCATCGCGGTGATGAAGGCGAACTCCGCGACGAAGTCCCGCGAGGCGGTGCCGTCGATGGAGTTGGCGACCGAGCCGCGCTCGAATCCCAGGTCGGCGGCGACCGCCTCCGGGTCGAGCCCGAGCGAGGACCCGGCGAGCGCCCCGGAACCGTACGGGGAGACGGCCGTGCGCCCGTCCCACTGGCGCAGCCGCTCGGCGTCCCGGGAGAGGGACTGCACATGGGCGAGCACATGGTGGGCGAAGAGGACGGGCTGGGCGTGCTGGAGGTGGGTCCGGCCCGGCATCGCGACATCCGCGTGGGCCTCGGCGAGGCCCACCAGCGCGCTCTGGAGGTCGGCGATCAGGCCGCCGATGGTCCGGGCGTGGTCGCGCAGGTACATCCGGAAGAGCGTGGCGATCTGGTCGTTGCGGGACCGGCCGGCCCGCAGCTTGCCGCCGAGGTCCGCGCCGAGGCGCTCGAGGAGTCCGCGTTCCAGGGCGGTGTGGACGTCCTCGTCGGCGATCGTGCCGGTGAAGGAGCCGTCGGCGACGTCGGCTTCGAGCCGGTCGAGCCCGTCGAGCATCCGGGTCAGCTCATCCTCGCTGAGCAGGCCCGCCTTCTTGAGGACGCGGGCGTGGGCGCGGGAGCCGGCGATGTCGTACGGCGCGAGCCGCCAGTCGAAGTGGACGGAGGCCGACAGCTTGGCCAGCGCCTCGGCCGGTCCGTCGGCGAAACGCGCGCCCCAGAGCCGGACGTCACCGTTGTTGCTGCTCACTGCGTGCTCCTCAAGGGCAAAGGCCGAGGCCAGGGCGGAAGGCCGGGACAGAAGGCCAGGGCGGAAGGTGCGGATATGCGGCCGCCTCCCTGCCGCGTGACGACGGGGAGGCGGCTGTACAACGAAGGAGGGTCAGCCGAGGTCGCGCTTCGCGGCGATCTTCGAGGAGAGACCGAAGATCTCGATGAAGCCCTGCGCCTTGGACTGGTCGAAGGTGTCGCCCGAGTCGTAGGTGGCGAGGTTGAAGTCGTACAGGGACTCGCTGGACTTCCGGCCGGTGACGACGGCGCGGCCGGCGTGCAGGGTCATCCGGATGTCGCCGGTGACGTGCTGGTTGGCCTCGTTGATGAAGCCGTCGAGCGCCCGCTTGAGCGGGGAGAACCACAGGCCGTCGTAGACCATCTCGCCCCACCGCTGCTCGACCTGCCGCTTGTAGCGGGCCAGCTCGCGCTCGACGGTGACGTTCTCCAGCTCCTGGTGGGCGGTGATCAGCGCGATCGCGCCGGGCGCCTCGTACACCTCGCGGGACTTGATGCCCACGAGCCGGTCCTCGACCATGTCGATCCGGCCGATGCCCTGCGCTCCGGCCCGCTCGTTGAGCTGCTGGATCGCCTGGAGGACGGTGACGGGACGGCCGTCGATGGCGACGGGCACGCCCTCCTTGAAGGAGATGACGACCTCGTCGGCCTCGCGCGGGGTGGCGGGGTTCTCGGTGTACTCGTAGATGTCCTCGATCGGCGCGTTCCAGATGTCCTCCAGGAAGCCCGTCTCGACGGCGCGCCCGAAGACGTTCTGGTCGATGGAGTACGGGGACTTCTTGGTGGTCGCGATCGGGAGGTTCTTGTCCTCGCAGAAGGCGATCGCCTTGTCCCGGGTCATCGCGTAGTCGCGGACCGGGGCGATGCACTTCAGGTCGGGGCCGAGCGCCGAGATGCCGGCCTCGAAGCGGACCTGGTCGTTGCCCTTGCCGGTGCAGCCGTGGGCGACGATCCCGGCGTCGTGCTTGTGGGCGGCGGCGACGAGGTGCTTGACGATGGTCGGCCGGGAGAGGGCCGAGACCAGCGGGTAGCGGTCCATGTAGAGGGCGTTGGCCTTGATCGCCGGGAGGCAGTACTCCTCGGCGAACTCGTCCTTGGCGTCCGCGACCTCGGCTTCGACGGCACCGCAGGCGAGCGCGCGCTTGCGGATGACGTCCAGGTCCTCGCCGCCCTGGCCGACGTCCACGGCAACGGCGATGACCTCGGCGCCCGTCTCCTCGGCGATCCAGCCGATGGCGACGGAGGTGTCCAGGCCGCCCGAGTAGGCGAGTACGACGCGCTCGGTCACGGGTTTCTCCTTACGGTGCAATCACTGATGGGTATAACTATGCGGTCCTCCGTATTGTTTGTCAAAACGGCAGGTCAGAGCGGTGAAATTGGCCGTACGGACGGAGAATGCCGATGCTCCTGGGCCGGAACGCCGCTCGGCTGTCCCGTCATCCCTGGCGGCACAGCCCTTGGCATCGGCATCCGACGACGGGGAGGGGGGCCGTGATGAACGGCAGTGACGGGGAGACGCTGAGAGCCCTGGTGCGGGCGGGCGGGGAAGCTTCGCCGGACGAGGCGGCGGACAGCGCATCGGCCCAGGCGTGGGTGGCCTTCGACGCCGGCGTAAGCGACCGACCATGGCTGCCGCCCCGCCCGCCCGAGGAGCCGGGACGGCCGGTCGGGACGCCACCCGCGACCGCCCTGGCCACGCGGACGGGCGGATCCGGCAGGCGGCCCCGGACGCGGTCCGCGCCGCCCCGGAGCTGCGCCCGCTCCTGGTGGTGCGGTGCGCGGACTGGGTTCCTCCGGTGCGCGAGCGCTCCCGGACACTGCTCGCCGAACTGCCCGGGAGCGCCCTGATCCCGCTGGCCGAACTGATCCCGCCGCTGTCGCGGCGGGCCCGGGGCGGCTTCGCCCGTGCCCTGCTGGAGGACGCGCTGCGGGAGGGCCCGGCGGCGGATGTGCCGGCGCTGACGGCCCACCGGAGCTGTGCGCCGATCCCGCCGCGCATCCGGGAGCCGCCGCCGGGCTCGGCGAATGCGGCGAACGCGCGACGGACGCCGGGACGCTGCGGGCCCTCCTGGAGCACCCGCTGCCCGCCGTGCGGCTGCACGCGATCACCGGGCTGCGCGCGCTGGATCACGCGGTACGGGATCGGCTGACGCCGTTGCTGGACGACCCGAGCCCGGCCGTGGTGCGGGCGGCGACCCGGGCCCTGCTGCCGGCGGCCGCCGGGATTCCGGGGCCCCTGCTGCGCGAGCGGACCGCGCCGGACCGGCCGCGCGCGGTGCGGGTGGCGGAAGCGGCACCGCGGGCCGGCGCCCGGTTACTGAGAACGCCCTGCTCACCAGCGCTCGGGGGCGGCGGAGTGAACCTGCCCCGTCCGCACCCGTGAGAAGTCCTGTCCGGGGTGAGCCGCTGGGCCGTACGGAGCAGGTCCGGTGGGGCGTGCCCCGGGGCCGCCGTACGGTCCGGAGCATGCGCAGATCACGGGTGACCGCCGCCGTACTCCTCGCCCTGGCCGGCTCCCTGGCGGCCGCACCCGCCGACGCCCCTCCCCTGCCGTACCGGCTGGCGGACACGGGCGGCGGCTCCCAGCTGATCACCGCCGAGGCCCCGGACAGCGGCTCCACGACCGGCACGGTGACCTGGTGGGAGCGGCGCGGGGGCCGGTGGGCGGAGGCCGGGTCCGCCCCCGCGCGGTTCGGGGCGAACGGGCTGGCCGAGGGCGCCACCCGCGAGCAGGGCACGAGCACCACGCCGACCGGGCTGTACGACCTGCCGTACGCCTTCGGCATCGAGGACGCCCCGGCGGGGACGACGTATCCGTACCGCGAGGTCACCGAGGACTCCTGGTGGTGCCAGGACAACGCCTCGCGCGCGTACAACCGTTGGGTGGAACCGCGCCCGGCGCACTGCCGGGCGGCGGAGGCCGAGCACCTGGTCTCCTACGGCACGCAGTACGCACGGGCGCTGGTGATCGGCTTCAACTACGACCGGCCGGTACGCGGCCGGGGCGCGGGGATCTTCCTCCATGTGAACGGGCGCGGGGCGACGGCCGGGTGCGTCTCGGTGCCGGCCGACGCCATGGCGGAGATCCTCGCCTGGGCGGACCCGGAGCGCGGACCGCACATCGCGGTCGGGACCGTTTCGGGCCCGACCGCGATCACACGCTACTGAAGAATTCAGCGGTCGTTCTGAGCAAGCCTCAGCAGGTGGTCGGCGAGCGCCTGACCGCCGTTCGGGTCGCGGCTGATGAGCATCAGCGTGTCGTCGCCCGCGATGGTGCCGAGGATGTCGTGCAGTTCGGCCTGGTCGATGGCCGAGGCGAGGAACTGGGCCGCGCCCGGCGGCGTACGCAGCACCACGAGGTTGGCCGAGGCCTCCGCCGAGATGAGCAGTTCGGCCGAGAGCCGGCGCATCCGCTCCTCCTTGGCCGAGCCGCCCAGCGGCGCCTGCGGGGTGCGGAATCCGCCCTCGCTCGGCACCGCGTAGATCAGCTCGCCGCCGGTGTTGCGGATCTTCACCGCGCCGAGCTCGTCGAGGTCGCGGGAGAGCGTCGCCTGGGTGACGCTCAGCCCGTCGTCGGCGAGGAGCTTGGCCAGCTGGCTCTGCGAGCGGACCGGCTGCCGGTTCAGGATGTCCACGATCCGGCGGTGGCGGGCGGTGCGGGTCTGCGGCACGGACGGCCCGCCGTGCTCGGTTTCCTGCGCCTCGGTCATCGTCGTCGCCTCATTCTCCGGAGGGTCATGCTCCGGATCGTCCGTCCCCGTGTGCCGCGTCGAGAGCGCTCGGCAGGATCTCCAGGAACGCGTCCACCTCCGCGTCACCGATGATCAGCGGCGGCATGAGCCGTACGACATCGGGGGCGGGCGCGTTCACCAGGAGGCCGGCTCCCTGGGCCGCCTGCTGCACCTGCGGTGCGAGGGGTCCGGTGAGCACGATACCCAGCAGCAGGCCACTGCCGCGGACATGGGAGACCAGCGGATGTCCCAGCGCCTCGACTCCGGCGCGGATCTTCTCCCCGAGCCGCTTGACGTCGTCGAGCACGCCGTCGGCCGCGAGGGTGTCGATGACGGCGAGTCCGGCGGCGCAGGCGACCGGGTTGCCGCCGAAGGTGGTGCCGTGGTGCCCCGGCTTCAGCAGGTCGGCGGCCGGACCGAACGCGACGGTCGCCCCGATCGGCAGACCGCCGCCGAGGCCCTTGGCGAGGGTGACGAGGTCGGGTTCCACGCCGTGGTGGGCCTGGTGCTCGAACCACTGGCCGCAGCGGCCGATGCCGGTCTGGACCTCGTCCAGGACGAGCAGCGTCCCGGTCGCCCGGGTGATCTCACGAGCGGCCTCCAGATAGCCCTCGGGCGGGACGACGACACCGTTCTCGCCCTGGATCGGCTCGATGACGACCAGCGCGGTGTCGGTGCTCACCGCGGCCCTGAGCGCGTCGGCGTCCCCGTACGGCACATGCGTGACATCGCCGGGCAGCGGCCGGAACGGCGCCTGCTTCCCCGGCTGGCCGGTCAGGGCGAGCGCGCCCATCGTCCGGCCGTGGAAGCCGCCGTCGGTCGCGACCATGTGGGTGCGCCCGGTGAGCCGGCCGATCTTGAAGGCGGCCTCGCTGGCCTCCGCGCCGGAGTTGGCGAAGAAGACCCGGCCGCGACGGCCGAAGAGCTGGAGCAGCCGCTCGGCGAGCGCGACGGGCGGCTCGGCGATGAACAGGTTCGACACATGGCCGAGGGAGGCGATCTGGGTGGAGACGGCCTCGACGACGGCGGGATGGGCGTGGCCGAGCGCGTTGACCGCGATGCCGCCGACGAAGTCGAGGTAGCGGGTGCCGTCCTCGTCCCAGACGTGGGCGCCCTCACCGCGGACGAGCGGCAGGCGGGGCGTGCCGTAGTTGTCCATCAACGCGCCCTGCCACCGCGCGGTGAGCCCTTCGGCTCCGGTGCCGGTCATGATTCCCCCTGCTGCTGGTGTCCGTCGGCTGCTCGTACGTCGATGGGGGCGTCCGGCACGACCATCGTGCCGATGCCCTCGTCGGTGAAGATCTCCAGCAGGATCGAGTGCTGGACCCGGCCGTCGATGACGCGGGCGGTCTCGACGCCGTTGCGCACGGCGTGCAGACAGCCCTGCATCTTGGGGACCATGCCGCTGGACAGCTCGGGCAGCAGCTTCTCCAGCTGACCGGCGGTGAGCCGGCTGATCACGTCGTCGCTGTTGGGCCAGTCCTCGTACAGCCCCTCGACATCGGTGAGGACCATCAGCGTCTCGGCGTTCAGGGCGGCGGCGAGCGCGGCGGCCGCGGTGTCGGCGTTGACGTTGTAGACGTGGTGGTCGTCGGCGGAGCGGGCGATGGAGGAGACGACCGGGATGCGACCGTCGTCCAGCAGCGCCTGGATGGCCCCGGTGTCGATGGCGGTGATCTCGCCGACCCGGCCGATGTCGACGAGCTCGCCGTCGATCGTGGGCCGGTGCTGGGTGGCGGTGATGGTGTGGGCGTCCTCGCCGGTCATGCCGACGGCGAGCGGGCCGTGCTGGTTGAGGAGCCCGACCAGCTCGCGCTGGACCTGTCCGGCGAGCACCATCCTTACGACGTCCATCGCCTCGGGGGTGGTGACCCGCAGCCCGGCCTTGAACTCGCTGACGAGTCCCTGCTTGTCGAGCTGGGCGCTGATCTGCGGGCCGCCGCCGTGCACGACGACGGGTTTGAGACCGGCGTGGCGCAGGAAGACGACGTCCTGGGCGAAGGCGGCCTTCAGTTCCTCGTCGATCATGGCGTTGCCGCCGAACTTGATGACGACGGTCTTGCCGTTGTGCCGGGTCAGCCAGGGCAGCGCCTCGATGAGGATCTGCGCCTTGGGCAGGGCGGTGTGCTTCCTGGCGGGGCTCTGCGTTCCCCCGTCTGAGTGATTGACGGTCATCCTCGGCTTCCTAGAGGCTGTGACCAGCCGCCGGGCGGGCGGTGTTGGCCTGCGGAGGCGACGTGAGACCGAGTCGGATGCGTCCGAACCGGCTGCCGCCCTTGAAACAGGAAGCCTCACCGGTGACGGTGAGACTCGCCTTCGGGCGAGCACGTCAAGAGCTGTACGCGCTGTTCTCATGGACATAGTCGGCCGTCAGGTCGTTCGCCCAGATCGTCGCCACAGCCTTACCTGCCGCGAGGTCCGCTGTGATGCGGACCTCGCGGTAGCGCATGTCGACGAGGTCGCGGTCCTCTCCGACGGATCCGTTCCTGCACACCCAGACATCGTTGATGGCGACGTTGAGCCGGTCCGGCTCGAAGGCGGCCTTCGTCGTGCCGATGGCGGAGAGCACACGGCCCCAGTTGGGGTCCTCTCCGTGGATGGCGCACTTGAGGAGGTTGTTACGGGCGATGGACCGGCCCACCTCGACGGCGTCGTCCTCCGAGGCCGCGTTGATCACCTCGATGCGGATGTCCTTGGAGGCGCCCTCGGCGTCGCCGATGAGCTGCCGGGCGAGGTCCGCGCAGACGGCCCGTACGGCTTCGGCGAACTCTCCCTGCTCCGGGGTGATTCCGCTGGCGCCGGAGGCGAGCAGCAGCACGGTGTCGTTGGTGGACATGCAGCCGTCGGAATCGATCCGGTCGAAGGTGGTGCGGGTGGCGTCACGGAGCGCGGCGTCCAGCACGGGGGCTTCGACGTCGGCGTCAGTGGTAAGAACGACGAGCATGGTGGCCAGGCCCGGGGCGAGCATCCCCGCGCCCTTGGCCATGCCGCCGACGGTCCAGCCCTCGCCGCCCGCGACGGCCGTCTTGTGCACGGTGTCGGTGGTCTTGATGGCGATGGCGGCCTTCTCACCGCCGTGCTCGCTGAGGGCTGCGGCTGCCTGCTCGATGCCGGGGAGCAGCTTGTCCATGGGAAGCAGGAGGCCGATCAGCCCGGTGGAGGCGACGGCGATCTCGCCCGCGCTGTGGCCCTCCAGCACCTCGGCGGCCTTCTCGGCGGTGGCGTGGGTGTCCTGGAACCCCTTGGGTCCCGTACAGGCGTTGGCGCCACCGGAGTTGAGGACGACGGCGGTGACCTCGCCGCCCTTGAGCACCTGCTCCGACCAGAGCACCGGGGCGGCCTTGACGCGGTTGGAGGTGAAGACGCCCGCGGCGGCGCGGCGCGGCCCGTTGTTGACCACGAGGGCCAGGTCCGGGTTCCCGCTGTCCTTGATTCCCGCGGCGATGCCCGCCGCCGAGAACCCCTGTGCTGCCGTGACGCTCACGGTGCCACTCCGATCGTCGAAAGACCTGTGTCCTCGGGAAGTCCGAGGGCGATGTTCATGCTCTGCAGGGCGCCGCCCGCAGTGCCCTTGGCGAGATTGTCGATGGCGCAGATGACCACGATCCGTCCGGCGGCTCCGTCGTGGGCGACCTGGATCTGTACGGCGTTGGAGCCGTACACCGCGGCGGTGGCGGGCCACTGCCCCTCGGGCAGGAGGTCCACGAACGGCTCGTCCGCGAACGCCTTCTCGTACACCGCGCGCAGACTCTCCGCGCTCACGCCGGACTTCGCCTTCGCGCTGCACGTGGCGAGGATGCCGCGCGGCATGGGCGCGAGGGTGGGCGTGAAGGAGACCGTGACCGGCTCACCCGCGGCGGCGCTGAGGTTCTGGATCATCTCGGGCGTGTGACGGTGTCCGCCGCCGACGCCGTACGGGGTCATGTTGCCCATCACCTCGGAGCCGAGCAGATGCGGCTTGACCGCCTTGCCCGCACCGGAGGTGCCCGACGCGGCGACGATCACGGCCTCGGGCTCGGCGAGGGAGGCCGCGTACGCGGGGAAGAGCGCGAGGGACACGGCGGTCGGGTAGCACCCGGGCACCGCGATCCGCCGCGCCCCGGCGAGCGCGGCCCGCCCGCCCGGCAGCTCGGGCAGCCCGTAGGGCCAGGTACCGGCGTGCGGGGACCCGTAGAACGTCTCCCAGTCACCGGCGTCCTTCAGCCGGAAGTCGGCCCCCATGTCGACGACGAGGACCTCCTCACCGAGCTGTTCGGCGACGGCGGCGGACTGCCCGTGCGGGAGCGCCAGGAAGACGACGTCGTGCCCGGCGAGCACCTCGGCGGTGGTCGGCTCCAGCACCCGGTCGGCCAGGGGCCTCAGATGCGGCTGGAGCGATCCGAGCGTCTGCCCGGCGTTGGAGTGCCCGGTGAGGGCGCCGATCTCGACCTCCGGGTGCGCCGACAGAAGGCGGAGCAGCTCCCCGCCGGCGTATCCGCTCGCCCCTGCCACTGCTGCTCGTACCACCATCGGTAACCCTCCTGATCGATGGCATGACTATACGCATCTACGCACTTTTATGCAATGTGCTTATCGGCGGGCGGCGGGCCCCGGGGCCCCTGACCGGCGGGAACAGTGACGCACTCGGCCCGGGATCGGGCGCTACCGCCAGAAGAAGCGGTACGTCAGAAGAAGAGGACCGAACGCACCTTCAGCCGCTCCGAGGCCCCGCCGGTGTGCGGGCGGAGGAGGAAGGAGTCACCCGCGCAGTCAGTGCCGGTGAAGACCTGCGCCCAGGCGTCCGTGCGGTTCTTCGGAGAGTGGCCGGGCTGGGGGTTCTCCGCGCCGACACCCGGGAGATCGATGCACCGGCCGCTGGGCGGGCTGTTCAGGAAGCCGGTCGCCTCGTACCCCTCGACCGTCACGTAGTCGTAGCGGAACTGCCCCTCGGCGGCCGAGGCGGAGGAGGGGATGGCGGCGAGAAGCAGAGCGGCACCGAGAACGGCCGGAAAGGTGGAGCGAAAGCGCATGGGTGAAATCCTTCTGGTGAATAGGGGTGTTGCCATGACCCGTTCCTCCCGGTGGGCAGAACGGGCTGCGAGTGAGGCCACGCGCGGGAACGTGTGCGAGATCTTCCGCGCGAGGGTCACCGAGGCGACAGCGACAGTTACGCTGCGCACATATGGTGGCACACAAAGCGACCACCCATGATCCGGAGCCGGATCCGTCACGCACTACGGCACATCACCGCGTACGAGCGCCTCGGCGACCGGTGAGCCGCCGCGCCGCGCGTACGTCAGCCGCCGTCTCCTCCACGGAGGTCCGCGCCGACGAGGAGACCGCGACGTGCCGACAGGAGCGTGCCGGACATGCCGACAGGTGCGTGCCGGACATGCCGACGACAGGTGCGTGCCGGGCGGCTCTCGATCAGAACAGCTGCCCGGCAGACGACATGTGACAGCGGACCCGGGACGGGCGAAGGCGATACTGGTCGTGGCAGTCGCCCTGCCGGCGGACCGGCTCCTGGCCGGGGCCGGGCCGGTGGGGGCCGCCTTGTCGATGTCTCTGAGAGGAGCCGTTCATGACCACGGCGAAAGACCTGTTCATCATCGCCATGGCCCCGGAGCCGGAGCACACCGTGGGCCAGGGCGACCTGTCGCTCGCACTCGCGGGAGCCGAACTCCTCGATCTCGTCGGGGCGGGGGCCATCGCCGTGGACGGCGACCTCATCGTGCCGGGCGGGTCGACGGTGCCGGACGACCGGCTTCTCGGCGAGGCCGCTGCGCGGATCACCCGGAAACCGCCCTACGAGCGGATCGAGGACTGGCTCTGGCGACGTGGCCGCGACCTCTCGGCCACCTACCAGGACGCGCTGGAGGAGGACGGCGAGCTCACGCAGAAGAGAAGCGGCCGGTTGCCCTTCGGCCCCAAACGCGTGGAGCTGGTCGACACACCCGCCCGGCGCCGGGCCGTCGCCCGCCGGGAGGAGGCGGAACCCGTCCTGGCCGCCCTCGCATCGGTCGTGGGCATCGGTGGGGGACGATCCGACGACGACGAACCCCGCCTCGACGACGAGACGGTGACGACCGTGGTCGCCACCGTCCACGAAGCGGTGATGGAGCTGGAGTCCGTCCGTCAGAGGCGGACCATCGAGAACACGGCCTTCGCGAACGTCTGGCGCGGACCGTGAGCCGGGGCGGCCCCGGCCGCTCCGGTTCGGCCTTGACACGGCTGTGGCCTTGACACTGCTTTGGCCCGGCACGGTTCTGGTCTGGAACCGTTCTGACCCGGCACGGTTCTGCACGGACTCAGTACGAGCGCTCCGAACGTTGGCGGGCGGCCGTCCGTCCGGCCGTGCGCCCGGGGCGGCTCCGGCGGTGGGGCGGGTGCCTCACGTGCCCCCGGGGAGCCGCCCCACGACACGGACCGCGCCGTCGCTCCGGCCTCGGCGTACGTTCTTCGGCTGCGCGACATCGGGAGAGGGACCTCCCCCGGACGCGGGGGCCGCCGGCCGGTCCAGGAGCAGCGGAACCGCCAGGACGGGCAGCAGCCAGACGAAGACGATGAGGCGGTAGCCGAGCAGCTGGTCCAGGTTCGGGTGGCCCGCCTGGTTGAGGAGGCCCGCCGCCCCTGCCGCCAGGGCGACGGGCAGCACCACGGAGCGCCGTCTCAGCAGCGCCCAGGCCGAGAGCGCGAGCAGGGCAGGAAGGGCCGGGTAGGTGGCCTGGCGCTGGAGCCACGCCGTCCAGAAGACCTGCTCCTGGACGAAGAACTCGGGCCAGGGGTCGGGCCGATCGGGGCGCTGGTAGTGGTGGGTCAGCAGGTCCTGGGCGCTGTCCTCGCCCATGGGCCAGGACAGGAGGTGCGCCCCGGCGTAGATGAGCACCGCCAGCACACCGCACAGCCCGGCCGCCCGGAGTACGGGGGCGGGTTGCCGCCGCTTCAGGCGCAGCCACCCGGACCGGAGCAGGAAGACGCCCGTGAGAGCGGCCGCCAGCAGCAGTGCCTGCGAGTAGCGGACGAGGAACATCAGGGCGAGGCCGCCCGCGACGAGCGCCGCTCCGGTACGGGGCCGGTCCCGCAGCAGCAGCGTGCAGCCGAGGACGACCGCCATGCCGAGCGCCAGGGAGAGCCCGTCGCTCAGGGGGTTCATGGCGACGGTGCCGGTGGGCAGGGCGAGGTACAGGGCCTGCCCGGCCAGAGCGGCGCGCCAGGAAGCGCCCGCGATACGGAGGGTGAGCAGGACGCAGAAGCTCGCGGCCAGCGCGACGACCAGCCCGGCGAGCCAGAGGCCCCAGGTGGCGCCGAAGGCGGTCACGAAGGGGACCAGGAACAGCGGATAGCCGGGCCTCGCCTCGAAGATGGCCATGAACCGCTGGTTGGCGAACGGCGCGGTCATCCCCGAGGTGCTGCCGTGGCGGGACCAGTACGCGACTGACTCGTTCAGCCGGCGCACGCACTGCTCCTCCGATTCGCCCGGTGCCTTCCTACTGGTCCAGGGGATGGAGTCCAGGGGCGCGTGCTGCCCGCTGGCACAGGAGTAGGCGATGGCCAGGCGGCCCGCCTCCTGGCGGCTCTCGCCGCTGAGACTCAGGGCGTAGGAGAGGTAGTTCTTCGTGTCGGGCGAGGCCCGTCCGGTGACCGCCGTCAGCTGGAGTCCGGCGAAGGCCACGGCGATGAGCAGCATCCCGATGAGGCCGAGGTGCTGGGTTCTGCGGGTGCTCGGCGACAGCCCGCGGATGTTGCGCGACGGCCAGTGGACGCTCCGCGACGGCCAGTGGATGTTGCGCGACGGCCAGTGGGTCTTCCACAACGGCCTGTGGGTGTTGGGCATCGGACGGACGCTCCCCTGCATACGGCGGTTGTCCCATCAACGAGACAACCGGCGTGGGGTGGCGTCGCGCCGTCGGACCGGTGCGCTACCGGCCCCGCGGCTTTCCGCGCTTGCCGCTCTGGCCGCCGGCCCGGCCGCCCGACTGGGGCTTCCTGCCTGCCGCGGGCTTGTGCCGGGCGCCGCCGCCCGGCCCGCCGCCCGCGCCGACCCGCTTGCCCTTGGCCTTGTCTCCGCCCTTGCCCTTCTCCTTGGCCTGGTCCTTCGCCGTCGGGCGCGGCGGAGTGGCCGCACGGCCCCGGGTGCTGTTGACGGTGCGTCCCCGGACGATCCCGATGAACTCCTCCACCAGGTCGGGGGTGACCTCCGCCTCGGGCCAGGACAGGGCGACGCGCGACCCGGGGGCTTCCGGGACCGGACGGTAGGTGAGGTCCTTGCGGTGGTGGAGGCGGGCCAGGGACTGCGGGACGAGGAGGACGCCCACGCCCGCCGCCACCAGCTCGACCGCGTCCGCCGTGGTCGCCGGGCGCTCGACGGCGGGGCGGCCGGGCAGGGTCTCCCAGTCGAGGAGGTCGTCCAGCGGGTGCAGCACGATCTCGTCGGCCAGCTCGGCGAGCGACACCTCCTCCGCGGCGGTCGCGACATGGTCCTTGGGGATCACGACGACGGTCGTCTCGGTGTAGAGGGGGATCGCGCTCAGGACGCTCCGGTCGACCGGGAGCCGTACGAGACCGGCGTCGGCGCCGCCGCCCGCCAGCAGCTCCGGCGCCTCGGCGGCGGTGGCCCGGACGAGTTCCAGGGAGGTGCGGGGCAGCCGCTCGTGCCAGACCCTCACCCACTTGGTGGGCGTCACGCCGGGAACGTACGCGAGCCTGAAGGATGAGGGGATGTCCGAGCCTGTCACGGAACCAGGCTACCGGTCGGTGGTCGGAGGTATGTCCCATGGTCGATACCCTGGACCCATGACGTCGCACAAGACCGCCCAGACCATGAAGCCCGCCACGGCGGCGAAGAAGCTGGGTGTGTACCTCCAGGCCACCCCCGCCGATTTCCAGGAGGGTGCCGTCTCCCGCACCGAGCTCAACGCCCTCCAGACCGACCCGCCCGCCTGGCTGGTGGAGTTGCGCCGCACCGGTCCGCACCCGCGCCCGGTCGTCGCCGCGAAGCTCGGCATCTCCATCGCGGGGCTCGCCCGCGGCGGGGTCACCGAGGCGCTCACCACCGAGCAGATCGACGCGCTGAAGGACGAGATGCCCGAGTGGCTCCAGAAGGAGCGCGCCACGCAGGCCGAGGTGCGCAAGGAGGCCGCTCGCATCAAGGAGCGCAACGCCGAGCGGGCCGCGCACTCCGGCGACCAGCAGTCCGGCGAGCCGAGCGCCTGAGTTCCGCCGCGGGAGCGGGGGGCGTCAGGGCCGGCGGCCTCGGCCCCGCGGAAACTCGCCCAGGCTGACCGCGCGGTGAATCGTCGCGGCCAGTTCCCGCGCGTCCTCGGTGAAGGTGTCCACCCGGATCTTCCGGGCGCTCCGCAGTTCGATGGCGAAGCCGAAACCCATCCCCCGGGCCTCGGCCATCGGGCGTCCGTCGTCGGCCGAGGCGGCCCCGACCCGCACGATGTCCGTCCAGGGGATCAGGGTGGCGGTTCCCGCCACCCGGTGGGTCAGCCCCCGCTCGTGGACGTCGAAGCACTGTTCCCGTGTGCGCCGGGCCTGCGTCAGCCGCCACGCCCCGAGGCCCAGCCCGACCAGCCCCACCCCGAGCAGCAGTCCCGCCAGCTCGGGCGCACCGTTGGTGGTGCCGATGGAGGCGATGGTCACGGGCACGCCGAAGGCGAAGCCGACGGCGCCCACGACCAGCAGGACCCCGGCCAACCGCAGGCGTCTGCCGCCGTCGGTGCGGTGCTCGCGGACGACTCCGCCGAGTCCTCGTGCGGCTTCGGTACGTCGCATCGCTTCCCCCGCCGTGGACACCTCAAATTCTGCCCGACCGCGGGGCCCGTGTCAGGGAAACGGCCGGGCACATGCCACGGGCCCGCGGCCGGGCCGCACCGCCGACGCGTACGTCGGTGGAAACGGCCCGCCGCGGGCCCGTCGGGCTGTCCGGTCGGTCAGCGGGCTGTCTGATCGGTCAGCAGGCTGCCGGGCAGGTCAGAGAGCGCCGGACTCGGCGATGGTGACCTTGGCGCTGGTCTTGCCGCTCTGGGAGCCGAGCGCCTCGATCTTGCGGACCAGGGCCATGCTGTCGTCGTCGGCGACCTCGCCGAAGACCACGTGCTTGCCGTCCAGCCACGGGGTGAGCACCGTGGTGACGAAGAACTGCGAACCGTTGGTGTTCGGTCCGGCGTTGGCCATCGAGAGCAGGCCGACGCGGTCGTGCTTGAGCTTGAAGTTCTCGTCGGCGAACTTCTCGCCGTAGATGCTCTTGCCGCCGGTGCCGTCACCGCGGGTGAAGTCACCGCCCTGGAGCATGAAGTCCGTGATGACGCGGTGGAAGGACGAGCCGGCGTAGCCGAAGCCCTTCTCGCCGGTGGCGAGCGCGCGGAAGTTCTCCGCCGTCTTGGGGACGACGTCGTCGAACAGGTTGAACGTGATCCGCCCTGCGGGCGCGTCGTCAATGGTGATGTCGAAGTAGACCTTGGTTGTCATGGTGACATCCTCACATTCCTGGCAACCGCAGGTGAAACCCGGGGTTGGGTCGGTACGTCGGATGTCCTGTTCCGCTCACCTCCCGGCGGTCTCCCCGCGGGCCGCGTAGACGGCGTTCACCAGGGCCGTCTTGCGCGGGTCGTCGGCGAGCCGGGAGCCCATCCGGTTCATGACGTATCCGAGGGCGATTGAGGCATCCGGGTCGGCCAGGCCGCAGGAGCCGCCCGCGCCGTCGTGGCCCAGCGCGCGCGGGTCGGGGCCGTACGAGCGGTTCGCACCGCTCAGCCAGAGGCCGAGGCCGATCTCCGTCTCGTGTGCGAAGCCGTCGCCGAGGACGAGGTCGCGGCAGGCTCCCTGCCCTTCGCCGACCCGGGCGGCGGCCTTCTCGGAGAGGATCCGGCGGCCGTCGAGACTGCCACGACCGGCCAGGATCCCGTAGAGCGCGGCGACCGCGCGGGCGGTGCCGTGGCCGTTGGCGGCGGGGATCTCCGCGGCCCGCCAGGCGGGGGTGTTGGCGGCGGCCAGACCGGTGGGCGGGTTGAGCAGGGAGGCGACGGCGACCGGTGCCATCCGGTTCAGGAGGGCGGCCTGGGCGGCCCGGTCGGGGCGTTCCTGGACGAGTTCGGCGAGCCGGTGGGTCTCGCTCTCCGGGAGGCCGAAGGTGAAGTCGATGCCCAGCGGTCCGGTGATCTCCTGCCGGAGGAACGCCCCGGGCAGCAGCCCGGTGATCCGGCGGACCACTTCGCCGACGAGGAATCCGTAACTGATCGCGTGGTAGCCGGAGCGGGTGCCCGGCTCCCACCAGGGCGCGGTGGCGGCGAGCCGGGCGCAGGCCGTCTCCCAGTCGTACAGCTCCTCCAGGATGAGCGGGGTGTCGGGCCCGGCCACTCCGGAGCGGTGCGAAAGGAGGTGGCGTACGAGGACGGATTCCTTGCCGTTCCTGGCGAACTCCGGCCAGTAGGCGGCGACCGGGGCGTCCAGGTCGAGCAGCCCCCGGTCGGCCAGGACATGGGCGCAGAGCGCGGTCGGGCCCTTGCCGGTGGACCAGACGTTGACCAGGGTGTCCCGCTCCCAGGGGCGGGTGCGGGCCGCGTCGGCCCAGCCGCCCCACAGGTCCGCCACCGGTTCGCCGTCGACGAGGACGGTCACCGCCGCGCCCAGTTCGCCGCGGTCCGCGAAGTTCTCCTCGAAGGCGTCCCGGACCCCGGCGTACCGGTCGTCGCAGTGGCCGTGGATCTGCGGCACGGGGGCCTCCCTCGTCGCGGGCGCGGGTCCGGCATCGGAACCGGATGCCCCCGCAACGTACCGACTGGTCGGACCGGAGGGAAGAGTCGGTGGCGCCATTGGCTCGGCTCCCCCGTTCCCTCCCGGGTCAGCGGATGCCCGCCTCCAGGCTCAGGCTCCAGCGGCCCGGACGGCCGGTCAGCGTGATGGTGGACAGCGGGCGGACGTCGACGTTCCAGTACGCGAAGGGCGGGGCGTTCAGGGCGTAGACGAGGGCCGCCCGGATCACGGCGGGTTCGGCGACCGCGACGACGAGGCCGTCGGCGGCCGGGCGGGTGTCCAGCCAGCCGCCCACCCTCCCGATGAAGCCGAGCATCGACTCACCGCCGTGCGGGGCGCTGCGCGGGTCGGTGAGCCAGAGGTCCACGGCGGCCGGCTCCCGGGCGGTGACCTCGCCCAGGGTCAGCCCACGCCAGCGGCCCATGTCGCAGTCGCGCAGGGCCGGCTGCGCCATCGGCGCGAAGCCGAGGGCGTCCCCGGTGGCACGGCTGCGCGGGGTGGGCGAGCAGTAGCGCAGCTCGGCGGCGCCGAGCGGGACGAGCGTGTGGGCGGCGAGCCACACCTCGTGCCGGCCGGCCTGATCGAGCGGCCGGTCGTCGTCGAAGCGTTCGGCCAGCCGGGAGGAGCTGCGCGCCGCCGCGACCAAGGAGACCCGAAGCGTCATGGCGGGATCGTGGGGCCGAACGCCTGTCTGGTCAAGGGGGCACGCAAGCCCGGCCCGAACGGACGGCCCCCGGGACGGCCACCCCTCAGCAGCCCCGGAGGCCCTCAGCAGCCTGGAGGCCGCCCGTGTCCCGGACGCCCTCAGTAGCCCCGGAGGCCGTCGAAGGCGGTACGGAGGCGGCGCACGCCCTCCGCGATCTCGGGCGCTCCGGACACCGCCGCGAAGCTGAGGCGGACGTGTCCGGCCGGGGGTTCGGCGCAGAAGTAGGGGCGGCCGGGGGCGATGGCGACCGAGGCGCGCAGGGCGGCGGAGACGACGGCCGGCTCGTCGGTGCCCGTTCCCGCGCCGCTGCCCGGGAGCCGGAGCCAGAGGCTGCCGCCGCCCGCCGGGAGGTGCGGCAGCGTGAGTTCCGGCAGCTCGCTGCTCAGGGCGGCCGCCATGACCGTACGGCGGTGTCCCAGCTCGGTGGCGACGGCGGCCAGGTGGCGGCCCCAGGACGGGGAGCCGACGAGTTCCAGCGCGGCTTCCTGGAGCGGCCGGGGTACGAAGAAGCTGTCGACGACCTGGATCGCCCGCAGGCGCTCCAGCACCGGTCCGCGGGCGGCCAGGGCGCCGACCCGGAGGCTGGGCGAGGTGACCTTGGTCAGCGAGCAGACGTGGACGACGACACCGTCGGGATCCTCGGCGGCCAGCGGCACGGGGAGCGGTCCGGCGTCGTCGTGGACGAGCCGGCGGGCGAAGTCGTCCTCGACCACGAACGCGCCGGCCGCACGGGCGATGGCCAGGATCTCGGGGCGGCGGGCGGGTGCGAGCGTGGCCCCGGTGGGGTTCTGGAAGAGCGGCTGGGTGACGAAGACCCGGGCGCCGGTGGCCCGGAACGCGTCGGCGAGCAGCTCGGGACGCACCCCGTCGGTATCCATCGGCACGGGGACGGGGCGCAGTCCGGTGGCGCGGGCGGCGGCGAGCATCCCGGGGTAGGTGGGCGACTCCACGAGGACCGGGGCGCCGGGCGGGGCGAGCGCGCGCAGCGCGGTGGCCAGTGCGCTCTGGCCGCCCGCGGTGATCAGGACGTCGGTGCCGGAGACGGCGGGGCCGATCTCGCGGGCGAACCAGGACCGCAGTTCGGGCAGTCCGTCCGTCGGGGGGCGGCCCCAGGCGCCCGGTCTGCGGCCCGCGCGGGCCAGGGCCTCGGAGAGCGCCCGCTCGGGCTGGAGCGAGGCGTGGAGATAGCCGCCGTTGAACTCGATGACGCCGGGCGGCGGTGCGGCGAGGGTGACCAGCACCCCGGAGGCGTCGACGGTACGGGGCACCACCTCGGGCCCGCCGTCGCCGCTCAGCGACACCTCCTGCCAGGACGTGTCGCCCGGCGCGGGCAGGGCGGCGCGGGGATGCGCACGGAAGGCGCCGGAGCCTGGCCGGGTGACGACCAGCCCTTCGGCGGCGAGCCGGGCGATGGCGCGGGAGACGGTGACGGGGCTGACCCGGAACCGTTCGACGAGCGCACGGCTGGACGGCAGCTTTCCACCGGGTGAGTAGCGGTTGAGCTCGACCCGCAGGGAAGTGACCAGTTCCGCGACGCTGCTACGCTCTTGCATGAGAGTACAGGATAGCGCTACTACGCCTTCTTCGATAGCGGTCGCCGGTCCGGGCGTCACCTCGCAGGCCGCCCCCGCGATCACCCGGACAGCGGCCGGGAACACGCCGGGGCACAGGGCCGCGCCGGGGGCCCCGGCCGCCCGGGGCGGCACCGTGCTCGCCGGGCTCGGCGTCGTGGCGTTCTCGCTCACCTTCCCGGCCACGGCCTGGGGTCTGGAGAGCTTCGGCCCCTGGTCCCTGGTCGCTCTGCGCAGCGTGCTCGCCGCCCTGATCGCGGGCAGTGTGCTGCTGGCCGCGCGGGTGCCGCTGCCCGAGCGCCGGCACTGGGCCGGGCTCGCGGTCGTCGGGGGCGGGGTGGTGGTGGGCTTCCCGCTGCTGACGACGCTGGCCCTGCAGACGTCCACCACCTCGCACGCGGCCGTGGTCGTGGGCCTGCTGCCGCTGACCACGGCGGTGCTGGGTTCCCTGCGCACCGGCGAACGGCCCGCGCGCGCGTTCTGGATCGCGGCTCTCGCCGGGGCGGCCGTGGTGATCGCCTTCACCGTGCGGCAGAGCGGCGGGGCCCTCGCCTCCGGCGACCTGTATCTGTTCGGCGCGCTGCTCGTGTGCGCGGCCGGGTACACCGAGGGCGGCCGGCTGGCCCGGACGATACCGGGGTGGCAGGTGATCGGCTGGGCGCTGGTCCTGTGCCTGCCGCTCGCGCTGGCGGGCAGCCTGGTGGCCCTGCCGCTCGAACCCGTGCACCTGAACGCCCACGGCGTCATCGGCCTGCTCTGGCTCGCCGCCGGGTCGGCCTTCCTCGGGCTGTACGTCTGGTACCGGGGCATGGCGGCGATCGGGGTCGCCCGCGCCAGTCAGCTCCAGCTCGCCCAGCCGCTGCTGACGCTCGTGTGGTCCTTCCTCCTGCTCGGCGAGGAGATGTCGGCCGCCGCCCCGGTCGCGGCGGTGGCCGTGCTGGTCTGTATCGCCGCCACTCAGCGGGCCGGTCGCCGCGCAGCGGGGGTGTCCCGGCCCGTACGGTCATAGACTTGTCGACACGGATCACCGTCTCCCCTGTGAGGAGGTCGCTCCCGATGGAGGCACACACGGGCGACCGGCTGCTGATGCACGGCAGGACCGTGGGACAGCACGACCGGGTCGCCGAGATCATCGAGGTGCTCGGTGACGGGGGCGCTCCCCCGTACCGGCTCCGCTTCGACGACGGACACGAACACCTGATGGCACCGGGCCCGGACAGCGTCGTCCAGCACATGGACGCGCCGAAGGACGAGCAGCCGTAGTACGAGCGCCGGGCCGGGACCGCACGCCCGGGTTCCGGCCCCCGCGCCGCTCGGCCGCCGCCCCGGCCCGCCTCCCCCGTGCGGGTCGCCGCCGCCCGGCGGCCGGGCGCCGGCTCACCCCGAAGGGCGGCCGCGGTGCGGATAGGTGCGGCCCCGGTCCGGGTAGAGCCGGACCCGGCCCGTGTAGTGATCGGCCACCACGCGCCGCATCGCGCCGATCCGGTCGGCCATCACTCTCTTCGCGGAGAAGAAGACATGGCCTCCCACCTCCTCGTGCTCCCGGGCGAGGGTGAGGTGGCGGGAGAGTTCCGCCGGGTCCTGCCAGGGGTCCGGCTGGGCGGGGTCGCCCGCCTTGTACAGCGCCTCGCCCACGTACAGGTCGACGCCCGTGCCCCGGACGGTCTCGCTCCACCACGCGAGGACCCTGGCGTAGTCGGCGGCGGCGAAGCCGATGTGCCAGTAGATCTGCGGGCAGATGTAGTCGATCCACCCCTCCTTGATCCACTTACGGGTGTCGGCGTACAGGTCGTCGTAGGTCTGCACGCCCGCCCGGGTGTCCGAACCCCGCGGGTCGGTCGCCGCGTTGCGCCAGACCGCGAAGGGGCTGATGCCGAAGCGGACGTGCGGCTTGATCCGCCGGATCCGCTGCCCCGTCTCGCGCACGAGCCGGTCGATGTTGTCGCGCCGCCAGGACGCCCGGTCCTCGAAGCCGCCGCCGTACCGCTCGAACGCGGCGTCGTCGTCGAAGGACCGCCCGGCCACCGGATACGGGTAGAAGTAGTCGTCCCAGTGCACCGCGTCGATGTCGTAGCGGCGCACCGCGTCCAGCATCGCGTCCTGGACGAAGCGGCGGACCTCCGGCAGCCCGGGGTTGTAGTAGAGCTTCCCGCCGTACGGCACGCCCCAGTCCGGGTTCAGCCGGGCCGGGTGGCAGGCGACGAGGCGGCCGGGGTCCGTGTGGTTCGCCACCCGGTAGGGGTTGAACCAGGCGTGCAGCTCCAGGCTCCGGTCGTGTGCCGCGCGCACCGCCGTGCCGAGCGGGTCCCAGCCCGGGTCCTCGCCCTGGGTCCCGGTGAGGCAGGCGGCCCACGGCTCGTACGGCGAGGGCCACAGGGCGTCGGCGGTCGGCCGGACCTGGAGCACCACCGCGTTGAGCCGCAGCTCGACCGCCCGGTCCAGATACGCGAACAGCTCGGCCTCCTGGCGCGCCGCCGTGAGTCCCGGCGCGGACGGCCAGTCCAGGTTGGCGACCGTGGCGATCCACATGCCGCGCACCCGCCCCGGCGCCGCCTCCGGCCGCCCGCCGCCCTTCGCTCTCCCCGCCACCGGGGAGGCGACCGCGTCACCGGCCGTCGTCATCGCCGCCAGCAGCCCGGCCGCGCTCAGCACGAACACCCTTCTCGCCACGCCCGTTCGCCGCATCCTGGTCCACCTCTCTCCATCACATCCCGCACCCGAGTTCGATAGCTCTGTGTCATCGCATCATGCCCGTCCGTGGCCGTCCTGACCCGCGGGACGTCCGCGTCGGCATTCGGAGTAACGTCGTGGGGTCGAGGCGGGCACCGGAATCACACGGGACCCTGCGATACGGAGAACAGCGAAAGGCACGAGGTGACGGACTCTATGGCCGACATTGCACGCGTCGGAGTGGTGGGCTGTGGCCAGATGGGCGCAGGTATCGCGGAGGTGTGCGCGCGCAGCGGCCTCGAAGTGAAGGTCGCCGAGACCACCGGCGAAGCGCTGGAGATCGGCCGCACCCGTCTGCACAACTCCCTCTCGAAGGCCGCCGAGCGCGGCAAGATCAGCGCGGAGGAGCGGGACGAGACCCTTGGCCGCCTGAGCTTCACGACCGATCTCGGGGAGTTCGCCGACCGCGATCTCGTCATCGAGGCCGTCGTGGAGAACGAGCAGGTCAAGACCGAGATCTTCCAGGTGCTCGACCAGGTGGTGACCCGGCAGGACGCGATCCTGGCCTCCAACACCTCCTCGATCCCGCTGGTGAAGCTGGCCGTCGCCACCTCGCGCCCGGACCGGGTCATCGGCATCCACTTCTTCAACCCGGCCCCGGTGCAGAAGCTCGTCGAGCTGATCCCGGCGCTGACCACCTCGGACGAGACGATCGCGCGCGCCGAGGCCGTCGTGCAGGACGTGCTCGGCAAGCACCCGATCCGCGCCCAGGACCGGTCCGGCTTCGTCGTGAACGCGCTGCTGATCCCGTACCTGCTCTCCGCGATCCGGATGTTCGAGTCGGGCATCGCCAGCCGCGAGGACATCGACAACGGCATGGAGATGGGCTGCGCCCACCCGATGGGTCCGCTCAAGCTGGCCGATCTGATCGGCCTGGACACCGTGGCCTCGGTCGCGGACTCGATGTACGCCGAGTACAAGGAGGCGCTGTACGCCGCTCCCCCGCTGCTCCAGCGGATGGTGGACGCGGGGCGCCTCGGCCGTAAGACGGGGTCGGGCTTCTACCCGTACGCCTGAGATCAGTACGCCTGAGATCCGTAGGGCCGAGATCCGTAGGGCTGAGTCCTGTACGGCTGGGTCCGTACGTGCCTTTCGCTGTCAGGAGCCGGTCCCGGCCACCCCGGGGCCGGCTCCTCGCGCGTACAGGGCACCTGTACGGGGCCGCTCGTACGGGGCCGGGGTCAGCCCAGTCTCAGGTGGTGCAGCATCAGCAGGGCGGCCGCCATGTTCGCGGCGGGCACCTCGCCCCGGGCGATCATGTCCGGGATCACCTTGAGCGGTATCCACTCGCGGCGTGAGGACTCGAAGGCGTCCCTGGGGTGCCCGGTCCAGTGCGCCTCGTCGGACCAGTACAGGTGGTGGCGGGCGTCGGTGAGGCCGTTCGACGGCTCCACCGTGAGCAGCGGGCGCAGTTCGCCGGGGCGCCAGCCGGTCTCCTCCTCCATCTCGCGGGCGGCGGCCGCCGCGATGTCCTCGCCGTCATCGACGACGCCCGCGGCCAGTTCCCACCCCCAGCTGTCGGTGATGAACCGGTGCCGCCAGAGCAGCAGCACCTCGTTCGCCCCGTTGACGACGGTGGCGGCCGCGACGGGGCGCAGCCGGATGACGAAGTGGTCGAGATGGCTGCCGTCGGGGAGCTGGACGTCCGCCAGATTCACCCGGAACCACGGGTTCTGATACACATTCTGTTCGCTTAGGTTCGTCCACTGCACGGTTGTGCCGCCTTTCGACATGTTGGGGTCAACATGTCAGCAGGCTCGGCTGCCGGGAGGAACGGACGACGGGGCGTCGGCGGAGCTCACAGAGGCACGCGGAGCGCCTCGTCGATGAGGTCGGTGGTCCCCACGGCGTCGGCGCACCCGCTCGCGGCCAGTTCGCTCCGGACCTGCCGCAGCCGGTCGCGCAGCCGCTGGGACTCCATTCCCCGGGCTCTCATCGCCATTTCGGCAGCTGTACCGGCCGCGCGGTCCGCCTCGCCCTGAAGCAGCTCGATATGACTCAGCATCGCGAGACGGTGCACGCGCCCCCGGTCGTGCGCCGGGGCGCGCACCGCGGAGGCCGCGTGCTCCCGGGCGGCCGGCAGATCCCCGAGACCGAGCAGCGCCTCCGCCACCTGGACGTCGACCAGGCCCGGCTGGACGTACCCCGTCTCGTCCGGCTCCCGGCCGGTGTGGATCCGGCCCGCCTGGGCCTCGGCCCGCCCGATACAGGCCCGCGCGCTCGCCGCGTCGCCGAGCCGGGCGTACGCCTTGGCCTGCATGGCGTGCAGATCGGCGGCGAGCGCGGGGGTGATGTGGCCTCCGGCGGCCCGCAGCGCGGCCTCGGCGAAGGCGATGGAGCGGCGGTGGTCGCCGAGGAACAGCGACTGGGTGACCAGCAGGGCGATCACATAGCCGCCGAGCCCCCGGTCCCCGCTGGACTTGGCGAGCCGCAGCGCCTGGTGGAAGTAGCGCTGGGCGAGTCCGTGGGCGTCGGAGTCATAGGCGCAGATGCCCGCCACCGCCACCAGCCCGGCGGTCGCCCGGTGCAGGCTCCGGCCGAGCGCGTCGCTGTGGCCGCCGCGCAGCAGCGGCGCGGCCTCCGCGTTGAGGAAGCGGACGATCCGGGACCTGGTCGCGACGCCGCCCGCCTTGCGGTACATCTGCTCGTAGTGGTCGCGGGCCGCCTTGAGCATCGCTATGTCGGCCGCGCTCACCCGGCCCGGTCCCGGCCGCGAGACGTCGGTGTCCTCCGGCGGGTTCTCCCACTCCCAGACCGGCATCACCGCCGGGGTGCCGGTGACGGCGGGCACGGTGGCCAGGTGCGGGCGCCGCTGTTCGTCACAGCGCCACAGGGCGGTGGCCCGCTCGACGAACCCGGAGAGGGAGCCGCCCCCGGCGCCGGCCTCCGTCCCCGGGGCGGCGAAGGCGCCCATCCCGATGTCGTCGAGCCCGACGGGACGCCCCAGCCGGCCGGCCAGCACCTCGCAGATCAGGTCGGGCACCTGCCCGCGCGGGCGCTGGCCCTTGAGCCAGCGGGAGACCGCCGTGTGTTCGTAGCGCAGGCTCAGCCCGCGGACCAGACCCGCCCGGTTGACGTGACCGGCGAGGCCCGCACGGGACACACCGGCCTCCTCGATCAGAGCTTCGAGCAGGACATTGGGCTCCATCGTCCCCCCAGGTGCGTGTCGGAACGAGCCTAGTGGAGCACGGTTCACACGGGGTGTGAACAAAAGGCCCGAACCCTCCTGCTGTGCGCTCTGCCGCGCGGGTCCCGGGGCCGGTTGAATGAGCTTCCCCGCAAGAGGGCGGCCCGGGTCGTCGGCTCCCCCTCGTAAACGGCCCACGACCCGCACCCGCGCCGTCCGCGCTGCTGACCTGCCCGACACTCCGAGGCGGCGCGGACGGCGCCCGGACCGCACAGCCCACTGACCGACGACGAAGGAGGGTGGCTGCGGAACGGAGGCCGGAACCGCGTTCCTCCCGGTTCCGCTCCGGGTCCGGCGTGTGGTCCCTCCGTCGCTCGGCGGGGACGGAGAAGGGGCGTATCCGGTGGCCGGATACGCCCTTTCTCAACGCTGTCGCAGGTGCTACGCGCCTCGCAGCACCGCGCCCGTGCGCTCGGCGGCCAGGGCCACCGCGCTGTCGCGGGCGGCCGAGGCCTCCTCGACGGTCAGCGTGCGGTCGGCGGCGCGGAAGCGCAGCGCGTACGCCAGGGACTTGTTGCCCCCGCCGATCTGCTCGCCGGTGAAGACGTCGAACAGCCGCAGCGATTCGAGGAGTTCACCCGCGCCCTCGCGCAGCGCCCGCTCCACGTCGGCGGCCGGGACGTCCCCGGCGACGACGAGCGCGACGTCCTGGGTGGCCACCGGGAAGGCGGAGATCCGGGGCGCCTGGAGCGCTCCGTCGACGGCCCGCTCCAGAACGTCCAGCTCGACCTCCGCGGCGCAGGTCCGCTCGGGCAGGTGGAGCGCCTTGATCACCCGGGGGTGCAGTTCGCCCGCGTGTCCGAAGAGGGTCTCCTCGCCGTTCACGGTGACGTACAGCGCGGCGCAGCGGCCCGGGTGCCACGGGGCGTGCTGGTCGGCGCGGACGATGACCTCCACACCGGCCTCCGCGGCGATCGAGCGGGCCGCCTCGACGGCGTCCGCCCAGGTCGCCGGGGTGCCCTTGCCCCACCAGCCGGCCTGCTCGCGGGCGCCCGCGAGGACGACGGCGGCGCGGCGCGGCTGACGCGGCAGGGCCGCGTCGAGTCCGGCGATCTCCTCGTCGGTGGGCCGGCGGTCGACGGGCAGCCGGACCGCGGGCGTCTCCTGGCCGGTCGGCCTGAAGACGAGACCGGTCTCGAAGAGCGCCAGGTCGTGGCTGCCGCGGCCGTCGTTGCGCCGCAGTGCGCCGAGGAGGCCCGGCAGCAGCGTGGTGCGCAGCGCCGGCTCCTCGTCGGAGATCGGGTTGACCAGCTTGACCGTACGGCGGCGGGCGTCGTCCGCCTCCAGGCCGAGCTGGTCCAGGACCGCGTCGCCGATGAACGGGTAGCTGAGCGCCTCGACGTAACCGGCTCCGGCCAGCGCCCGGCCGATGCGGCGGTGCAGCCGCTGGCGGTCGGTGAGACCGCGGCCGGAGGGGGGCGTCGGCAGGGTGGAGGGCAGGTTCTCGTAGCCCTCCAGCCGGATGACCTCTTCGGCGAGGTCGTTCGGCTCGTTCAGGTCGGGCCGCCAGGACGGGACGGTGACGATCAGCTCGTCCTGCCCGTAGACGTCGCAGCCGACCTGCTGGAGGCGGCGGACGACGGTCTCGCGGCCGTAGCCCACACCGGCGACCCGGTCCGGGTGGTCGGCGGGCATCGCGATGGTGCGCGGCGCGGAGGGCGCGGTGATCTCGGTGACCCCGGCCTCGGCGGTGCCGCCCGCGAGGAGGACCAGCAGGTCCACCGTCCGCTGCGCCGCTGCCGCGGCGGCCTGCGGGTCGACGCCGCGCTCGAAGCGCTTGGACGCCTCGGAGGACAGCTTGTGGCGGCGCGCGGTGCGGGCGATCGAGATCGCGTCGAAGTGCGCGGCCTCGATGACGACCTCGGTGGTGAGGGCGTGCTCGCCGTCCGCGTCGGCGATCTCGGTGTTGGCGCCGCCCATGACGCCCGCGAGGCCGATCGGCCCGCGGTCGTCGGTGATGACCAGGTCCTCGGCGTCCAGCACGCGCACGGTGCCGTCCAGCGTGGTGAGCTTCTCGCCCTGCGCGGCGCGGCGCACGCCGATCGCTCCCTCGACCCGGGTGCGGTCGTAGACGTGCAGGGGCTGGCCCAGCTCCAGCATCACGTAGTTGGTGATGTCGACGGCCAGCGAGATGGGCCGCATCCCGGCCTTCTGGAGGCGGCGGCGCATCCAGATCGGGGAGCGGGCCTCCGGCTGGATACCGGTGACGGTGCGCGCGGTGAAGCGGTCGCAGCGGGACGGGTCGGAGATCTTGACCGGGTAGCCGTACGCGTTCGGCGCGGGCACGTCCAGGAGCGCCGGGTCGCGCAGCGGCAGCCCGTACGCGATGGCGGTCTCGCGGGCGACGCCGCGCATGGACAGGCAGTAGCCCCGGTCCGGGGTGACGGCGATGTCGAGGACCTCGTCGACGAGCTGGAGCAGCTCGATCGCGTCGGTGCCGACCTCGTGCTCCGGCGGCAGCACGATGATGCCGTGCGTGCCGTCGTCGCCCATGCCCAGCTCGTCGGTGGAGCAGATCATGCCGTGCGAGGTCTTGCCGTACGTCTTGCGGGCGGCGATCGCGAAGTCGCCGGGCAGTACCGCGCCCGGGAGGACCACGACGACCTTGTCGCCGACCGAGAAGTTACGGGCACCGCAGACGATCTCCTGCGGTTCGCCGGTGCCGTTGGCCGTGCCGACGTCGACCGTGCAGAAGCGGATGGGCTTCTTGAAGCCCTCCAGCTCCTCGTTGGTCAGGACCTGTCCGACGACCAGGGGGCCCTTGAGGCCCGCGCCGATCTGCTCGACGGTCTCGACCTCAAGGCCGACGGAGACGAGTTTGGCCTGTACGTCACGGCCGGTCTCCGTCGCCGGCAGGTCGACGTACTCCCGCAGCCAGGAAAGCGGGACGCGCATCAGATCTCCATCCCGAACGGCCGGGTGAACCGGACGTCACCCTCGACCATGTCTCGCATGTCTTCGACGTTGTGGCGGAACATCAGCATCCGTTCGATGCCGAACCCGAAGGCGAATCCGCTGTACTTCTGGGGGTCGACGCCGCAGGCGGTGAGCACCTTCGGGTTGACCATGCCGCAGCCGCCGAGCTCGATCCAGCCCTCGCTGCCGCAGGTGCGGCAGGGACGGTCCGGGTTGCCGACGGACTCGCCGCGGCAGACGTAGCAGACCATGTCCATCTCGGCGGACGGCTCGGTGAACGGGAAGAAGTTCGGCCGCAGCCGGGTCTTCATGTCCGGTCCGAAGAGCGCCTGGACCATGTGGTCGAGGGTGCCCTTGAGGTCGGCCATGGTGAGGCCCTCGTCGACGGCGAGCAGCTCGATCTGGTGGAAGACCGGGGTGTGCGTGGCGTCCAGCTCGTCGGTGCGGTAGACCCGGCCGGGGCAGACCACGTAGACGGGGGGCTTGCGCTCCAGGAGCGACCGGGCCTGGACCGGCGAGGTGTGCGTACGCAGCACGACGCCGGACTCGTCACCCTCGGTCGCCTTCCCGTCGGGCGTGGTGCCCTGTACGAAGAAGGTGTCCTGCATCTGGCGGGCCGGGTGGTCGGGCACGAAGTTCAGGGCGTCGAAGTTGAACCACTCCGCCTCGGCCTCGGGGCCCTCGGCGATCTCGTAGCCCATGGCCACGAAGACGTCCGCGACGCGCTCCATGATGGTCGTCAGGGGGTGGCGGGCGCCGGCCGGGATGCGGTCGTAGGGCAGTGTGACGTCCACGGCCTCCTCGACGAGCACCCGGGCGTCCCGCTCGGCCTCCAGCTCCGCCTGGCGGACGGCCAGCGCCTTGGAGACGGCGCCGCGGGCCTGGCCCACGCGCTTGCCCGCCTCGGCCTTGGCCTGCGGGGGCAGGGCGCCGATCTCGCGGTTGGCGAGGGACAGCGGCGAGGTACCTCCGGTGTGCGCGGTCTTCGCCTGGGCGAGCGCGTCGAGGTCACCGGCGGCGGCGAAGGCGGCGAACGCCTCGTCCCGCAGGCGCTCGATCTCTTCCGGTTTCAGTGCCTCGACCTCGACTGGGTCGTACGACTTGTTCGGTGCCGACATCTCTTCCCGTGCTTCCGATTGGCTGATGGCGCGACCCCGCTCGACGACTGGAGGACGCAAAGGTGCCAAAGGTCGAGTCTAAAGGCCGCAGGACGGTCGAGGAGCCTGTGGGCAGCTCAGCCCTCCCGTCGCCCACCGCGCCACCCTGCCTGATTGCTGCGCAAACCCCTCCAAGGGCTGTCCCGTCATCCCTGGCGGGACAGCCCCTAGCTCAGATAGGCGGGCATGCTCACAGGCAGAATAAATCGGAACTCGGCTCCGCCGCCGGGTCCCCGGTCGACCGTGATCGTGCCGCCGTGCGCTTCGACGATGCCCTTGACGATGTAGAGGCCCAGGCCCGTGCCGCCGCGCTTGCTTCCCCGCCAGAAGCGGGTGAAGACGCGGCCCATCGACTCCTCGGGGATGCCGGGGCCTTCGTCGCTCACGGTGACCGCCGTTCCCATCTCGTCGCACGCACCCGGCGCGGGTGCGGGGGCGATCTCAATGGTGACGGTTCCCTCGCCGTGGCGCACCGCGTTTTCCAGGAGGTTCCCGAGGACCTGGTCGACCTTGTCGGGGTCGGCCCACAGGGCGGGCAGGGGCCCCCGGGCGCGGACGTGGAAACGCTCGGGGGCCTGGCCGCCCGTGATGAGCGCCTGGATGTGCCGTGCCACGGCGGCGGAGACATCGACCGGCTGGCGGCGCAGCTCCAGCCGGCCGGAGTCGATCCGGGAGATGTCGAGCAGCTCGGCGATCAGCCGGGTGACCCGGCCCGCGTCCGCGTCGACGGTCTCCAGCATCAGCCGCTTCTGGTCGTCGGTGAACCTCTCCCACTTGGCGAGCAGGGTCGCGGTGAACCCTTTGACCGAGGTCAGCGGGGAGCGCAGCTCGTGGGCGACGGTGGCGATCAGCTCGGCGTGGCTGCGTTCGGTACGCCGACGGGCCTCGGTGCCGCGCAGCGAGACGACGACCCGGCGCACCGGGCCGAGCGGATGCTCACGGACGTACCGGGCGGAGACCAGCACCTCGCTGCCGCCGGGCAGCAGCAGGTTGCGCTCGGGCTGGCCGCCGCGGGTGGCGAGACCGCCGTACGGGTCGGTCAGCGTCCACCAGCGCTTGCCCTTGAGGTCCTCCAGCGGGAGGGCGGCCTCCAGCGGGCGGCCGATCGCTTCGGCGCGCGGGGTGGCGGTGATGCGGGCGGCGGCGGCGTTGAAGCAGATGACGTGGCCGCTCTCGTCGGCGACGACGAGACCGTCGGGAAGGTCGTCCGGGTCGAGGCCGAGGCCGGCCGCCGGACCGTCCGGCTCCTCGCCCGCAGCGTGTGGTGCGGTGCTGTGCGCCGGTCGCGGCGAGCTCATGCCGACAGCCATCTTCCCGTATCCCCACCTCTCGAACCGGTGCAGTGGGCCCCCGAGTTCGTCACCCTACTAGGCGGCGGCGAACCGGCGACACCCTGCGGGGGCGCGGAGAGGAGTGCGCCGGTGGGAAGGGCGCGGGAATGGCCGGGATCATGTGCTGACGGGCCGTGGGAGAGGTGCGGTGTCAGAGGCTGTCCGCCCCGAGGTCACCCGACAGCCCTACGCGTCGGGGGCGCGCCGCGGGCGCTGCGCGCGGGCGGAGGCGTAGAGGCAGACGGCGGCGGCGGTGGCGAGGTTGAGGCTCTCCGCCTTGCCGTGGATGGGGACGCGGACGACGGCGTCGGCGAGCGCGCGGGTCTCCTCGGGGAGCCCCCAGGCCTCGTTGCCGAAGACCCAGGCGGTGGGGCCGCCCATGGTGCCCGCGTCGAGCTCGTCGTCCAGGTCGTCGGCCCCGGCCCCGTCGGCGGCGAGGATGCGCACCCCGGCCTCGCGGAGGCCCTGCACGGCCTGTTCGACGGGGACGCCGACGGCGACGGGCAGGTGGTAGAGCGAACCGACCGAGGCGCGTACGGACTTGGGGTTGTAGAGGTCGACGGAGGCGTCGGTCAGGATCACCGCGTCCGCGCCCGCGGCATCCGCGCAGCGCAGTACGGTACCGGCGTTCCCGGGGTCGCGTACGTTGGCCAGAACGGCCACCAGTGTGGGCTTCGCGGCGAGGATCTCCTGGAACGGGGTGTCCAGGAAGCGGCAGACGCCGATGAGGCCCTGCGGGGTGACGGTCTGCGAGACGTCGGCGAGGACGTCGTCGTCGGCCAGGTGCACCCGGGCGCCCGCCGTGTGGGCGGCCTCGACGATGTCGGCGTACCGGTCGGCGGCCTCGGGGGTGGCGAACAGCTCGATGAGGGTCGGCTCGCCGTCGCCGCCCCGGTGCGCGGCGGCCTCGCGTACGGCCTGGGGCCCCTCGGCGATGAACCTGCGCTCCTTGCCGCGGAAGTTGCGGCGGGCCAGCCGGCGGGCGGCGGCGACACGGGGGGAACGCGGGGAGATCAGTTCGGGGGTGCCCATGGTCGGCGGCGAGCCTCTCTGCGTACGGCTGTGGCGGTGTGGGGGTGCGTCGGCGGGTCAACGCACCGGACCCGCAGACGGCGTGCGCCTGCGGGTCCGGTTCGCTACCTGGAAGGGGGTGCCTGGATCAGGCGGCCTTCGGGGCGTTGACGTCGCTCGGGAGGGCCTTCTGAGCGACCTCGACGAGGGCGGCGAACGCGTTGGCGTCGTTGACCGCGAGCTCGGCCAGGATCTTGCGGTCCACCTCGATGTTGGCGGCCTTCAGACCCTGGATGAGGCGGTTGTACGTCATGCCGTTCTGGCGGGCAGCGGCGTTGATGCGCTGGATCCACAGCTGACGGAAGTCGCCCTTGCGCTTCTTGCGGTCGTTGTAGTTGTAGACCAGGGAGTGGGTGACCTGCTCCTTGGCCTTGCGGTACAGGCGCGAACGCTGCCCGCGGTAGCCCTTGGCCGCCTCGAGGATTGCCCGGCGCTTCTTGTGGGCGTTGACTGCCCGCTTGACGCGTGCCACTTGTTAACTCCTTGTAGCGGGGCCGTGGGTGTCTTCACACGGCCCGGAAACGAATTGGTCCCGGTGTGATCGAGGTCGTGCCTCCGGGGCGAGCCGGAGGCCGAGCCTCACTTGCCGAGAAGCTTCTTGATCTTCTTGGCGTCGGCCGGAGCCACGACGACCGTGCCGGTCAGCGAGCGGGTCTTCTTGGACGACTTGTGCTCGAGCAGGTGGCGCTTGCCGGCCCTCTCGCGGAGCACCTTGCCGGAGCCGGTGATCTTGAAGCGCTTGCTGGCACCGCTGTGCGTCTTGTTCTTCGGCATCGCGCCGTTCTCTCCTCGTCAGTGGCGCCCCTCACGGTGCGGGGCACCGGACTGCAGGGGCGTCAGATCTCTATGGGATTCCGGGGGGACCCGGGGCCGCCTGGATGGCGGCCCCTGAGGTCACGCCTCGGAAGGTGTCTCGGCCGGAGCCTCGGCCGCTTCGGCCGGAGCCTCGGCGGTGTCGCCCTCGGACGGTGCGCCGGTCGTGCCCTGACGCTCCGCCTTGCGGGCGGCCTGGGCCTCACGGGCCTCGGCCATGGCTTCGGTCTTCTTCTTGTGCGGGCCCAGAACCATGATCATGTTCCGGCCGTCCTGCTTCGGGTTGGACTCGATGAAGCCCAGGTCCTCCACGTCCGAAGCGAGACGCTGGAGCAGTCGGAAGCCCAGCTCGGGGCGGGACTGCTCACGACCACGGAACATGATCGTGATCTTGACCTTGTCGCCCTGCTTGAGGAACCGGACGACGTGACCCTTCTTGGTGTCATAGTCGTGCGGGTCGATCTTCGGCCGGAGCTTCATCTCCTTGATGACCGTGTGCGCCTGGTTCTTGCGCGCCTCACGGGCCTTCATGGCCGACTCGTACTTGAACTTCCCGTAGTCCATGAGCTTGCACACGGGCGGACGGGCTGTCGCCGCCACCTCGACCAGGTCGAGGTCATACTCCTGTGCGAGTTCCAGGGCCTTGGCAAGCGGAACAATCCCGACCTGCTCGCCACTGGGACCGACAAGTCGGACCTCGGGAACGCGAATCCGGTCGTTGATGCGGGGCTCGGCGCTGATGGATCCTCCTCGGTAGCACCACGCGACCGCCTGGCGGACAGCCGCGTAACGTCTTATAACGTCAAGACCAACCGAGCCGGAAGCACAAAAATGCCCCGGACGGGACACAGGCGAGGCTCCAGGAACTACCGGAGCACGCCGCGGTCAACCGCGGGGCGCATCGGACGGCTCCATCGTCCGTACGGAACGATGGGGACCGCCTGACCGGTGACCCGCCGTCCGGTGAGGACAGCCAGGTGGGAGATCGGAGCCTCCACTTGCGGGCCGGGCATATAGATGTCCGGCCGGTCGTTACACAAGGTTAGCAGCCCGGTCCCGGGTGCGCTAATCCTGCGACTTCCGGCATCATCTCCTGCGGCTGCCTGCGGCGTCGCCGCTGTTGCCCGTCCTGGCATCGTCCCTGCGCCTGCCCCGGCATCGTCCCTGTATCTGTCCTGGCATGGCCCCAGCGTCTGTCCCGGCATCCCGGATGTCCTGGCGCGATCCCGGACACGCCTCCCGCGCGCGGGAGGGCGATGGCCTGGCCTTATCGTGTGGGCATGAGTGACGCGACCCCCAGCAGTGAGAACCCCGGCTTCGACGACATGGCCCGCGATATCGCGGAGGTCCCCGCGGTCGAGGTGATCGTGACGGTCGCCGTCAACCTGATGAGCGCAGCCGCCGTGAAGCTCGGCCTCACCGAGGAGGGCGAGCAGCACAAGGACCTCGACGAGGCCCGCAAGCTGGTCCAGGCGCTGGCCGGCCTGCTGGACGCGAGCGCCACGGAGATCAGCACCTTCCACGCCTCGCCGCTGCGCGACGGCCTGAAGTCGCTCCAGCTCGCCTTCCGTGAGGCCTCGCTGGTGCCGGACGAGCCCGGCCACGGTCCCGGTGAGAAGTACACCGGTCCCGTCTACGGCTAGCCGCACCCCTCCCCCGTACGTCCGGGAGCCCGCCGTCCCCCGTGGGGCGGCGGGCTCCCGCGTGTGCGCGGCGGCCGGGACGGTTCGCGGTTCCTCGGCCGGCGTCAGATGCCGTCAGATGGCGTCCTCGGTCTCCTCGGGCGGCACGTTGGGGTAGGGGTGGGTGAGCCGGTGGACGTAGGCGGCGATCACTCCGCCGACCAGGGGCGCGACGAGGAACAGCCAGAGCTGGGAGAGCGCCGCGCTGCCCGCGAAGAGCGCCGGGCCGAGGCTCCGCGCCGGGTTGACCGAGGTGCCGGTCAGCGGGATGCCCACCAGGTGGATCGCGGCGAACGCCAGGCCGATGGCCAGCCCGCCGAAGCCGGTGACCGCCACTTTGCGGGTCACCGCGAGGACGACGTGGACGAGCAGGAACGTGAGCATCACCTCGGTGAGGAACGCGCCGCCGATGTTGATGCCGACGGTCGAACGGTCGCCGTAGCCGTTGCTGCCGAACTCGCCGCTGGTCTCCAGACCCGGGATCTGCTTGGCCAGCAGGAACAGCAGGGCCGCGCCGACGATCGCGCCGAGGATCTGAGCCACCCAGCGCTCGACGGCCGCACGGATGCCGATCCTGCCCGCCATATACATGCCCAGCGTCACCGCGGGGTTGACATGGCAGCCGGAGATCGGGCCGAAAGCGTAGGTGAGCGCGAGGAGGGTGAAGCCGAAGGTGAGGGCGATGCCCACCGTGCCGAGGTACTCGACGGCGAGCACCGCGGACCCCACGGCGAAGAACACCAGCAGCAGGGTGCCGAGGAACTCTGACGCCACGATCCGCGTCTTCATGCAACCACCTCGCGAGCTTGGTCGGTTGGTCGGATTTATCCGAGTTCCCGATCATTCTCACGGCGGCGGGAGCTTCGCGCTCGTCGGGCCGCAACCGGCCGGGCGCGTCAGCGGGCGAAGAGAGGCTCCCCCGGGGTGACCGTACCGGCGGGGAGGAGGGCCAGGTCCAGGCCGCTCACCAGCCGGGCCCGCAGCACCTCGCTGGACGACAGCGCGCGGGCGATGCGGCGGGCCGCCTCGGCGGGCACCGCGTCCGGGGCGAGGACGAGCGCGAGGGTGCCGTCCGCACTGCCGGGCCCGAGGTGGGCGCGGACCACGGCGGGGTCGGCGGCCACGGTCTCCCGTACGGCGTCGATGACCGCGGGGTCCTGGAGCGGGTCGGTGGTGGTGCGGTTCTCGGCGAGGGCCAGGAGTGCCTGCCCGCTCAGCTCGAAGGCGACGGGCCCGGCGAGGTCCAGCACGACGGTGTCGGCCTTCTCGTGGGCGGCGGCCTGGAGGGCCTGGTGCAGCGGTACGGCGACGGGGCGCGCTTCGGGGTCCCAGCGGGCCAGGGATTCGGTCGAGGTGAAAGCGGGAAGCGCACGCCGGTCGCCGGCCTGAAGGGTGGGTACGGCCATGTCGCTGGTCTTCTCGCGCCGGAGACCGCTCCCCCGTCGCCCGCCGGCGCCCTTCCCGGGAGCTTCGCCCCCCTCGTGGCCGCCCTCCTCGACCTCGCCGAGCACGGCGACGACCGGGACCAGGAGCCGGGCGTCGCGCAGGGCCGCGAGGACCGGGCCGACGGCGCTCCGGTCCCGGGACCAGGCGTCCAGTGCCCTGGCCAGGGCGGGGGACGCCGAGCCGTCGTCGTCGGAGAAACCGGGGTCCGGGATGTTCTTGAGCTCCACGGGACGAGGGTAGTGCCTGGGGTCCTGCCGCTTGCCCGCAGGTGGGGCCGGAGGCGAAGCCCAGCGCTCCGTCACCCGGGGGGCAGGCGTCGGCCTCGGTGCGCCGTCGCCGGGGGGCGGGCGTCGGCCGTGCTCGGCCCGGACCTCGCCTTGTGGCGGTGGCCGTGGTGCCCTGCGGGGACGCCGCGCGACGACGCGTCCGGCAGCGATCCGGATCCGGGCCCGCGCGGCGACACGTCCACCGGCGACCCGGATCCGGCCCCGCGCGACCGGACGAGCGCGGTGTCCGGGGCGGCCCGGTGCGGCCTGGTGAGGTGTCCGGTGCGGCCCGGTGCGGTGATGAGGTGGTGCGGGCCGTCCGGGGGCGGCGTGTTCAGCGGCGGCCGGGGGCGTTCCGGCCGCGCCACAGGACGACGGCGGCGGCCAGCAGCGCCGCGCCGAGGCCGCCGGCGAGCGGAGCGGCCCAGTTGGCCGTCCCGTCGGCCGTACGAGCCGGGTCCGGGCCGTCGCCGAAATACCGCCCCTGGTGTCCTGCCGGCGCGGCCTTGGCGTCCAGGTCCGCCGGGCGCAGCCGGGAGCCCGCCTCGATGGCCTCCGCCGGGTCGACGATGCCGTAGCCGCGGGCGTCGTCCCGGCCCTGGGCGGGGGCGTCGCGGGCGGTGTCGGCGAGGAGCTTCTTGATCTGGGCCGGGCCGAGGCCGGGGTGGGCGGCACGGACCAGGGCGACGGCCCCGGAGACGAAGGCGGCGGCCGCCGATGTGCCCCACTCGATGTAGTAGTGCCCGTCCGGGTTGGCCACCACGATGTCGACGCCGGGGGCGCTGACGGTGGCGTACCAGCGGCGGGTGGAGAACGAGGCGTGCGTGCCGTATTCGTCGACGGCGGCGACCGCGATCACTCCGGGGTAGGCGGCGGGGTAGGAGATCCGGTCCCCCTTCTCGCCGCCGTTGCCCGCCGAGGCGACCACGGGGACGCCCTTGGACAGGGCGTACTGGATGGCCGCGTCCTCGCCGGGGTCGGGGTGGGCGGACTTGCTGTCGTCGCCCAGGGAGAGGTTGATGACGTCGGCGCCGTTGTCGGCGGCCCAGCGGATGCCGTCGGCGAGTGCGGCGCCGCGGGACTTGCGGGCCTTGGCACGGGCCGGGTCCTTGGACTCCAGGATCACCCGGACCGGCAGGATCCGGGCCTCGGGGGCGATGCCGAGGACGCCGTCGGCGCGCCCGGGGCCGTTGCCGCGTCCGGCGATGATCCCGGCCATCGCGGTGCCGTGCAGGGCCCAGGCGGAGTCGCCGCGGGCGGCGCCGAAGCCGACGAGGTCCTTGCCGGGGAGCACCTGGCCCGCCAGGTCGGGGTGGGCGTCGTCGACCCCGGTGTCCAGGACGGCGACGGTGACGCCCTGCCCCCGGGTGGTCTCCCAGGCCCGGTCCGTGTGCAGGGCCTCCAGGGCCCACTGCTGGTCGCGGATGGCGTCCGCGTGGGCGGGTGCGACGGAGGTGAGGGCGAGGACGGTGGCGGCACAGACCGCGGCGAGGACGCGGTGGGGTCGTCGGGTCATCCGGGCTGCTCCGTGAGGTCGGCGACGGTCGTACGCAGTCCGCGCTCCACCCGGTCCGCGATCCCCTTCGCCTCGTGGCCGAGCCCGGCCTGGGCGATGTCCGTGGTGGCGCCGGACGCCATGGCGGCCGGCGCGGGCTGCGGGTCGGCGACGGGGCGCCCGTCCGCGAAACCGGAGACGGCGACGACGACGACCGGGATCTCGGTGAGCGGGTTGACCGTCCAGCTGGCGCGCTGCCCGTCGCCGAAGGAGGCCGCGAGGGTGCCCTCGGGGGCGTACGTACGGGGCATGAGGTCCTTGCGCGCACCGAGCTTCTGCCCGGTGAACCGGGTGCGCAGGGCCTGCATGCCCGCGGCGTCGGCCTCGGTGAAGACCAGGCCGACGGTGGTGACGGCGGAGCGGGTGGCGTCGGTGTAGGTGGCACGCACCAGCCGTTCGCAGCCTACGGACCGGAGCGTGGTCAGGAGCAGCGGGTCGAGTCCGTCGGTGCAGGTGCTGTCGGCGGCGACGGCGAGCCGGGTCCAGGTGCGGTGGGTGCCGCCGGGGCCCGCGCCCCTGCCCTGGAGGGTGCGCGGGAACAGCGTGTCGACGGGGACGCTGTGCCAGGCGCTGCGTGTGGTGGTGTAGGGGGTTTGGGTGGTCTCGGCCGAGGAGTCGCCGGTCAGCCAGGCTCCGGTGGCCGCGCCGCCGATCAGCCCGAGGCCGAGCACGACGCAGGCGGCGGCCGCCGGCGTACGCCACCGCTGCCGGGGCCGGACCGGCCGCAGCCGGGTGGTGGTCTCGACGGGGGTCTCCGGGTAGCCGTAGCGGACCGGCACCCGGTAGCCGCCGGGCGGTGGCGGAACGGCTCCCGGCGCGGGCGTCAGGTCCACGGCCCCGACGGGCCTGCGCCGGGTGACGGGCGGCGGGCCTGGGGGCGTGGGGCTCGCGGGGCTCGCGAAGGGCGGGCCGGGGGGCGTGGGGCTCGCGGCGGGCGGCGCAGGCGTCCTGGCAGGCACGGGCCGCTGGACGGGCGGGGCCTGGGGGGCGGGCGGGGCCATCCGGGTGGAGCGGGTCGGTGCGGTCTGAGGGGCGTGTGGGGCCTGCTGGGTCAGTGCCACCTGCGGGACCTGCGAGGTCGGGGAGGCCGGCGGGGCAGAACCGGCCGGTGCGGACGACGGGGGCGGTGGAGCCGGGGAGGCCGGCGGGGCGGAGCGGACCGGCGGGGCCTGCCGGACATCCGGGGCCGAACGGACCTGCGAGGCCTGCGAGGTCGGAGAAGCCGACGAAGCAGAACCGGCCGGCGCGGCCTGCGGAGCAGAACCGGCCGGCGCGGGCGGCCGAGCCGGAGAGGCCGACAGGGCGGAACGGACCGGCGGGACCTGCCGGACATCCGGGGCCGAACGGACCTGCGGGGCCTGCGGGACCTGCGGGGCCGGGGCCGCAGACGGGCCGGAAGCCGCCGACGGGCCGGGGCCGGCCGGCGTAACCGGGCGGGTCTGCGGGGTCTGCTCAGCCGGGCCCTGAGGAGCGGCCGCTCCCCTCGGGGCCGTAGCGGCCAGACGGGCCACGGGCACGCAAGCAGGTACCGGAAGCGCCGAAGCAGGTCCCGGGTGCGCCGAAGACGCCGAAGCAGGAACCGGATGCACCGAGGGCGACGAAGCGGGTACCGGGGATGCCGAAGGCGACGAAGCGGAGGAAGGGGCCGAAGCGGGGGCAGGCGTCGTGGGAGGGGTGGTCGGGCGGGGCGGCACAGGGGTGCGCTGCGCTTCGGTACTCATCCGGCCCCCTGCTTACACGTCCTCGTACCGACCACGGATCACCGCCGCTGACAGGCCCGTTGGTGCTCGCGTGCAGGTCACTCTACGGGCTGCGGGCGGGCGGCGGGGAACGGGACGCCCCGGTCGGCGGCGGGATCTGTCCTGATCGTCCCCTACCCAGCCGCAGCGGCTCTCTGGCAAGCTGCGGCCATGACTGCCCGCCCCGCTGACCGGACCCGGTACGACCGGGCCACCGCCCATCTCGACGCCCCGATCGCGATCGTCGATCTGGACGCGTTCGACGCCAACGCCGACGATCTGGTGCGGCGGGCGGCCGGGAAGCCGGTCCGGGTGGCGAGCAAGTCGGTGCGGTGCCGGGCCCTGCTGGAGCGGGCGCTCGCACGTCCCGGGTTCGCCGGGATCATGTCGTACACGCTGGCGGAGTCGCTGTGGCTGGCGCGGGCCGGGTTCGACGACGTCCTGCTGGCCTACCCCTCGGCCGACCGGGCCGCGTTCGCCGGGCTGGCGGCCGATCCGAAGCTCGCCGGGGCCGTGACGGTGATGGTCGACGACCAGACCCAGCTGGAGCTGATCGACGCCTCCAGGGCGGGCGGACAGGAGGAGATCCGGGTCTGCCTGGAGCTGGACACCTCGCTGCGGATGCTGGGCGGCCGGTTGCGGATCGGAGCGCTGCGCTCGCCGCTCCGCTCCCCCGCGCAGCTCGCCGAGCTGGCCCGCTCGGTGGCCCGGCGGCCGGGCTTCCGGCTGGTGGGCCTGATGGCGTACGAGGGACATGTCGCCGGGGTCGGGGACGCGTTGGCGGGGCGGCCGTTGCGGTCCCGGGCGATCCGGCTCATGCAGTCCGCCGCCCGCAAGGAGCTGGCCGTGCGCCGGGCCGAGGTCGTGCGGGCGGTCCGGGCGGTCGTGCCGGACCTGGAGTTCGTGAACGGCGGCGGTACGGGCAGCGTCCAGCACACCGCGGCCGAGGCCGCGGTGACCGAGATCGCGGCCGGATCGGGGCTGTACGTGCCCCGGCTGTTCGACAACTACACGTCGTTCACCGGCCGCCCGGCGGCCCTGTTCGCGCAGCCCGTGGTGCGCCGGCCGGGCGTGGGCGTCGTGACGGTGCTCGGCGGCGGCTATCCGGCGTCCGGCGCGGCCGGGGCGGACCGCTCGCCGGTGCCGTATCTGCCGGAGGGGCTGCGCTACGACGCGCAGGAGGGCGCGGGCGAGGTGCAGACGCCGCTGCTGGGCTCCCCCGCCGACGACCTGCTGATCGGCGACAAGGTCTGGTTCCGGCACGCCAAGGCCGGCGAGCTGTGCGAGCGCTTCGACACGCTGCGCCTGATCGAGGGCGACCGGGTCACGGCGAGCGTTCCGACGTACCGGGGCGAGGGGCAGACCTTCCTCTGACCCGGCCCGGCCCCGCCTGACATGCCCCGGCCTGGCCCGACTCCGCCCGATCCGGCCTGCGGCGTGCGTGGGTTCAGGGGCCGATCGACGCGCCCACGCCACTGCTCGTCCCGCTCCCGCCGAGCGGCCGGATGCCCTGGGTGATCGTGTCCATCAGGGAGAGCGGCAGCCCGGCGACGTCCGCGTCGAAGACGAAGCGGACGATCACCGGGGTCTCGGTGCCCACCGAGGACGGGAAGGCGAGGGACTGCACGTACCCGCCGGGCCCCTTGCCGGTGGTGACCTGCCAGCGCACCAGATAGCCGGTGCGCCCGGCGACGGTCAGCTCCTGCGCCTTGAGTACCTTGTGGGACCTGATGCCGCCGTGGGTACGCCGGCCGAGGCTGTCCTCCTCGTAGGCCTTGTCGGCCGCGGTGACGATGTCGCGCTCGGCCAGCACCTTGGGGTCGGTTCCGCCGCCCTGGGCGGTGCGGGTGGTGACCGTGCCGTGGTAGCAGAACGACGCGGCGCCGGGGCAGTCGTAGGACTGTTCGGTGCGGATGGTGGGGTCGTCGTCGGAGGTGCTCTCCGGCTTCTCCCAGCCCTCGGGCACCGGCAGCGTGACCCCGTTGAGCTGGTCGACCAGGACGGCGGGGTCCTCGTCCGGGTCGGGCTCGGCGGAGGCGGCGGCGGTGGCCGTGGGGGTGGTGACGGGGAGCGGGGCCGATGCGGTCGTCGTCGGTGCCGCCGGCGTACCGCCCTCGTCGCGGCCCAGCAGCACCGCGCCGGTGACGGCCGCGCCCAGGACCAGCACGCCGGAGAGCGTGATCGCCAGGACCTTCGTACGATGGCCGCCGCCGGATCCGTCGTGGGGGTCGCGCCCGTGCGGGAGCGGCAGCGACGGCGGGCCGAACTCCGCCGGTGCGGGCGGCTGTCGCGGTCCGGCGTGGGCGGCCGGGGACGGGCGGGTGTGCGCGGTCCAGGCCGCGCCGTCCCACCAGCGCTCAAGGCCGGGCGCACCCGTGTCCGGATACCAGCCGGGCGGCGTCGCGTAACTCATGCCCACACTCTAGAGTCCGGCTCCGACAGGGCCCCCGGGGTTCCCCGCCCGCTCGGGTCAGGCGTCCCGGCCGGTCAGGGACAGCAGATCGCGGGCGGGGCCGGTGGGGCGGTGGCCCCCGGGCCAGACGGCGCGCAGTTGGCGGCGCAGCCGTACGCCCGCGACGGGGACCTTGACCAGACGGCGGGACGACAGCTCCTCGCCCAGGGCGAGTTCGCTCAGGACGCAGGGGCCCGCGCCGCTCTCCGCCGCGCCCTTGACCGCCGTGGTGGAGGAGAGTTCCAGCAGGGGCTCGGCCAGTCCGCCGTGCACGGCGAGCGCGGCGTCCAGGACCTGCCGGGTGCCCGAGCCGTGTTCGCGCAGGATCAGCGGGGTGACGGCGAGCTCGCCGGGCAGCAGCGGGGTGCGGCGGCGGGCCCAGGGGTGGCTGGGGGCGACCACGACGACGAGGCGGTCGTGGGCGATGACGGTGCCGTCGAGGCCCTCCGGTATCGACAGGCCCTCGACGAAGCCGAGGTCGGCCTCCCCGGTGACCAGACGGCGGGCGACGGCCGCGGAGTTGCCGACGAGGAGCGAGACCGCGGTGTCCGGGCGCTCCCCGCGCAGGGCGATCAGCCAGCCCGGCAGCAGGTATTCGGCGATCGTCATGCTGGCGGCGACCCGCAGCCGGGAGTCGCGCCGGTCGCGCAGCGCCTGGGCGCCCGCGTCGAAGGCCTCCGCCGCCTCGACGACCCGGCGCGCCCAGTCGGTGACCAGGGCGCCCGCGTCGGTGAGCCGGGAGCCGCGCGGGGAGCGGTCCAGCAGGGCGACGCCGAGCTGCCGCTCCATGGACCGGACGCGGCTGGAGGCGGCAGGCTGGGTGATGCCGACGTCCCGGGCGGCCCGTCCGAGGCTGCCGTGCCGGGCGACGGCGAGCAGCAGTTCCAGCGCCCCGAGGTCGGGAACCCGGTGGGAGAGGGGGATGCGGGGTGCGTGTGCGTCGTCGCCGGTCATAAAGCCAGCTTATGACCTCATAGGGACAGGGTCCCTGGCGGGCGGGGGCCCGGCCGCCAAGAATCGTGGCATGGCCATCTTTCCGCAGACCCGGACCGCTGTACCGCCTCCCGCCGCCGCTCTTCCCCCGCAGGGGACGGACCCGCGGCCGGGCGCACGACGGCTGCCGTCCCTGCGGCACATCGGCCCGAACTGGTACGCGAGCGTCATGGGCACCGCGATCGTCGCGAGCGCCGGCGCGGCGCTTCCGGTGGACGTTCCCGGACTGCGCGCCGCGTGCACCGTCGTGTGGGCGCTGTCGGCCGTGCTGCTCCTGGCCGTCCTCACCGCACGGGCCGGGCACTGGCTCTGTCACCGCGACCAGGCCCGCGCCCATCTGCTGGACCCGGCCGTCGCCCCGTTCTACGGCTGTCTGTCGATGGCGCTGCTGGCCGTCGGCGGGGCCACGCTGACGGTGGGCGCGGACGTGGTGGGCGTGCGGGCGGCGCTCGCGGTGGACGTGGTGCTGTTCGTGGCGGGTACGGCGATCGGTCTGGTGGCCGCGGCCGTGGTGCCGTATCTGATGGTCGTACGCCACCGGCCCGCGCCCGGGACCGCGTCGCCGGTCTGGCTGCTGCCGCTGGTCGCGCCGATGGTGTCGGCCTCGCAGGGCGCGCTGCTGGTGCCCCGTCTCCCGGCCGGGCAGGGGCGTGAGGCGCTGCTGCTGGCCTGCTACGCGATGTTCGGCCTGTCGCTGCTGGCCACGCTGGTGGTGCTGCCGCTGGTCTTCTCCCGGCTGGTCCACCACGGTCCGCTGCCGCTCGCGCTGACCCCGACGCTGTTTCTGGTGCTGGGGCCGCTCGGGCAGTCGACGACCGCCGTCAACCAGCTGGCCGACGTGGCTCCGGGCGCGATCGGGGCTCCCTACGCCTCCGCGTTCGGCGCGTTCGCCGTGCTGTACGGGGTGCCGGTGATGGGCTTCGCGCTGTTGTGGCTGGCCCTGGCGACCGCGATGGTGGTGCGGGCCGCGCGGGACGGCATGGGGTTCGCGATGACGTGGTGGGCGTTCACCTTCCCGGTCGGTACGTGTGTGACCGGGGTGGCGGGTCTGGCGCGGCACACCGGTCTCGACGCGCTGACCTGGCCGGCGGTGGCGCTGTACGGGGTCCTGGTGGCGGCGTGGGCGGCGGCCGGGACGCGGACGGCTCTCGGGGTGCTCAGCGGAGCGCTGACGGCAGCACCCGTGCCGCCTCGGCCAGCGACGGCCCGTACCAGGTGAGCAGCCGCCCGTCGACGAGTACGGCGGGCAGGGCGGGGAAGGCCTCGGGTCCGTCGTCCGCGGTGAAGCGGTACGGCTCGTCGGGCAGTACGACCAGCTCGGCCCCGGAGGCGTTCAGCTCGTCGAGCGGGATGCGCGGGTAGCGCTCGGCGTGGTCCGCGTACACGTTGCGGATGCCGAGGCGGGCGAGGAGGTCGCCGGCGAAGGTGTCGTGGCCGAGGACCATCCAGGGCCTGCGCCAGATCGGCACCGCGGCGGGACGCGCACTTCCCGAGGGCGCGCGCAGGTCTGCCCAGGCGGCCTCGGCCTCGTCCAGCCAGCGGGGCCGGGCGAGCCCGCAGCGCTCGACGAGGACGTGGTGCAGTTCGGCGAAGGCCTGCTCCAGAGTGCGGACCTCGGTGACCAGGACGTCGATGCCGGCGGCCCGGAGCGCGTCGAGGTCGGGGGCCCGGTTCTCCTCCTCGTTGGCGATCACGAGGTCGGGGGCGAGGGCGGTGATCGCGGCCACGTCCGGGTTCTTCGTGCCGCCGATCCGGGCGGCGGTGAGATCGGCGGGGTGCGTGCACCAGTCGGTGACGCCGACGAGCAGCCCGGGTGCGGTGCGGGCGACGGCCTCGGTGAGCGAGGGGACCAGGGAGACGGCGCGCACGGACAGGCCTTTCACGGGTGGGCCCGGTTCGGTACGGGCCGCAGCGGATCAGTACGGGCGCAGGGGCGCGAGTACGGGCTCAGGGACTCGGTACGGGCGCGGGGACTCAGTACGGGTGCGGGCTCAGGGACTCGGTACGGGCTCAGCGGCGCGAGTCGAAGGTGGCGTCGATGTGTTCGGCCACCGCGACGACCAGGAGCCGGGTGCCGGGCACGGTGGCACGCCAGCGGTGGCGGACCCCGCCGGAGAGGAACAGGGTGTCGCCGTGCTCCAGGCGGTGGACCTGGCCCTCGGCCTCGACGTCGACGGCGCCCCCGACGACGTACATCAGTTCGTCGTTGCGGTGCTGGAACTCGCGGCCGAGGTCCGGCTCACCGGTGAACTCCAGGGCGCTGAGCTGGTGCCGGCCGCGCACCAGGCGGCGTACGCCCTCGCCCTCCTCGGCCCGGACGACGTCCACGGCGCGCGCGGAGTCGGCGGCGGCCCGCAGCCGGCCGGTGGTGGTCTCCAGTGCCTCGGCGACCCGGTCGAGGGAACGGGCGCTGGGGCGGGCGCGCTCGTTCTCGATCTGGCTGAGGAAGGGCACGGAGAGGCCGCTGCGCGAGGCGACCGCGGCCAGCGTGAGTCCCAGGGTCCTGCGCCGTCGGCGGACGGCGGCGCCCACCCGCGGTGTGTCCTTGTCGTCCATGTCCCAGCTCCCTCCCGCCCCCGCCATCCTCCCGGTTGCCAGCACCTTACGCACATGGTTGCGCACGACGTCCGGTAAACGACCTCCGGGCAGCCGGAAGGGGTGGCCCCGCCCGAAGGCGGGAGCCACCCCTTGCGACCTGTGCTTTCGTGCCCGTGGGACCCCTACTGGGGTGCCATGGTGTCCGCGATGCCCGGATTCTCGTCCATCCAGGCCTTCACGGCTTCCTCCTCGTGCCCCACGCCGTGCTGCTGGATCTCGTTCTCCAGGCCGCCGAGCTGCTCCTCGGTGAGCTCGAAGTCCTTGAACCACTCCGTCAGCTGCGGGTACAGCTCCGGGAACTCCTTGGAGGCGATGGTGTGCAGCCGGTCGCCGTCACCGAACGTCTTCTTGGGGTCCTTGAGCTTGGTCATGCCGAACTCGTTGTACGCCCAGTGCGGGGTCCACAGCAGGACCGCGACAGGCTCCTTCTTGGCGTACGCGCGCTTCAGCTCGGCCAGCATGCCGGGCGTGGAGGAGTCGAGGACCTCGTACTCCTTGTCCAGGCCGTACTGCGGCAGGACGTTCTTCTTGAGGTTCTCCATGGCGGCGGCGCCGGGCTCGATGCCGACGATCCGGCCCTTGAACTCGGAGCCCTTGCCCTTGAGGTCGTCGAGGGTCTTGACGTCCTTGACGTAGTCGGGGACGGCGACCTCGACGGAGGTCGGCCCGTACCAGGAGCCGATGTCGGTCAGCTGGTCGCCGTACTTGTCCCAGTAACTCTTCTGGGTGTACGGCAGCCAGCCGTCGAACTGCACGTCGATCTGGCCGCGCGACATCGCCGCGTACATCGGGCCGACGTCGAACTGCTTGAGGTTGATCTTGTAGCCGCGCTCCTCCAGGACCGCCTTCCACAGGTACGTGGCGGCGATGTCCTCCTCCCAGGGGAACCAGGCGACCTCGACGGCACGGTCACGCTCGTCCTTGCCGTCGGCGGCCCGGTCGCCCTTCGGGACCGGGGACCACTTGTCGGCGACGCCCGGGTTGGCCTTCAGCCAGGTGCGGACGGCTTCCTGCTCCTTGCCGGAGCCGGACTTCTGGATCTGGGCTTCCAGGCTGGTGAGCTGGTCCTCGGTCATCTTGAAGCTCTTCAGCCACTTGCTGACCACGGGGTTGTCTTCGGAGAAGCCCTTGCGCGCCAGGGTGTGGACGCCGTCGCCCTCACCCCACAGGCCCTTGGGGTCCTTGAGCTTGGTGAGGTCGTACTCGTTGTACGCCCAGTGCGGCGACCAGAGCGGAACGACGATCGGTTCCTTCTTGGCGTACGCGCGCTTCAGCTCGGCCAGCATGGACGGCGTGGAGCCGTCGATGAGCTTGTACTCCTCGTCCAGGCCGTAGCCCGGCAGCAGCTTGTCCTTGAGCAGGCCCATCTCGCCGGAGCTCGGCTCGATGCCGACGATCCGGTCCTTGAACTCGGACGCCCGGCCCTTCAGGTCGTCCATCGACTGGACGTCCTTCATGTACGCGGGGACGGCGAGCTCCAGCGACGTCGGGGCGAACCACGCGCCGAGGTCCTCCAGGCGGTCCTGGTACTTCTCCCAGTAGCTGGCGTGGGTGACCGGCAGCCAGGAGTCGGTCTGGAAGTCGATCTGCCCGTTGGCCATGCCGGTGTACAGGGCGCCGGCCTCGTACTGCTTGACGTCGACCTCGTAGCCGCGCCGCTCCAGCATCTCCTTCCAGAGGAAGGTGGAGGCGATGCCCTCGTCCCAAGGGATGTAGCCGATGCTGACCTTCTTGCCGTCGCCGATCCGCGCGGGCTCGCCGGCGGTGTCGTCCTTGGAGCCTCCGAAGATGCTCATGCTGCCCGCGACGAGCGCGAGGACGACGATGCCGACGGCCGCGATGCGGGGCTGCGGCCGGTAGGTCCAGATCTTCCAGCCGTCGGCCATGGCCTGGGCCTTGGCGACCGCGCGGCGGCCCAGCGGGGAGACCTCGGTGCCGAGGGCGCCCGTCATCCGGTCCAGGTACATGGCGAGGATGACGATGGAGATGCCCGCCTCGAAGCCGAGGCCGACGTCGACGTTGCCGATGGCGCGGTAGACGGAGCCGCCGAGGCCGCCGCCGCCGACCATGCCCGCGATGACGACCATGGACAGGCCGAGCATGATGACCTGGTTGATTCCGGCCATGATCGTGGGCAGGGCGAGCGGCAGCTGGACGCGCAGCAGGGTGTTGCGCGAGGTGGTGCCGAAGGCCTCGGCCGCCTCGACGAGTTCGCCGTCGACCTGGCGGATGCCGAGTTCGGTCATCCGGACGCCCGGGGGCAGCGCGAAGATGATGGTGGCGATGATGCCGGGGACCACGCCGACGCCGAAGAAGATGACGCCGGGGATCAGGTAGACCATGGCGGGCATGGTCTGCATGAAGTCCAGGACCGGCCGGGTGATCGCGCTGACCGTCCTGGACCGGGAGGCCCAGATGCCCAGGGGCACGGCGATGACCAGGGTGACGAGCGTCGCGACGAGCACCAGGGTGAGGGTGTCCATCGCCTCGTCCCACAGCTCGACGGAGTCGATGAGGGCGAACCCGACGAAGGTGAGCAGGGCGGCGGGCAGCCCGCGCAGCCACCAGGCGATGACGGCGACGATGCCCGCGAACAGCAGCGGCGCGGGGGCGGACAGCACGGCGGCTATGCCGTCGAACATGCCGCTGACGATGGAGCTGATGGCGTCGAAGAGCCAGGCGAGGTGGGTCTGCAGCCAGTCGACCGCGGAGTCGACCCATTCGCCGAGGGGGAACCTAAACACGTGCCACCTTCTTCACGCCGTCCGCGGTCGCGGGCCCGGCGTCGCCGGGGGCCTCGGCCGGGGTCATCGGCTCGCCGAGGACGGCGAGCAGCCGGGAGCCGGGGACGACGCCGACGAGCTTGCCCTCGGAGTCGGTCACGGCGACCGGGTTCGCGCTCTGCGAGCAGGGCGCGAACAGTTCGATGATCGGCGTGGCCTCCGGGACCGTGGCGGGGGCCGCGGCGAGCACGTCCTGCGGGGTACGCAGTTCCTTGCCGTCCGCCGCCTTGGTGCCCATCACGGTGTGCGGCTCGGCCATGATCGCGCCGGCGGTGAGCACCCGGGAGCGGTCGACGTCCTGGGTGAAGGAGGCGACGTAGTCGTTGGCCGGGGTGACGAGGATGTCCTCGGCGGTGCCGAGCTGGACGATCTCCCCGTCGCGCATCACGGCGATCCGGTCGCCCAGGCGCATGGCCTCGTTGAGGTCGTGGGTGATGAAGACGATGGTCTTCTTCAGGCGCTTCTGGAGCTCCAGCAGCTGGTCCTGCATGTCACGGCGGATCAGCGGGTCGAGCGCGCTGAAGGACTCGTCCATGAGCAGCAGGTCGGCGTCGGTGGCCAGGGCGCGGGCGAGGCCCACGCGCTGCTGCATACCGCCGGACAGCTCGTCGGGCCAGGACTTCTCCCAGCCTTCGAGGCCGGTGAGCCGGAGCGCCTCGGCGGCGCGCACCTCGCGCTCCTCGCGCGACACGCCCTGGACCTCCAGGCCGTACGCGGCGTTCTCCAGGACGCTCCGGTGGGGGAAGAGCGCGAAGTGCTGGAACACCATGCTGATCTTGCTGGAGCGGACGTGCCGCAGGTCGCGGGGGCTCAGGGCGGTGAGGTCCTGGCCGTCGAACAGCACCCGGCCCGCGGTGGGGTCGAGCAGACCGTTGAGCATCCGCAGCAGGGTGGACTTGCCCGAGCCGGACAACCCCATGACGACAAAGATCTGCCCCGGTTCCACGGTGAACGAGGCATCGATCACCGCTGCGGTCGTTCCGTCTGCGCGCAACTCGTCGCGGTCGGTGCCGCTTTCGAGCTTCCGTACGGCTTCGTCGGGTCGTCTGCCAAAAACTTTGTACAAGTGTTCGGCTTGCAGCCTGGACACATACACCTCACGCGTTGAACCGAAAAACGGTCTGCCACCCCCGCCGGCAGACCGTGGAGCGGTGCGGGTTCGGTCCGCGTGGCACATGCACTGGTTGAAAATGCGAAGTGGTTCGCTCCGGTGGCGCGCCTGCCCTCGCTTACACGAGCCAAACACGACAGTGACCCAGGTCACCGGCCTGCGACAGAGGGGCAGTAAGCGATTACCCGAAGCGACTGTGGGTGCGGTGGGGCATCATCGGGTCTGTGACGCGACGCCTGATGCTCCTCGACACCGCTTCCCTGTACTTCCGCGCCTACTTCGGCGTGCCCGACTCGGTGCGCGCGCCGGACGGGACACCCGTGAACGCCGTGCGCGGACTCCTCGACTTCATCGGCCGCCTGGTGCACGACCACCGGCCGGACGATCTGGTCGCCTGCTGGGACAACGACTGGCGTCCGCAGTGGCGGGTCGACCTGATCCCGACGTACAAGGCGCACCGGGTGGCCGAGGAGAAGCCCGCCGGACAGACGGACGAGGAGGAGATCCCCGACACGCTGTCCCCGCAGGTCCCGATCATCGAGGACGTGCTGGCGGCCCTGGGGATCGCCCGGGTCGGCGTCACGCCGTACGAGGCGGACGACGTCATCGGCACGCTCACGGCGCGGGCGACCGGACCGGTGGACATCGTCACCGGCGACCGTGATCTGTATCAGCTGGTCGACGACGCCCGCCAGGTGCGCGTGCTCTACCCGCTCAAGGGCGTCGGCACGCTCCAGATGACCGACGAGGCGTGGCTGCGCGAGAAGTACGGCGTGGACGGCGCGGGGTACGTCGACCTGGCGCTGCTCCGCGGCGACCCGAGCGACGGGCTCCCGGGCGTCCCCGGCATCGGCGAGAAGACGGCGGCGAAGCTGCTGGACGCGTACGGCGATCTCGACGGGATCATGGCGGCGGTGGACGACCCGAAGGCGAAGCTGACCCCGTCGCAGCGCAAGCGGCTGGACGAGTCGCGCGCCTACGTGGCCGTCGCGCCGAAGGTGGTCCGGGTGGCCGGGGACGTCCCGCTGCCCGACTTCGACCCGGCGCTGCCGCGCGAACCGCACGACCCGGCCGCCCTGGAGGCGCTGGCGGAGCAGTGGGGGCTGGGCGGAGCACTCCAGCGACTGCTGACCGTCCTTCAGCACTGAGGTGTTAGCTTAGGTATACCTAAGTCTTCGAACCAGGGAGTACCTCGTGGCAGAGCGGCCGGCTCGGCAGGGACCCAAGGCCCAGGGGGCGCAGGTCGTGCGCACCGAGCAGATCACCCCGCACATGGTGCGGGTGGTTCTCGGCGGCGAAGGGCTCGCGGACTTCGCTCTCTCCGGCTTCAGCGACCACTACATCAAGCTGTGCTTCGCGCCCGAGGGCGCGGATTACGCGCACCCGTTCGACATCGCCGCCGTCCGGGAGGACTACCCGCGCGAGCTGTGGCCCACCACCCGTACGTACACGGTGCGTTCATGGGACCCGGTCGCCCGGGAGATGGCTGTCGACTTCGTCGTGCACGGCGACGCGGGCCTCGCCGGTCCGTGGGCGCAGCGGGCCCGGGTGGGCGAGCAGGTGACCTTCCTCGGCCCCGGCGGCGGTTACGTTCCCGAGGCGTCGGCGGACTGGCATCTGCTGGTCGGCGACGAGAGCGCGCTGCCGGCGATCGCGGCGTCGCTGGAGCAGATGCCCTCGGGCGCGGTGGTGCACGCCTTCGTCGAGGTGCCGGACGCCTCGGAGGAGCAGAAGATCGTGACGCCCGACGGAGTGACCGTGACGTGGCTGCACCGGGGCGGCCGGCCCGTGGGCGAGCTGCTGACGGCCGCCGTGAAGGGGCTGGACTTCCCCGAGGGCGAGGTCCAGGCCTTCGTGCACGGGGAGGCGGGCTTCGTGAAGGAGATCCGCCGGTATCTGCGCGTGGAGCGGCAGATCCCGCTGCCGCAGCTGTCGATCTCGGGCTACTGGCGCCTCGGCCAGAACGACGACGCCTGGCGCGCCGTGAAGCGCGAGTGGAACGAGCAGGTGGAGCGCGAGCAGGAGAGCGGCACGACCGCCGCCTGACTCCACCGCGCACCGAGCGGCCGGCCCCTGCCGTGGGCCGACCCGCTCGGCGGCCGACGCGTAAAGCCCGTGCTCGGCCAGGTGCGCAGCGCTCCGCGCAGCGGCACAGCCGCAGGACGTGGCTCGGGGATGCCGGTGGCGGTGTGGCGGACCGCGCCCGTTTCCAGGCCTCCTGGGGCAGCGTCATGTACCGGGTGCTGCCCCTGGCGCACCATCGGCCCGTCGACCGGGTGCGCGACCGCCTTTCGACACGCCGGCGACGAGCAGGCCGACGGCGGTCCGCTCGGGCATCGAAGCAGACCATGAACGACTCCTCGGAGGCCGTCTGCGGCAACGCCCCGACCGCCGACGCGAGGGCCCACACCGTCGACACGGTCCCCATACCCCCGAAGCACCCCCCGATGATCCCTCATCGACAAGGGACGGCAAGCCGCGTACGCCACGACTCCCCGCCCTTCGTCGTGCGCGGGCGCTGCCGTACGGGACAGCCCTTGGCCTGACCGGATGACGCACCGTGAGTCCGTGGGCCGTGGCGGCCGCGTGGCCGGAGCCGTGGTCGGCTCCGCCGCCGGGGACGCGCTCGGCGCCCCGTTCGAGTTCGGCCCCGCCGGGGTGCTCACCGCCCGTTTCCCGGACGGCGTCGGGACGCTGTGCGGGGGCGGTGGCTGGAACCCGGGCGAGGCGACGGACGACACGCAGATGGCGGTGCTGGTCGGCGAGTCGCTGCTGGAGCGGGGCGGCCTGGACCTGCCGGACATGTTCGGCAGGTTCCGGCGGTGGGCGGCGGGCGAGCCCAAGGACATCGGTCTGCAGACCGAGGACGTGCTGACCAACGGCGAACCGTGGGACCTGGCCGCGGCCCTGCACTTCCAGCTCAACGGCCGGGCCGCGGGCAACGGTTCACTGATGCGGGCGACCACGTCGGCGGTGTACTTCGCGCACGCCGGACGCCCGGCGACGATGGAGGCGGCGCGCCGGATCGCGGCACTGACTCATGGCGACCGGGCCGCCCGGGAAGGGACCGCCGTCTTCCACGAGCTGGTCCGGGTGGCCCTCATGGGCGACGATCCGTTCGCCGCCGTCCCCGGGGCGCCGGCCGAGGTGCACGCCGACCACCGGTCCCGCTGGGCGACGGTACTGGCGCCCGACTGGCGCCCGACTGGCACCCGGGCCTGGCAACCGAGTTCAACGGTGCGGTGTGGCCCTGTCCGGGCACCGCGCTCTGGGCCCTGCGCACGACGGACACCTTCGAACACGCCCTGGTGGCCGCCGTCGACGTGGGCGGGGACACCGACACGGTGGCGGCCGTGACGGGCGGCCTGGCGGGAGCGGCGTACGGCATCGCGGCCGTCCCGGACCGCTGGACCAGAACCCTGCACGCGCCACTGCCCGGCTACGGGGACCGTTGCCTGGCCACCGGGGACCTGATCACCCTGGCCGCCCGGCTGGACACCGCGGGCCCCCGGGTCACCTGGGAATCCCCTCCAGCAATATCGCCCGAAATGTACACATAAGTGACAGATAAGAGCACTATGGAGGAAAGGGTGCCCGCCTCATCCATCCGCACGACGACGGGACCCCCAGGAACGAAGGAGACGAAATCTCATGAGCAACGTCTCACACACGAGGAGCGACATATCGGGCCACCCCGATGCCTCCGAAATGCGTGCACGGTACGACCGCATGATGGGCGGTCGTGATGTGGCCCTGGTGGACGCGCCGGTGTTCCTCGCCGGCCTCTACTGCGCCGTTTCCCCCTGGGTGCTCCACTTCACGGCCAGCCAGCCGGCCCTGGTGACGCACAACCTGGTGATGGGTATCGCCATCGCGGTACTGGCCCTCGGCTTCACCGTGATGCCCGAGCGCATGGCCGGTCTGAGCTGGGCCCTCTGCGCCATCGGTGCGTGGATCATCGTGTCGACCTGGGTGGTGGGCAGCAGCCCCGACGCCGGGATCGTGATCAACAACATCATCGTCGGCGGGCTGGTGGTCCTGCTGGGCATGGTCTGCGCGGGAGCCGCGGCCAAGAGCCGCAGCACCTGACCACGACGCACCTCCACACCTCCGACGAGCCCCGCCCCTCTCCAGACCCGCCGACGGTCGCTTCCCAGCCCCTCCGGCGCGTCAGGAGCGGGGCCCGGCGCGGAGCCCCGGCTCCGGCAAGCCCGGGGAGGGGAACAAGCCCGCCGCAGGCACCAGGGGCGCAGCCTCACCCTCGCCCCGCCAGGACCCTCGCCCCGCCCCCTCGCCCCGCCAGGGCCATCCCGTACGGCCCGGTCACCCGACCGAGCTGTACGCCACCACTCCCCGCAACACCGCGTCCACCGCCTTGCGCGCGTTCTTCGCCACGCCGGAGGCACCGGCGCCCGCATCCCGAGGAGCCGCCGCAGCCACCTGCCCCAGCACATCGATCACCTGCTTGCACCACCGTACGAAGTCCCCCGCCGGCATCTCCGCCTCGCGCAGCACCTCGTCCAGCGTCCGGCCGGAGGCCCACATGTAGACCGCCCAGGCGAAGCCGAGATCGGGCTCGCGCTGCCCGACCCCCTCCGCCTGGTTGATCTTGAAGTCCTCCTCCAGGGCATCCAGCCGCCCCCAGATCCGCACCATCTCGCCCATGGCGAGCTTCGCGGGACCGGACGGCAGCTTGGGTGCGACCGCGTCGTCGGCCTGCCGTGCCTCGAACACCAGCGCCGAGACGCACGCGGCGAGTTCGGCGGGGTTGAGCCCCTCCCACACGCCCTCCCGCAGACATTCACTGGCGAGCAGATCCAGCTCCCCGTACAGCCGGGCCAGCCGCCGTCCGTTCGCGGTGACCTCGTTGCCCCGGAGGTAGTCCAGCTCGGTGAGGAGCGCGACGATCCGGTCGAAGGTCCGGGCGATCGTGTTCGTCCGCCCCTCGATCCGCTTCTCCAGCTGCCGGGTGTCCCGCTGCAGCCGGTGGTAGCGCTCGGCCCACCGCGCGTGGTCCTCCCGCTCGTCGCACCCGTGGCACGGGTGGGCGCGCAGCTCGGTCCGCAGCCGGCCGATCTCGCGGTCGTCGGCGGCAGGCGCCCGCCCCTTGCGGTGCCGGTCGGGCACGATGTGCCCGGCCTTGGTCCGCAGCGCGGAGGCCAGATCGCGCCGGGACTGCGGCGAGCGCGGGTTGAACGACTTCGGGACCCGCATCCGGTCCAGCGCCTCCACCGGCACCGGGAAGTCCATCGAGGCCAGCCGCTTGACCTGCCGCTCGGCGGTCAGCACCAGCGGGCGGGGCCCGTCGTGGTGGTCGAACCCGCGGTGCCCGTTGGCCCGCCCGGCAGGCAGCCCGGGATCCAGCACCAGGGCAAGCCCCGCGAACTTCCCCGTGGGCACATGGATGACGTCCCCGGCCTTCAGCTTCTCCAGCGAGGAGGCCGCCGCCGCCCGCCGCTGCGCCGCACCCTGCTTGGCCAGCTCCGTCTCGCGGTCCTTGAGGTCGCGCCGCAGGCGCGCGTACTCCTCGAAGTCACCGAGGTGACAGGTCATGCCCTCCCGGTAGCCCTCCAGGCCTTCCTCGTTGCGCTGGACCTGCCGGGAGATCCCGACGACGGACTTGTCCGCCTGGAACTGCGCGAACGAGGTCTCCAGCAGCTCCCGCGAGCGGTGCCGCCCGAACTGCTGCACCAGGTTGACCGCCATGTTGTACGAGGGGCGGAAGCTGGAGCGCAGCGGATACGTACGCGTCCCCGCGAGGCCGGCCAGCGCGGTCGGGTCCATGCCGCGCTGCCACAGGACCACCGCATGGCCCTCGACGTCGATGCCACGGCGTCCGGCCCGGCCGGTGAGCTGGGTGTACTCGCCGGGGGTGATGTCGGCGTGCTGCTCGCCGTTCCACTTGACGAGCTTCTCCAGCACCACGGAACGCGCGGGCATGTTGATGCCGAGCGCCAGGGTCTCGGTCGCGAAGACCGCCTTCACCAGCCCCTGGACGAACAGCTCCTCGACGACCTCCTTGAAGGTCGGGAGCATGCCCGCGTGGTGCGCGGCGATGCCCCGCTCCAGGCCTTCGAGCCACTCGTAGTAGCCCAGCACATGCAGGTCCTCGCCGGGGATGGACGCGGTCCGCTCCTCGACGATCTCCCGGACCAGCCGGCGTTTGTCCTCGTCGTTGAGCCGGAGTCCGGCGTACAGACACTGCTGGACGGCGGCCTCGCAGCCGGCCCGGCTGAAGATGAAGGTGATGGCGGGCAGCAGGCCCTCGTTGTCCAGCCGCTCGATGACCTCGGGCCTGCCGGGCGTCCAGATCCGGCCGCGCTGACGCCTCTCGCGCTCGCGGTCGGCCTCGCGCACCATCTTGCCCCGGCGGCGGTCGCGCGGGTTGTAGCCCTGCTGGTTCTCCTGCCGGGCGAGGCGGACCAGGTCCGGGTTGACCTCGCGGCGTCCGGCGCCCCGGCCGCCGTGGTCGGTCTCCTCCTCGAAGAGGTCGTACATCCGGCGTCCGGCCATCACGTGCTGCCACAGCGGCACGGGCCGGTGCTCGGAGACGATCACCTCGGTGTCGCCGCGCACGGTGTCCAGCCAGTCGCCGAACTCCTCCGCGTTGGAGACGGTCGCCGACAGGGAGACCAGCGTCACCGACTCCGGGAGGTGAATGATCACTTCCTCCCACACCGCGCCCCGGAAGCGGTCGGAGAGGTAGTGCACCTCGTCCATGACCACATAGCCGAGGCCGGACAGCGATTGGGAGCCCGCGTACAGCATGTTCCGCAGGACCTCGGTGGTCATCACGACCACCGGCGCCTCGGAGTTGACGCTGTTGTCGCCGGTCAGCAGGCCGACCTTGTCCGCGCCGTACCGCTTGACCAGATCGGCGAACTTCTGGTTGGAGAGCGCCTTGATCGGTGTCGTGTAGAAGCACTTGCGGCCCTGCTCCAGGGCCAGGTGCACGGCGAACTCGCCGACGATCGTCTTGCCCGACCCGGTGGGGGCCGCGACCAGCACCCCCTTGCCCGCCTCCAGTGCCTGGCAGGCCTCGATCTGGAACGGGTCCAGCCCGAACTCGTACATCTCGCGGAAGGGCCCGAGGGCCGTCGCCATCTCGGCCGCACGGACCTGAGACGCCTGGTATCGCTCAGCTGGTGAGAGGTCCTCTGTCATCTTGCATACGAGCCTACCCGTCACCTCCGACACTCAGCGCGATCTTTAAATGCCTCGGCCCTTCCCCCCGCGCGGCGCCCGCCCGGCACCCGGTGAGCGACCCGTCAGCGCCCGGTGAGCACCCGCACAGCACCCGGTACGCAGGTGGCGGTGAGCGGCAGCGCGCCCAGCGGTTCACCGTCCGCGTACGCCGTGACCCCGGCCGCCGCCAGCTCGATCGAGGAGACCCGATGCACGGTGACGGCGGGGTGGCCCAGGTGCGTGCCCCTGTAGACCTTCGGGAAGACCTTGAGGAGCGTGGCACGGGTGCACTCCCCCACCACGGTCACGTCGAAGAGCCCGTCGTCCATCTCGGCGTCGGCGCAGATCCGCATGCCCCCGCCGTACGTGGTTCCGTTGCCCACCGCGATGAGTGTGGCCTCGATCTCGCGGACCTCGCCCCCGTCGAGCCGGATCCGGTACGGGATCGGCTCGAAGGCGGCCAGTTCGGTGAGGATCGCGAGGTCGTACTTGAACCGTCCGCCGACGAAGCGCATCCGGTTGCCCCGGTCGTTGACCCGGGAGTCGAACCCGGAGGCGAGCACGGAGCCGAACCAGCGGTCCCCGACCCGTCCGAGGTCGACGTCGCGGTGGCTGCTCTCCTTGATCGCCCGCGCGGCCAGCCGTCCCGCGGCGGCCGGGTCGCGGATCGGCAGACCCAGTGCGCGGGCGAAGTCGTTGCCGGTGCCGGCGGCGACGACGCCGAGCGGGGTGGCGGTCCCGGCGACGGCCTGGAGGGCGAGGGACATCAGCCCGTCCCCGCCCACGGCTATCAGTGCCCCGGTCCCCGCCGCGACGGCCTCGCGGGCCCGGCGCAGGGCGTCATCGGCATCCTCGCCCAGCACCGTACGGACGGAGAATCCGGCGTCCCGCAACGCGGAAGCGGCCGGCTGCGCGGCGTGCGCGCCCCGGCCGCGTCCTGCGGTGGGATTGACGAAGAGAGTGATCTCGCTGGTCACCCTTCCGGACCCTACAAGGTCAGGTGATGTCGTCGTAACCGTTCATCCGGTGCGATCCGGGACCGTCCGCCTCGCCGGATGCCTGTCCCGGAAGAGCGGGGCGGGATCCGGAGCCGTTCTCGATGCTGCCGACGGGCTCGGGCGTCAGATCGAGATCCGAGGCCTCGTCGTCGCTGAGCTCGGCGTCCGGGTTGTTGCGGTTGCGGCGCTTGTCGTTCAGCAGGGAAATGCCGACGGCGATGAAGTAGAGGACCGCGAGCGGGCCCGCGAGAAGCAGCATGGAGATGGGCTCGCCGCCGGGGGTGGCGATCGCCGCGAAGGCGGTGAGACCGACGATCATGCCGCGCCACCAGCGCAGCATGCGGGCGCCGGAGAGGATCCCGGTCATGTTGAGGGCGACGAGCAGCAGCGGCAGTTCGAAGGCGAGACCGAAGACGATCACCATGCGGGTGATCAGGTCGAGGAAGTCGTCGAGCGGCAGGAGGTTCGTGACGTTGTCCGGCGTGAAGCCGAGCATGATCTCGGCCGTCTGCGGCAGGATCGCGTACGCGAGGTACGCGCCCGCGGTGAACAGCGGGACGCCCGCGGCCACGAACCCCAGGGAGTACCGCTTCTCCTTCTGGTGGAGACCGGGAGCGACGAAGGCCCAGAGCTGGTACAGCCAGACAGGCGTGGCGAGGAGAACGCCCGCCATGAGGGACACCTTCAGCGCGATGGTGAAGGGGGACAGCAGACCGTTGGTGGTCATCTCCGCGCACGGGCGGCCGTTGACCATCGTTTCCACGCCGTTCTTGCAGCCGACCGAGTCGAGGATCGGCTTCATCAGGAACTCGAAGATCTCCTTGTGGAAGAAGGCGGCCCCGATGACGGCGATCAGGATCGCCAGCACGGCCTTCAGCAGCCGGTTTCGCAGCTCACGCAGGTGATCGAGGAGAGGCATCCGCCCCTCGTCGTCCTTCTCCTGCTTGCGGGCAGACTTGAGCAACCCACTTCCCTCGTCTCGTGCGGCGGCTGTCGGCGGAACGCGTCAGCTGTCAGCTCTGGGTGGTGGGCTTGGCCTCGCTGACCGGGCGGGAGCTGGTGACGTCTCCCGGAGCGGCCTGGATGGTGCGCGCGGTGGTGGACTGCGGGGGCGCCGGGTCCTCGACGGTCTCCGTCGTGGGCGTCGCGTTCGCCGCGTCGTCCTTCTTCATCGCCTTGGCCTCGCTCTTGAGGATGCGGGCCGACTTGCCGAGCGAGCGCGCCATGTCAGGAAGCTTCTTGGCACCGAAGAGCAGCAGGATGACAGCGATGATCAGAACGATCTCTAGGGGCTTCAGATTGCCGATCATGTGCGACTTCCTTCTCACTGAGGCGGCTGGAGGGTGGGCTCGCTACCCGTTCGACCGGGCATACGTACGATCGTTGTGCTTGGCAGCGATCGTAACCCGCGGGAGTAAACGCGAGGCAATGCCCGTGCGTATTACGGCTTGCGGCCCGTACCTCGCTGCCTGGGCCGACCCGTGCAGCGTACCCCTCGGTGCTGTCGGACATCAGGCCCCCCGGGGGTCGTTACCGCAGGCCGTCACCGGTGGCGGCGAGGCGGGTTGCCGCCCGTTCCAGGTCCTCCGACGCCCGGTTGATCCGCTCGGTGGTGACCGTGACCTGCCGGCCGAGACGCCGGGCCTCGACGAAGACCTTGATGCCGAGCACACCGAGCACGGCGATGCCCAGGAAGCCGAGGGCGATGGCGAGCATGGGCCAGAACATACGGCGGTGCCTCTTCCTACGGGCTTCCAGAGGGGCTTTTGACGGGCGGGCTGCCGTCGGGTCGCTACCGGGCGGTGTGCAGGCGCAGGGTCCGTACGCCGCCGCCGGTGAGCAGTTCGATGATGCGCTCCCCGGCCGGCTTGCGGACCGAGGCGCCGCACTCGGGGCAGGTGAAGGTGTAGAAGGTGGTGCGGCGGGTGGCGCCGATCGCCAGGCGCAGTGCCGCGGCGGCCAGCTCGAAGCGCCCGCGGCAGTCGGGGCAGGCGGCCCGGAAACGTACGGCGGCGGGTACCGGTACGGGGACGGGACCGGGCCTGAGCGCCGGGCGGGTTCCGGTGGCGGCGGCCGGAAACAGGGTCGTCCGGTTCATCGTTCGTCTCCCCTCCCCGGGTCTCGGAGCGCGTCCTCGTAGGCGGCGAGCGCCTCGCGGGCGGCCGCGCGGGCGCTGTCCGCGAGCTCCGGCGGGGTGACGATGCGGCCGTCGCCGCCGAGGCGCAGGGCGAGCCGGCGCAGCGAGGCCGGGTCCGGGGTGCGCAGGGTGATCCGCAGGCCGCCGTCGGGGAGTTCCTCGGCGGAGTCGTGCGGGTAGTACTCGGCGACCCAGCGGCCGCCGGTGCCGACCTCGATCACGACTTCCGGGTCCTCGGCCGCGGGCTGGACCAGCCCTGCGGACAGGTCGCGCAGCTCCAGCTCGGGCGGGGCGGCGGGGGCGTCGAGGAGACGGATCTCGGCGACCCGGTCCAGCCGGAAGGTCCGGCGGGCCTCGGAGAGCCGGCACCAGCCCTCCATGTAGGTGTGGCCGACGGCGAAGAGCCGGATCGGGTCGACCTCGCGTTCGGTGAGTTCGTCGCGGGCGGGCGAGTAGTAGCGCAGCCAGAGCCGGCGGCGTTCGGAGATGGCCCGGTCGACGTCGGCGAAGACGCCGCCCTCGGCCTCGAAGGTCACCGAGAGCCGGGAGCTGGCAGCCCCGGACTCGCCGGCGGCCGTCTCCAGCTTGGCGGTCGCGCGGACGAGGGCGAGCCGGTCGCTCTCGCGCAGGCCGGGCAGGGTGGCGACGGCGCGGGCGGCGACGAGCAGCGCGGTGGCCTCGTCGGCGGCGAGCCGGAGCGGCTCGGCGACGTCGTCCGGGTTGTGCCACCAGATCCGGTCGCCGTCGGTGTCGATGTCGAGGAGGTCGCCGCCGCGGAAGCTGGTGCCGCACATCGGCAGGACGTCGAGGTCCGAGATCAGCTCGTCCTCGGTGATCCCGAAGGCCCGTGCCACGTCCTGGACATGGGCGCCGGGTCGCTCCCGCAGATACGTCACGAGGGACAGCATCCGGCGGGTCTGGTCGATCGCGTTCGTGGCCATCGTTTCCTGCCCCTAGTCCTTGGCCACGGCGCGGAGCCGGTCCACCACATCGGCCCGCAGATCGGCGGGTTCCTCCACGACGACGTCCGGGCCGAACTCGACGAGCCAGGCGTCGAGGCCGTGCCCGTACGGAATGTCCAGCTCGTCCCAGCCGTCGCCGCGTTCCCGCACGGCGGTCGCGCGCGATCGCAGCGGGTAGCCGGCTCCGGCGCGCAGCCTGATCCGGGCGGTACGGGTCGCGGTCTCGCCGGCCCAGCTCTCGACGGTCTCGCGGACGGTGACCACGTCGGGCACCTCGGCGCTGAAGGCCCCGGCGCGGGAGCGGACCTTGCCGGTGATGCGGGAGAGCCGGAAGACGCGTTCGGCGCCCCGCTCGCGGTCCCAGCCGGCCAGATACCAGTGGCCGCGCCAGCATTCGAGGGTCCAGGGTTCGACCTGGCGCTGCTCGGGGCGGGCGGAGTTGGCCTTGCGGTAGTCGAAGGTCACGGGGCGGCGGTCGCGGCAGGCCAGCATGAGGGGCTCGAAGGCGGCCTCGTGGACAGGGATGCGGGGTTCGAGGGCGCTGTGGACCTCGTAGGCGTCCTCGGCCTCGGGCATTCCGGCGGCCCGCAGCTTCTGCAGGGCGCCGCTGGCGGCCCCGGCGAGGCGGGCCTGCTGCCAGACCTTGGCGGCGAGGCCGAGGGCGGCGGCCTCCTCGGCGTCCAGGGTGATGGGGGGCAGCCGGTTGCTGTCGCGGCGGGCCAGGTATCCGGTGTCGCCGTCGAGGTTCTCGACGGTCTCGATGACGAGGCCGAGCTCGCGCAGATCGTCCTTGTCGCGCTCGAACATCCGGTTGAAGGAGTCGTCGGAACCCGCTTCGAGGTAGGCCTCGATGGATCCGCGGAGTTCGCGCTTGCTGAGCGGGCGCCGGGTCCCCAGCAGACACAGTGCGAGGTTCATCAACCGCTCGGCCTTGGCAATCGCCATCGACGCCCTCTCTCTTGTTGCTACGACCGTCGACCGTACCGCCCCGGGGTGTGGGGACCAAAGCCGGGCCGCGGGCCGGAGAGCGGTCAGGGCCCCGGCGGGCAGCGGTGAGGGCCCCCGCCGTACGGCGAGGGCCCCCCTTCGCTCAACCGGAACGGATCAGACCGCGACGAGGTCGCAGACGAAGATCAGCGTCTCGCCCGGGGCGATCTTGCCGCCGGCGCCGCGCTCGCCGTAGGCGAGGTGGGCGGGGATGGTCAGCTGGCGACGGCCGCCGACCTTCATGCCCTGCACGCCCTTGTCCCAGCCGGAGATGACCTGGCCGGCACCGAGCTGGAACCGCAGCGGGGTGCCGCGGTTCCAGGAGGCGTCGAACTCCTCGCCGGTGGAGAAGGCCACGCCCACGTAGTGGACGGAGACGGACTGGCCCGCCTGGGCCACCGCGCCGTCGCCCTCCCAGATGTCCTTGATCTCCAGGTCGGCCGGCGGCTCGCCACCCGGGAAGTCGACCTCGGGCTTCTCGATGCTCACTGAACTGCTCCTCCAAATGATGAACTGGACAACCGGGACAGTCTTACACCTTGGCGAGGATGTCCACGGCGAAGACCAGGGTGGAGTTCTTCGGGATGGACTGCTGCTGCTGGTCACCGAAGGCCTGGTCCGGCGGGATGACGAGCAGCACCCGGCTGCCGACCTTCTTGTCGACCAGGCCGCTCTTCAGGCCCTTGAGGGTGACCTGGGACAGCGGGAAGGTCTGGGTCTTGCCCGCGGTGTACGTGTTGTCGAACTCCTTGGCGTCCTTCCAGATCATGCCGACGTAGTTCACGACGACACTGTCGGACTCCTTGACGGCCTCGCCGTCGGACTCCAGGACGTAGGTGGAGACGAGCTTCTTCGGCGGGTCGCCCTTGGGGATGGTGACCGTCGGGGCCTTGCCGTCGGTCTTCACGCCGACCTTGGGCAGGTCGATGTTGTCCTGGGCGACCTCGGTGCCCTTGGCGGAGGCCGGGATCTGGGTGGCCTTCACGATGTCGACGACGAACACGAGCGTGGCGTTGGGCTTGATGTCGCCCTGGCCCTGCTCGCCGTAGCCGAGCTCCGGCGGGATGACCAGCTCGACGCGGCTGCCGACCTTCTGGCCGACCAGGCCCTTGTCCCAGCCCTGGATGACCATTCCGGCGCCGAGCGTCAGATCGAAGGGCCGATCGCGGTCGAAGCTGTTGTCGAACGGCTTGGTGGAGTCCCACGCCTGGCCGAGGTAGTTGACCTGGATCGCGTCGCCGTTCTTGAGCTTCGCACCGTCCCCCTCGCTGATGACATCGGTCTTCAGCTCCTTGGGCGGGTCGCCCTCACCCTTGGAGAGGGTGGGCTTCTCGCCGAACTCGGCGCCCGCGGTGATCGCGGGGACGCCGTTCTTGGACGAGGCGGAGTCGGAGGCCTTGTCGCCGCACGCCACTGCCGACAGCAGCAGGAGGGGGGCGACGAGAAGGCCGGCAATTCGGCGCACTGGTTCCTCAGATCTCAGGGGGCACGGTGATTCGGTCCCGCACCACTCTAAGGGCTGTCGCGTCATCCCCGGCGGGCGCGCGACGACAGCCGTCGGGCTCTCCGATTCGGTTGGGGCCGCCCCCCGCGTCACGGCCCCGGCCCCCAGGACCGGTGGGTCCTGGGGGCCGGGGCCGTCATGGATGACGTCGGCTCACATACCGGCGATCAGCTTCTCCACCCGCTCGTCCACGGAACGGAACGGGTCCTTGCACAGCACCGTGCGCTGCGCCTGGTCGTTGAGCTTGAGGTGGACCCAGTCGACGGTGAAGTCCCGCCGCTGTTCCTGGGCCCTGCGGATGAAGTCGCCGCGCAGCCGCGCCCGGGTGGTCTGCGGGGGCACCGACTTGCCCTCGAAGATCTTCAGGTCGTTGCAGATGCGGGCGGTCTGCCCCTTGCGCTCCAGGAGGTAGAAGAGGCCTCGGCGGCGGTGGATGTCGTGGTAGGCGAGGTCTATCTGGGCGACCCGCGGATTCGACATGGTCATGTTGTGCTTGGCCCGGTACCGCTCGATGAGCTTGTACTTCATGACCCAGTCGATCTCGGTGTCGATCCGGTCGAGGTCCTCGGCCTCGACCGCGTCCAGGGTGCGGCCCCACAGCTCCAGGACCTGGTCGACGGTGCCGGTGCGGATGCCCCGGCGCTCGACGAAGTCCACGGCCTTCTCGTAGTACTCCCGCTGGACCTCGATGGCCGAGGCCTCCCGGCCGCTGGCCAGGCGCACCTTGCGCTGTCCCGTGAGGTCGTGGCTGACCTCACGGATCGCCCGGATCGGGTTCTCCAGGGTCAGGTCACGCATCACCGTGCCCGCCTCGATCATGCGGAGCACCAGGTCGGTGGCGCCGACCTTGAGCAGCATGGTCGTCTCGGACATGTTCGAGTCACCGACGATGACGTGGAGGCGGCGGTACCGCTCGGCGTCGGCGTGGGGTTCGTCGCGGGTGTTGATGATCGGCCGGGAGCGGGTGGTCGCGGAGCTGACGCCCTCCCAGATGTGCTCGGCACGCTGGCTGACGCAGTAGACCGCGCCGCGCGGGGTCTGGAGCACCTTGCCCGCGCCGCAGATCAGCTGCCTGGTGACGAGGAACGGAATGAGGATGTCCGCGAGCCGGGAGAATTCTCCGTGCCGGGCCACGAGGTAGTTCTCGTGGCAGCCGTAGGAGTTTCCCGCCGAGTCGGTGTTGTTCTTGAAAAGATAGACGTCGCCCGCGATCCCCTCCTCGTGCAGGCGGCGTTCGGCGTCGACGAGCAGGCCTTCGAGAATGCGCTCGCCCGCCTTGTCGTGCGTGACCAGTTCGGTCACGTTGTCGCATTCGGGGGTTGCATATTCCGGATGCGATCCCACGTCGAGGTAGAGGCGGGCGCCGTTCCGCAGAAAGACGTTGCTGCTGCGGCCCCATGACACAACACGGCGGAAGAGGTAGCGCGCCACTTCGTCAGGTGACAGTCGGCGCTGTCCCCTGAACGTGCACGTGACGCCGTACTCGTTCTCCAGCCCGAAAATGCGGCGGTCCATGACTGAACATTACGCCTTATGGCCTGAGCTGAAACCGGGTTCGACGGCCCCGTTTCGATCATTTTCCGATCCCGTCACCACGGCGGGTGTACGGACGGGAGCCGCGAGGACCCTGCCGGTGGCCAGCAGGACGATCAGAGCCGCCACTCCCCCGGCCCCCGCGACGGCGAAGCTCCAGGCGGTCGAGCCGAGTTCGACGGCCGGTCCCGCGACGGCCGCACCGGCTGCCGCGCCCACGCCGAACGTGGTGACGAGCCAGGAGAACGCCTCGGTCACCGTGCCGCGCGGGGCGTGCCGGTCCACCACGATGAAGGAGCAGGCGATGGCCGGTGCGAGGAACACTCCGGCGAGCGCGGCGAGGGCGGTCATGACGGGCACCGAGGGGGTGAGGGTCAACGGCAGATAGCCCAGCGCCAGCAGTCCGACGATGACCCGCAGCCGCTTCTCGGGCACACCGGCCCACTGCCGCGCCCCGTAGGCCAGGCCGCCGATCAGCGCGCCGAGACCGAGTGCGGCCATCAGCCAGCCGTACACCGATTCCCGGCCGTGGTCGTCCGCGTAGGCCACTCCGGCCACCGTGATGGAGCCGAGGGCGAGCCCGACGAAGAAGAACGCGCCGAGCAGGGCGAGGAGTCCGGGCGAGCGCAGGGCGCCGAGCCAGTGCGCCTCTCGCGGTGCGGAGCGCCAGGCGCGCGAGGGCTCGGACAGGACGACCGACAGCGCGCCGATGACGCCGACGGCGTTGATGACGAGCAGGGCGGCGGCCGGGGACCAGAGCGAGACGAGCAGCGTCACCAGGAGCGGGCCGACGGTGAACATGATCTCCTGCGCCACGGCGTCCATGGCGTAGGCCCGGTGCACCTGGCCCTCACCCTTGAGGACGCTGGGCCACAGGGCCCGCAGGCCGCCCTCCAGCGGCGGTGTGGCGACTCCGGCGACGATGACGGCGAGGTAGGCCAGCGGGAGCGAGCCGAGGCCGGTGAAGGCCAGCAGGGCCATGCCGAGCGCGGAGAGCAGGGCGGCCGGGAGCTGGACGCGCGGCTGCCCGTACAGGTCCACCGCCCGGCCGAGCAGCGGCTGCCCGACGGCGGTGGCCAGTCCGTAGGCGGCGGTGAGCGCGCCTGCCAGCGTGTAGCCGCCGCCCTCCGCCCGGGTGAACAGCACGATCGCGATGTGCGCGGTGCCGTTGGGCAGCCGCCCCACCAGGGTGCCCGTCAGCAGCCGGGCGGCATGCCGCGCCCGGAGGATGTCCAGATATCCCGCGGTCATTCCCGCCCCTCTCCGCCCCGGCCGGCCATACCGCCCGCCGAAGTGTTACGTATAACGTCGAGGTTCATACGTACCATGTGCGCAGTTCGCGGGTCCACCTCGCGGCGTGACGAAACATCTCGCACGGAGGCACGAGTGACCAGCGCGCAGCAGCCCGCCCCCGCCCGGCCCACCAGCCGCGACGTGGCCCGCGCGGCGGGCGTCTCCCAGGCGACGGTCTCCCTGGTGCTCGGCGGGAAGTGGCGGGGAAGGGTGTCGGAGGCCACCGCCCAGCGGGTCCGGGAGGCCGTGACGGAGATCGGCTACCGGCCCAATCTGGCGGCCCGCAGTCTGCGGCTCGGCCGCACCAGGACCGCGCTGCTGGTGGTGCCCGCGCTCACCAACGAGTTCTTCGCGCGGGTGTACGCCGGGGCGGCGGCGATCGCCGCCGAACACGACTTCGGCGTGGTGCTCTATCCCTCACCGGACGGCACGGGCCCGGCCCGGGACCCGTTCGCCTCGGCCCGCGCCGCGCTCGACGGGGTCATCGCGTCCTCGATGGCCGCCGACGCGCTGGGCGCGCTGCACGGGGCGGAGCTGCCGCTGGTGATGCTGGACAGCGACCCCTCGGACGCCGGGCCCGACGCCCATGTGAACCTCGGCATCGCCGACGGGATGCGGCAGGTGACGGACCATCTGCTGGGGCTCGGCCACCGCCGCTTCCTGCATCTGGCGTCAGCCGTGGACACCTGGACGTTCGCGGTGCGGGCCGGGGCGCTGCACGACGCGCTGGGCGCGGCAGGGGACGCGACGGTGCGCACGGTGCGGGCCCCGCTGGACGTACGGGCGGGGCGCGAGGCGGTCGAAGCGGCCCTGGCGGTCACCGGCGACCGGCCCACCGCGATCGTCTGCGACGACGACATCCTGGCCGCCGGCGCGTGCAAGGCCGCCCGCAGGCTCGGGCTGCGGGTGCCTGACGAACTGTCGGTCACCGGATTCGACGACCTGGCGCTGGCCACCGCGCTGGAGCCGGAGCTGACCACGGTGCGGCTGCCGGCGGAGCAGGTCGGGGAGCGGGGCATGGAGGCGCTGCTCGCGGTACTGGACGGCCGCCCCGCCGAGCCGGGCGGCCTGCCGGTGGAGCTCGTCGTACGCGGCTCCACGGCACCGCCGCCCGCCGACCGGACGTGACGGTGCCCCGGGCCGAGAAGGCCCGGGGCACCGCTCTCCTACTTGTCCGTCTCCTCCGTGGAGTCGGGGGTGCCACTGTCGGTGCTGTCGGTGGAGTCGTTGTCCTCGGTGTCGGACGGAGCGTCCGTCGGTGTGCTGCCGGCGGCTTCCGTGTCCAGCAGCCGGGCCAGCTGACGGCCGACGATCCGCTTGAACTTGCGCTGCTGGGGGCGGGTGCGGTCCAGGACCGCGACCTCCAGCCGCTCCGCGGGGATCTCCCGCTCGCCGCCGCCCGGCTCCCTCGAGAGCGCCTGGACGGCCAGCTTGAGCGCCTCGGCGAGGGTCATGCCGTCGCGGTGGCGCTGGTCGAGGAAGCTGCTGATCTGTTCGGAGTTGCCGCCGACCGCGACCGAGCCGTGCTCGTCCACGATCGAACCGTCGTGCGGCAGCCGGTAGATCTGGTCGCCCTCGGCCTCGCTGCCGACCTCGGCGACCACCAGCTCCACCTCGTACGGCTTCTCGGCCGCACTGGAGAAGATGGTGCCGAGCGTCTGGGCGTAGACGTTGGCCAGCCCACGGGCCGTCACATCGTCCCGGTCGTAGGTGTATCCGCGCAGATCGGCGTAGCGAACTCCGCCGATGCGGAGGTTCTCGTACTCGTTGTACTTACCGGCGGCCGCGAAGCCGATCCGGTCATAGATCTCGCTGAACTTGTGCAGGGCACGGGACGGGTTCTCGCCGACGAACACAATGCCGTCGGCGTACTGCAGCACAACGAGGCTGCGACCACGAGCGATGCCCTTGCGGGCGTATTCCGCCCGGTCGGCCATGGCCTGCTGGGGTGAGACATAGAACGGCGTCGACACCGGCTATCCGTCCCTTTCTGTCAGTGACGATTGCGTCTGGGGAGGCTCGGGGTCCGGGTCAGAGCAGCGCGGCGCGCGGGCCGTCGGGCTGCTCGAGTCGGCGTTCCAGGATGGAGCGCGCGATCTCGGAGGACTCCTGGTCGGTCAGCCTCCGGAAGCCTTCGTCGGTGATGACGGTGACGATCGGATAGATGCGGCGGGCCACGTCCGGGCCGCCGGTCGCCGAGTCGTCGTCCGCCGCGTCGTACAGCGCCTGCACGACCAGGGTGAGGGCCTGCTCCTCCGTCAGGTCCTCGCGGTAGAGCTTCTTCATGGCGTTGCGGGCGAAGATCGAGCCGGAGCCGGTGGCGGCGTAGCCGGTCTCCTCGGAGCGGCCGCCCGTGACGTCGTAGGAGAAGATGCGGCCCTTCTCGCGGTCGACGTCGTATCCCGCGAAGAGGGGCACCACGGCGAGGCCCTGCATGGCCATGGCCAGGTTGCTGCGGATCATGGTGGAGAGCCGGTTGGCCTTGCCCTCCAGGGAGAGCTGTGCGCCCTCGACCTTCTCGAAGTGCTCCAGCTCCAGCTGGAACAGCTTGACCATCTCCACGGCCAGCCCGGCGGTGCCGGCGATGCCCACCGCGGAGTACTCGTCGGCCGGGAAGACCTTCTCGATGTCGCGCTGCGCGATCATGTTGCCCATGGTGGCGCGCCGGTCGCCGGCCAGGACCACGCCGCCGGGGAAGGACGCCGAGACGATGGTCGTCCCGTGCGGCGCCTCGATGGCCCCCTGGAGCGGCGGCAGGGTCCGGTTGCCCGGAAGCATCTCGGGCGACTGGTCGGACAGGAAGTCCATGAACGAGGACGAACCCGGCGTCAGGAAGGCAGCTGGTAGACGCCCGATGCTACGAGTGTTGGCTTCCACGCGTTTCCCTCCACGTATGCGGCTGCACGCCTTATGGCATCCGGCCGTTCCTTGAACTGCCCCAGGGCTGCGTCGCAGCTGAAGCACAGTACGCCACGGACCCTACCCGCCTCATGACAGTGATCCACATGCTCGGCCGGAGTGATTGGACAGATACGACACACGCCCTGCTGAGCCGCGATCAGCGCGTCCGGCCCGGCAGGAGCAGGGCCGTGCTGGCGCTTGAAGCGGCTGATCCGATTCCGCTCCGCGCCGCATGCGTCCGACGCCGGCGTTTCCGTGGCAGCGGCACCTGGCCCGGACCGAATCGCCCTTGGCCTCCTGACGCCGCCGGCAGTACTCGACGGAGCACTTCCGGCCATACGCCTGGAGGCCATCACGCATGGCCCTGTTACCGGGGAAGGACTGCCGCGGCAGAGTCTTCCGACAGCGGGAGCATTACCTCCCGGCGGGAGTTTCGGACATTCAGCCCTATTCCCCGCCTTTTTGAACAAATGACCTCACGAAATCCTCGGCGTTCTCTTCCAGGACGTCGTCGATCTCGTCCAGAACCGAGTCGACGTCGTCGCTCAGCTTTTCCTGGCGTTCCGCGAGGTCCTCGGATACCTGCGCGTCCTGCGCCTGCTCCTCGACCTCCTCGGTGGAACGCGTCGCCTTCTGCTGTCCGCCGCCGGTGTCCTTGGTCGCCATACAGCTCACCCCGCTCGGTTCGAAGCAATCGAAGCTCTTGATCAGACCCTACCCACGGGGTCCGACATTTGGCCCGGTAGTTGTTCAACGTCCGGGGCTCGGGTGATTGATTCCCAGCCCGGAGGCCTTTCAGCCGCCCGACAGCACACGGACCAGTTCCTGCGCTGTCCGGCAGCGGTCCAGCAGGTCCTTGACGTGTTCCTTCGTGCCGCGCAGCGGCTCCAGGGTGGGCACCCGCTGCAGGGAGTCGCGGTCCGGGAGGTCGAAGATCACCGAGTCCCAGGAGGCCGCCGCCACGTCGTCGGCGTACTGCTCCAGGCAGCGGCCGCGGAAGTAGGCCCTGGTGTCCTCCGGAGGCTTCGTACGGGCCCTGGTGACCTCGTCCTCGTCCAGGAGGCGCTTCATCTTCCCGCGGGCCGCCAGGCGGTTGTAGAGGCCCTTGTCGGGCCGTACGTCCGCGTACTGGAGGTCCACCAGATGCAGCCGGGGGGCGTCCCAGTCCAGCGCGTCGCGACGGCGGTAGCCCTCCATGAGCTCCCGCTTGGCGATCCAGTCCAGCTCACCCGACAGGCTCATCGGATCGGTCTCCAGCCGGTTGAGGGTGTCCTCCCAGCGGGTCAGGACGTCCTTGGTCTGCTCGTCGGCGTCCGCGCCGTAGCGCTCGTCGACGTACTTGCGGGCCAGCTCGAAGTACTCCATCTGCAACTGGACCGCGGTGAGTGTCCGGCCGCTGCGGAGCGTGATCAGCTGCCGCAGCTCCGGATCGTGGGAGACCTGGTGCAGGGTACGCACGGGCTGGTCGACCGCGAGATCGACGGTGATGAAGGCGTCCTCGATCATGGACAGCACCAGGGACGTGGTGCCGAGCTTGAGATAGGTGGAGATCTCCGAGAGGTTGGCGTCGCCGATGATCACATGGAGCCGGCGGTACTTCTCGGCGTCGGAGTGGGGCTCGTCCCGGGTGTTGATGATGGGGCGCTTGAGCGTGGTCTCCAGGCCGACCTCGACCTCGAAGTAGTCGGCGCGCTGACTGATCTGGAAGCCGTGCTCGTGGCCGTCCTGGCCGATGCCGACCCGGCCCGCCCCCGTGAAGACCTGGCGCGAGACGAAGAACGGCGTCAGATGGCGCACGATGTCCGAGAACGGCGTCTCCCGCTGCATGAGGTAGTTCTCGTGCGTGCCGTAGGAGGCGCCCTTGTTGTCGGTGTTGTTCTTGTAGAGGTGGATCGGCTGCGCGCCCGGGATGGCGGCCGCCCGCTCGGCGGCCTCCGCCATGATCCGCTCGCCGGCCTTGTCCCAGAGCACCGCGTCACGCGGATTGGTGATCTCGGGGGAGCTGTATTCGGGGTGCGCGTGGTCGACGTACAGCCGGGCACCGTTGGTGAGGATGACATTGGCCAGGCCGATGTCCTCGTCGGTGAGCTGACTGGAGTCGGCGGTCTCACGGGCGAGGTCGAAACCTCGCGCGTCACGCAGCGGGTTCTCCTCCTCGAAGTCCCAGCGGGCGCGTCGTGCCCGGTGCATCGCCGCCGCGTAGGCGTTCACGATCTGGGACGAGGTGAGCATGGCATTGGCGTTGGGGTGGCCGGGGACGGAGATCCCGTACTCCGTCTCGATGCCCATTACTCGCCGTACGGTCATGCGGCCCTCCTTGCCCGGCGTCGGTCCCGTCCGGGAGCGACGCTCAAGTACCGCTGCTGTGTCCGGTGCGTGTGCGGTGCCCGTCACCGCACTGCGCGACTCGGCGGTACCGCAGAGCCTAGAGCGCCTCTGCGCCGGTGGGGAGCTCCATTACGACATTGCTCCGGCATGGCCGGAACAGGGGAATGCGACCGGCTGCGGAGGCCCCTGGGGCTTCCGCAGCCGGTCCGCGCATTACAGGTACTGGCCGGTGTTGGCCACCGTATCGATGGAGCGCCCGGTGTCCGCGCCCTGCTTTCCGGTGACGAGTGTGCGGATGAAGACGATCCGCTCACCCTTCTTGCCGGAAATCCTGGCCCAGTCGTCCGGGTTCGTGGTGTTCGGCAGGTCCTCGTTCTCCTTGAACTCGTCCACGCAGGCCTGCAGGAGATGAGCGACCCGCAGCCCCTTCTGGCCCTGTTCCAGGAATGCCTTGATGGCCATTTTCTTTGCCCGGTCGACGATGTTCTGAATCATCGCGCCGGAGTTGAAGTCCTTGAAGTACAGGACTTCCTTGTCGCCGTTGGCGTACGTGACCTCGAGGAAGCGGTTCTCCTCGGACTCCGTGTACATCCGCTCCACGACGGACTGGATCATGGCGTGGGCGGCGGCCGGCCGGGAGCCGGAGTGCTCGGCCAGATCGTCCGCGTGCAGCGGGAGCGACGGGGTCAGGTACTTCGCGAAGATGTCCTTCGCCGCCTCGGCGTCCGGACGCTCGATCTTGATCTTCACATCGAGACGGCCGGGGCGCAGGATGGCGGGGTCGATCATGTCCTCGCGGTTGGAGGCGCCGATGACGATGACGTTCTCCAGGCCCTCCACCCCGTCGATCTCGGCGAGCAGCTGCGGGACGATGGTGTTCTCCACGTCCGAGCTGACGCCGCTGCCGCGGGTGCGGAAGAGGGACTCCATCTCGTCGAAGAAGACGATGACGGGGGTGCCCTCGCTCGCCTTCTCCCTCGCACGCTGGAAGACCAGGCGGATGTGCCGCTCGGTCTCGCCGACGTACTTGTTGAGGAGCTCGGGGCCCTTGATATTGAGGAAGTAGCTCTTCCCCGTGGGCTGCCCGGTGACCTCGGCGACCTTCTTGGCGAGCGAATTGGCGACGGCCTTGGCGATGAGGGTCTTGCCACAGCCGGGCGGACCGTAGAGCAGGATGCCCTTCGGCGGACGCAGCTCGTGCTCCTTGAAGAGGTCGGGGTGCAGATACGGAAGCTCGACCGCGTCGCGGATCAGCTCGATCTGGTCGCCCAGGCCGCCGATCCGCTCGTAGTCGATGTCCGGGACCTCTTCGAGGACGAGCTCCTCGACCTCGCTCTTGGGGACCACCTCGTAGACGTAACCCGACCTGGAGTCCAGGAGCAGGGCGTCGCCGGAGCGGATGGTGATGTCCAGCAGCGGCTCGGCGAGCCGCACCACCCTCTCCTCGTCGGTGTGCCCGACCACCAGGGCGCGCTCGCCGTCCTCAAGGATCTCCTTGAGGATGACGATGTCCCCGGCCCGCTCGTACTCCATGGCCTCGACCACGTTGAGCGCTTCGTTGAGCATGACCTCCTGGCCGCGCCGGAGGTCCTCGAGCTCGACGCTGGGGCTGACGTTCACCCGGAGCTTGCGGCCCCCGGTGAAGATGTCGCAGGTGCCGTCCTCGTTGCCTTGCAGGAAGACACCGAAGCCGGCCGGCGGCTGCGCGAGCCGGTCGACCTCCTCCTTGAGGGCCACGATCTGGTCACGCGCCTCACGGAGCGTGTTGGCGAGCCGCTCGTTCTGTGCGGACACGCCTGCCAGGTTCGTCTGCAACTCGACGATCCGCTCTTCGAGAACCCTCGTATGACGCGGAGAGTCGGCGAGCTTACGTCGCAGGACGGCGATTTCCTGCTCGAGATAGGCAACCTGGCCGGCTGGGTCCTCTGACCCTCGCGCGGGCCGGATGCCGCGGTTGATGTCGTCGTCGTGGGCTGCCACGGTCCTCACCTCCTCCATGGGGAGCTGGACGCTTCCTGACCCTACCTGGGTGGGTGGTGATTGAAACCCCTAGATCACAAAGACTGCGGGGTGTGTCCGATCTTCACCCTTGCGCTCTCCCTCACGTCAAGGGAATACCCACCCTTCGGCACCGGAAAGCCGCCGGTTGTATCGTCGAACCGTTCAACACCCGTCAGGGCTGGCTCCAATTGGTTCAGATACGCAGGAACGGCAGGACACATGACCGTGCAGCAGGACTCGCCGGGCGACAGTGACACGCAGGACCTGGAGGTCTGGATCGACCAGGACCTCTGTACGGGCGACGGCATCTGTGTGCAGTACGCCCCCGATGTCTTCGAGCTGGACATCGACGGCCTGGCGTATGTGAAGAGCGGCGACGACGAGCTCCTGCAGGACCCGGGGGCGACCACTCCGGTGCCGCTGCCGCTCCTCCAGGACGTCGTCGATTCGGCCAAGGAGTGCCCCGGGGACTGCATCCACGTGCGGCGCGTCAAGGACAGCGTCGAGGTGTACGGGCCGGACGCCGGCTAGCCGGTCGGGGCCGACCGCCCGGACACCGCGGGCGAGGCCCGCGGGACGCGCTCAGACGCTTCGGGCGAGGTCCCCGAGGGTGCGGACGAACGCCTTCCCCTTCCACCGCCAGGAGGCCTGTTCCTCCTGGTCGGGGCAGCAGCGGGGGACGTCGAGCGAGGAGTAGCCGAGCAGGGTCGCCGAGACGACCCCGTCGCGTACGGCGAAGTCCCCGACCGTCTTCCTGTCAGCGGGGTCCACCAGGGTCGCCACGACCCTGGGTGCGGCCCCGCTGCTCTGTGTCAGGACGTAGATGCCGCCGGGCGGGGTCCCCGATCCGGCGGCGCAGTGCACCACGGCGACGGTTTCCGGCCGCCCGTCGCCGTCGAGATCCCCGGAGGCCTTCTTCGCGACCGTCGTCCCGGCGCCGCCGCACTCCAGCGGGAAGTCCACACCGGCCGGGTCCGGGGCGGGCGCGGGGGCGCCGTGCTGGGTGGTGGTCCGCTGCCCGGGGGCCGTGGCGGTCGCGGTGGCCGTACGGGGCTGGAGCAGCCCGGCCAGTGCGACGACTCCCGCCATCGCCGCGGCCGTGGCGAGCCAGTGCACCGGCCTGGCGGCGGTGTGGGCGAGATCCGGGAGCGCGGAGGTCTGCACGCGGTATGTCTCCTGATGGTTCCTGGAAGCCCGGTGAGGGGGTGGGGAACACCCCTGAGGGGTGGCCAGCATCGTGCCACACCTCACATCCGGGTGGAACGGCGGGGGTCAACGAAAAGGCGCCGCCGCGCAGTTCCCCGGTCGGTCGGGGAACTGCGCGGCGGCGCCGGTGCGTTGTACGGATCAGCTACGGGAGGCGGCGGAGCCGCTCTGGCTGCCGGGTCCGTCGTAGTCGTCGCCGTAGGCGCCCTTGGACGGGCGGCGGCGGCGCAGCGGCGGCTCGACGCCGTCCGCGAGGCGGCGGGCGGTGACCAGGAAGCCGGTGTGGCCGATCATCCGGTGGTCGGGGCGGACGGCGAGGCCCTCCACGTGCCAGTTGCGGATCATCGACTCCCAGGGCTGTGGCTCGGCGAAGCAGCCGATCTCGCGGATGGATTCGACGGTGCGCGAGAGCTGGGTGGTGGTGGCGACGTAGGCGCAGAGGATGCCGCCGGGCACCAGGGCCTTGGAGACGGCCTCCAGGCACTCCCAGGGGGCGAGCATGTCCAGCACGACGCGGTCGACGTCGGTGTCGGAGAGATTGTCCTGGAGGTCGCCGACGGTCAGCTGCCAGGCGGGGTGCGGCGAGCCGAAGTAGCGCTCGACGTTCTGCTGGGCGATCTCGGCGAAGTCCTCGCGGCGCTCGTAGGAGTGCAGCATGCCCTGCTCACCGATGGCACGCAGCAGGAAGGTGCTGAGCGAGCCGGATCCGACCCCGGCCTCCACGACGCGGGCGCCGGGGAAGATGTCGGCGAAGGCCAGGATCTGGCCGGCGTCCTTGGGGTAGACCACGGCGGCGCCGCGGGGCATGGACAGGACGTAGTCGGGGAGCAGGGGGCGCAGCGCGAGATAGGCGACGTTTCCCGTGGTTCGGACAACACTGCCCTCGGGAGCACCGATCAGCTCGTCGTGCGGGAAAGAACCCTTGTGGGTGTGAAAGTTCTTTCCGGCTTCGAGCGTGAAGGTGTAGTGGCGTCCCTTGGGGTCGGTGAGCTGGACCTGGTCCCCGACCTTGAAGGGCCCACGTCGGCGGGCGGCACCGGTCGGTTCAGACATGTGACCAGCCTACCGGTGATTCCCGGGCCGCCGACCGCCCGGCCTTCCGGCCGGAGGAGGCCCTCAGGCGCCGGGGCGGGCCATGGCCTTGACGAAGGCGCGCTCCACGTCGGCGGTGGAGAGGACTCCGTAGATCTCGCCGGTCTCCTCGACTACCAGGTATTCGGTGGCGGGGGTGGCCTTGAGCCGGTCCAGGAGGGCTTCGCCGGCCAGTTCCGCGGGGACCTTCATGCCGTCGGTGAGGTCCTGGGCGAGGCCGCTGACGGCGACCCAGGGGCGGCGGTGTTCGGGGACGCCGACGATGGCGGCCTCGCGGACGACGCCCTTGGCGTTGCCCTGTCCGTCGACGACGACCAGGGCGCGGGCGCCCGCCTCGTTGGCCCGGCGCAGCGCTTCGGAGAGCGGGGTGGCCGATTCGACGGGGACGGCGCGGCGGGTCAGGGTGCGGGCCCGGAGGTCGGGCAGGTGCTCGCGGAGGCGGGCCACGCGCAGGCTGTTCCCGGCGCCGGTCCAGATGATGCCGGCCAGGATCGCGGCGAGCAGCGCGTCCATGACGGTCTCGACCCCGCCGATGTCCTGGGGTGAGCCGCCGAGCGTTCCGGTGTGGGTGAGCAGCGGCAGTCCGACGAGGACGACGACGGCGAGGCCGCGGCCGACCCAGGCGGCGGCGATGGTGCCGCTCATGGGCTTGCCGGTGATCTTCCAGACGACGGCGCGAAGCATCCGGCCGCCGTCGAGGGGCAGACCGGGCAGCAGGTTGAAGGCGGCCACGATGAGGTTGGAGATCATCAGGCCCGCGAGCAGGACACCGGGCACCGTGCCGGGCTCGACGAACTGCATCGCACCGTAGAAGACGCCGCCGAGGACCAGGGACAGGAGCGGTCCGACGAAGGCGAGGACGAACTCGCGGCCGGGCGTCTCGCTCTCCTTCTCGATCTCCGAGACGCCGCCGAAGAACTGGAGCTGGATGCGGCGGACCGGGAGCTTGTAGCGCAGGGCGGCGACCGTGTGGGCCAGTTCGTGGACGAGCACGGAGGCGTAGAAGGCGATGGCGAAGAACAGGGCGACGAGGTAGCGGGCGCCGCCCAGCTCGGGCAGCACGCGGTCGAGCTGGCCGCCGAACACCCAGGTGATCAGCGCGGCGACGACGAACCAGCTGGGGGCGACGTAGACGGGCACGCCGAAGGGACGGCCCATGAGCAGGCCGCCGCCCGGTTCCGCGGGGCGTTTCGGCCGGCCGTTGTCGGGGTCGGTGCCGGGGGCCGTTCCCCCTGCGCCGGGCTGCGGCCGCCCGCTGTCGCCGCTGTCGTCCACGGGGTCCCTTCGGTTCGGTGAGTGGCCTTTGCCACGATCATGCAGTGTGCGAGGGTCTGCCGTCGATGGTATGCCGCTCGCTGTCAGTGGCGGGCCGTAGGGTCTTCAGACATGACTTCCGTGCCGCGGCCGCCTCAGCCGCCTTCGTCCCTGTCGCCGTCGCGGGCGAGCGATTTCATGCAGTGTCCCTTGCTCTACCGTTTCCGGGTCATCGACAAGCTGCCGGAGAAGCCCAGCGAGGCCGCTACCCGCGGCACGCTGGTCCATGCGGTGCTGGAGCGGCTCTTCGACGCCCCGGCGGCCGACCGTACGGCGCCGCGGGCGCGGGCGCTGATTCCCGGCCAGTGGGACCGGCTGCTGGAGTCGAAGCCGGAGCTGACCGAGCTGTTCGCCGGGGACACCGGGGGCGAGCGCCTGACGCGCTGGCTGGGTGAGGCGGAGCGGTTGGTGGAGCGGTGGTTCTCGCTGGAGGACCCGACGCGTCTTGAGCCGGCGGAGCGCGAGATGTTCGTCGAGACGGAGCTGGAGTCGGGGCTGCGGCTGCGCGGGGTGATCGACCGGGTGGACGTCGCGCCGAGCGGCGAGGTCCGGATCGTCGACTACAAGACGGGGAAGGCGCCGCGACCGGAGTATTCCGAGGGGCCGCTGTTCCAGATGACGTTCTACGCGCTGGTGATCTGGCGGCTGAAAGGCGTCGTGCCGCGCCGCCTCCAGCTGGTCTACCTGGGCAGCGGGGACGTGCTGACGTACGACCCGGTGGTGGCGGACCTGGAGCGGGTGGAGCGCAAGCTGCTGGCGCTGTGGGACGCGATCGCGCTGGCGACACGGACCGGTGACTGGCGGCCCCGGCCGACGAAGCTGTGCGGCTGGTGCGACCACCAGGCGGTGTGTCCGGAATTCGGCGGGACTCCCCCGGTCTACCCGCTGGCGGTCCGCCCGGCGGGTTCGGATGAGGATGGCCAGGGCAGAATGGGACCGGTCCAGGCCGAGGCCGGCCGAGCCGTGGCCCTTGAGGGCCCTTAAGGAGTTCCTGTGGCGATCCGCGTCCTTCTGGTCGATGACCAGCCTCTGCTGCGCACCGGTTTCCGGATGATTCTGGAGGCCGAAGGTGATCTGGCGGTGGTCGGTGAGGCCGGTGACGGTCTGCAGGCCATCGATCAGGTGCGGGCGTTGCAGCCCGATGTGGTGCTGATGGACATCCGGATGCCGCGGATGGACGGGGTGGAGGCGACCCGTCAGATCACCGGCCCCGGCAAGGACGGCCCGGCGAAGGTGCTGGTGCTGACCACTTTCGATCTCGACGAGTACGTGGTGGAGGCGCTGCGTGCGGGGGCGAGCGGCTTCCTGCTGAAGGACGCGCCGGCGGCGGAGCTGGTGCAGGCGATCCGGGTGGTGGCGGCGGGCGAGGCGATGCTCGCGCCGAGCATCACGCGCCGGCTGCTGGACAAGTACGCGGATCATCTGCCGTCCGGTGAGGATCCGGTTCCGGACGCCCTGCACACGTTGACGGACCGTGAGGTCGAGGTGCTGAAGCTGGTGGCGCGGGGGCTGTCCAACGCGGAGGTCGCGGCGGATCTGTTCGTCAGCGAGACGACGGTGAAGACGCATGTGGGCCATGTGCTCACGAAGTTGGGCCTGCGCGACCGGGTGCAGGCCGCGGTGTACGCGTACGAGAGCGGGCTGGTGCGCCCCGGCGCGCAGTAGCGGCCCCGGCAGCGGTTCTCCGTATACGACGAACAGCGGTTCTCCGCATACGACGAAGCCGCACAGCAACGAATCCGCATACGACGAAGCCGTCCGGCCCGTCCCGTCCTGTTGGCTCAGGAGGGGCGGGCCGGACGGCTTCGGTGGTCCGGGAAATGGCCCGAAGGTGGCCCGGAAGTGGGCCGGAATCAGGCGCTGGGCCGGTTGAGCTCCCAGAGCTGGAGCTCGGAGGTGGCGCTGACGGACCGTTCCACTCCGGCGATCCCGTCTCGGGAGGCCACGTACTGCTTGCCCTGCCAGATCGGGAGCACCGGCACGTCGGTGGCGACGATGTCCTGGAGCTTCTTGTAGGTGGCGGCGGCGGCGGTGCGGTCGGCCTCGCGGCGGGACTGCGGGATGAGGACCTCCTGCGCCTCGCGCGAGCGGTAGGGCGAGTTGAGGAAGTTGTTCTCGTCCAGGAAGGGCGCGGTGTAGTTGTCCGGGTCCGGGAAGTCGGGGAACCAGCCCATGCCGTAGGCCGCGTAGTCGCCGCGCTTCTGCTCGGGGCGGTACGTCGACCACTCCTTGCCCTGGACGGAGACGTCGAAGAGTCCGGAGCTGTTCAGCTGCTTCCGGATCGCCTTGAACTCCTCGGCGGTGGCCGAGCCGTAGTGGTCGTCGGTGTAGTGCAGGGTGAACTTCACCGGCGTCTCGACCCCGGCGTCGCGGAGGATCGTAGCGGCCTTGGCGGTGCTGGGCTCGCCGTACTTGTTGAAGAAGGCGTTGGTGTGCCCGGCGATGCTGGACGGGATCAGCGAGTAGAGCGGTTCGGCGGTGGTGCCGTACACCTCGCCGGCGATCTCGCCCCGGTCGATGATCTGCGCCATGGCCTGCCGGACGGGCTTGTCGACCACGGGGTCCTTGGTGTCGAACCCGAGGTAGCTGATGGCCAGGCCGGGCATCTCGGTGAGCTCGATGCCTTCCTTCGGCTTCACGAGCATGTCGTGGGCCTGCTCGGGCGACATCGCCCGGGTCATCATGTGGATCTTCTTCTCGTCGAGCGCCCGGCCCATGGCCTCGGCGTCGGGGAAGAGGGCCATCTCGACCTTGTCGTTGAGCACCTTCAGCTCACCCTTGTACAGGGGGTTCCTGGTGAAGGCGATCTTGACGACCCGGCCGTCCTGGACCTGCGGCTTCATGGTGTACGGGCCGGAGCCGTTCACCTGGAAGCCGGCACGGGCCTCCTTCGCCGGGTACTGGTCCTTCGGGACGATGCCGGCGGCGGGGGTGGCGAGCTTGTACGGGAAGGTCGCGTCCGGCGTGTTCAGGTGGAAGATCACCTGGTCCTCGCCCTTGGTCTCGATCATGTCGATGTTGGCGAGCAGGCCGACCGGCCCGCTGTCCGAGTCGATGTCGATGACGCGCTGGATGGAGTGCTTCACGTCCTCGGCAGTGACGGGCGTGCCGTCGGCGAAGGTGAGCCCCTTCCGCAGGGTGCAGCGGTAGCTCTCGTTCGCGGTGTCGGTGAAGGTGCAGCTGCGGGCGGCCTCGGGCACCGGCGCGCCGCCGCCGCCCGGCACCGCGGTCAGGGTCTGCACGGTCTGCCGCAGGACGTTCCAGACGCCCGCTTCGTAGCCGATGGCCGGGTCGAGCGGCGCGGGGTTCTCCTGGGAGGCCACGAGCTGGTCCGTGGTGCCGACGACGATGGCTCCCTTGCCACCGGCGCCGCTGACCGTGCTGCCACAGGCGGCCAGCACGGGGGCGAGCAGGCCGACGACGGCCGGCAGCACCAGGGTCTTGCGGTTCATCTGGACGTTCTCCCTCATCCCGGCAGGTGAGGAATCAAAGTTAGTAGCCGCGGGTGGCCCCTCCGACCGTCCGGAGGGGTGCTCGCATTCCCCCGGCGGCCGGAAGGGGGAGACATATGATCATCATTACGGACAGCTCACCCGATCCCGGCGGACTTCCAGAGGCTTTCGGGTGAGGAAGGTCACCTGTCCTCCCTCTTCACATATGTCCCTCGTGGCTGATTCACATCCACGGAATACTGCCGGAACTCGCACGGAGGGAGCTGAGGATCCGCTGTCCGTTCCCCGACGCACCCCTCGGTGAGTGTGCGCGTCCGTGCGGGTCAGCCCGTTCCGCCCGCTCCGGTGATGAGCTTGCGCAGGAAGGCGAGGTCGACCTCTTCGAGGGAGCCGACGACCACACGTCCGGCCGCGGGCGCGATGGGGGCGACGGACGGCACGGCGACGACCCGGCATCCGGCGGCCTCGGCGGCGGCGACGCCGGTCGCGGTGTCCTCGATGACGGCGCAGCGCCAGGGGTCGGCGCCGAAGCCCGCGGCGGCGGTGAGGTAGGGCTCGGGGTGGGGCTTGGTGCGGGCGACCTCGTCCCCGGCGACCGTGAGCGCGAAGTGGTGACGGCCCACAGATTCCAGCACCCGGTCGATGATCCGGCGGTGGGAGGCCGAGACGAGCGCGGTGGGCACCTCGTAGGCGCCCAGCTCGGCGAGCAGCTGTTCGGCCCCCGGCATCAGGGGCACCCCGCGCACGATGCGCTTCTCGAAGCCGTCGTTGAGCAGCACGGTCAGCTCGTCCAGCCGGATGTCGGCGCCGGTGACGTCGATGAGGTAGGCGGCACTGCGGGTCATCGGTCCGCCGACGACCACGTCCCGCCAGGACTCGTCCAGCCGGTGGCCGAGACCGGCGAACACCTCTTTCTCGACGTCCCACCAGAAGCCCTCGGTATCGACCAGGGTTCCGTCCATGTCGAGAAGGACCGCCTGCAGGGCGGCGCCTTCGGCCGTGCGGGTCAAGGACGCGGGGACCGTACTGGTCATCCGGCACACCTTCCGTAAGGGACGAGAAGGCCGGCCGCCATTCCCGAAAAGCGGGAGGGCGACCGGCCTGCACTGGACCGACCAGTGTACGACGTGTCCGGCCACGGTGCGCGGAGGGCGCGAGTCCGTGGCGGGAGTACGGGGCTACCGGGCGTTGAAGTACTTCGCCTCGGGGTGGTGGATGACGATGGCGTCGGTGGACTGCTCCGGGTGGAGCTGGAACTCCTCGGAGAGGTGCACGCCGATCCGCTCCGGCTGCAGGAGGTCGGCGATCTTGGCCCGGTCCTCCAGGTCCGGGCACGCCCCGTAACCGAGCGAGAACCGCGCGCCGCGGTACTTCAGCGCGAACATGTCCTCGACGTCCGCCGGGTCCTCGCCCGCGAAGCCGAGCTCGCTGCGGACCCGGGCGTGCCAGTACTCGGCGAGCGCCTCGGCGAGCTGGACGGACAGGCCGTGCAGCTCCAGGTAGTCGCGGTAGGAGTTGGCGGCGAACAGCTCGGCGGTGGCTTCGCCGATCCGGGAGCCGACGGTGACGATCTGAAGGCCGATGACGTCCGTCTCGCCGGACTCCTCGGGGCGGAAGAAGTCGGCGAGGCAGAGGCGGCGGCCGCGGCGCTGGCGCGGGAAGGTGAAGCGGGTGCGCTCGGAGCCGTCCTCGTGCAGGAGGACCAGGTCGTCACCCTTGGCGACGCAGGGGAAGTAGCCGTAGACGACGGCGGCTTCCAGGAGGTTGTTGGACTGGAGGTGGTCGAGCCAGCCGCGCAGGTGCGGGCGTCCCTCGGTCTCCACCAGTTCCTCGTACGTCGGTCCGTCGCCGGTCCGGTTCTGCTTGAGGCCCCACTGGCCCTTGAACAGGGCGCCCTCGTCGAGCCAGGAGGCGTAGTCCTTGAGCGGGATGCCCTTGATGACGCGGGTGCCCCGGAAGGGCGGCTCGGGGACCGGGTTGGTGGTGGAGACGTCCGAGCGCGCCGAGCCCTCGGGCTCCTCGACCTCCAGCACGGGGGCGTCCCGCTTGGGGACCCTGCGCTGCTTGAGCTCGGGCAGGACCGCGCCCGGCACACCGCGCTTGACGCCGATGAGCGCGTCCATGAGGCGCAGGCCCTCGAAGGCGTCGCGGGCGTAGCGGACCTCGCCCTCGTAGATCTCGTGCAGGTCCTGCTCGACGTAGGCCCTGGTCAGCGCGGCGCCACCGAGGATCACCGGGAAGTCGGCGGCCATCTTGCGCTGGTTGAGCTCCTGGAGGTTCTCCTTCATGATCACGGTCGACTTCACCAGGAGACCGGACATGCCGATGACGTCGGCGCGGTGCTCCTCGGCGGCTTCCAGGATCGCGGAGACGGGCTGCTTGATGCCGAGGTTGACGACGTTGTAGCCGTTGTTGGAGAGGATGATGTCGACGAGGTTCTTGCCGATGTCGTGGACGTCGCCGCGGACGGTGGCGAGCACGATCGTGCCCTTGCCGTCGTCGTCGGTCTTCTCCATGTGCGGCTCCAGGTGGGCCACCGCGCTCTTCATGACCTCGGCGGACTGGAGGACGAACGGCAGCTGCATCTGGCCGGAGCCGAACAGCTCGCCGACCACCTTCATGCCTTCCAGCAGCGTGTTGTTCACGATGTCCAGGGCCGGGGTGTCCTGGAGGGCCTCGTCGAGGTCGGCCTCCAGGCCGTTCTTCTCGCCGTCGATGATGCGGCGCTGGAGGCGCTCGTCCAGCGGCAGGGCCATCAGCTCCTCGGCCTTGCCCGCCTTCATCGACTTCATGTTGACGCCCTCGAAGAGCTCCATGAGCTTCTGGAGGGGGTCGTAGCCTTCGGCGCGGCGGTCGTAGATGAGGTCGAGGGCGACCTTGACCTGCTCCTCCTCCAGCCGGGCGATCGGCAGGATCTTCGAGGCGTGCACGATCGCGGAGTCCAGGCCCGCCTTGACGCACTCGTCGAGGAAGACGGAGTTCAGCACGACGCGCGCGGCCGGGTTCAGGCCGAAGGAGATGTTGGAGAGGCCCAGTGTGGTCTGGACGTCCGGGTGGCGCTTCTTCAGCTCGCGGATCGCCCCGATGGTGGCGATGCCGTCGCCGCGGGACTCCTCCTGGCCGGTGCAGATGGTGAAGGTCAGGGTGTCGATGAGGATGTCGGACTCGTGGATGCCCCAGTTGGTGGTGAGGTCCTCGATCAGCCGCTCGGCGATGGCGACCTTGTGCTCGATCGTGCGGGCCTGGCCCTCCTCGTCGATCGTCAGCGCGATCAGGGCGGCGCCGTGCTCGGAGGCCAGGGCGCTGACCTGCGCGAAGCGGGACTCGGGGCCGTCGCCGTCCTCGTAGTTCACCGAGTTCAGCACGGCCCGGCCGCCGAGCTTCTCCAGGCCGGCGCGCAGAACGGGCAGCTCGGTGGAGTCCAGCACGACCGGGAGGGTGGAGGCGGTCGCGAAGCGTCCGGCCAGCTCCGCCATGTCGGCGACGCCGTCGCGGCCCACGTAGTCGACGCAGAGGTCGAGCATGTGCGCGCCCTCGCGGATCTGGTCACGGGCCATCTCCACGCAGTCGTCCCAGCGGGCCTCCAGCATGGCCTCGCGGAACTTCTTGGAGCCGTTGGCGTTGGTCCGCTCCCCGATCGCCAGGTAGGCGGTGTCCTGGCGGAAGGGGATCGTCTGGTAGAGGGAGGCCGCGCCGGGCTCGGGGCGCGGGTTCCGCTCGGCCGGCGTGAGGCCGCGGGCCCGCTCGACGACGGCCCGCAGGTGCTCGGGGGTCGTACCGCAGCAGCCGCCGATGAGGGAGAGGCCGTAGTCCCGGACGAAGTTCTCCTGGGAGTCGGCGAGACCGTCGGGGCCGAGCGGGAAGTGCGCGCCGTCCTTGGTGAGGACGGGCAGGCCGGCGTTGGGCATGCACATCAGGGGCGTACGGGAGTGGCGGGCGAGGTAGCGCAGGTGCTCGCTCATCTCGTCCGGGCCGGTCGAGCAGTTCAGACCGATCAGGTCGATGCCCAGCGGCTCCAGGGCGGTCAGGGCGGCGCCGATCTCGGAGCCCAGAAGCATGACGCCGGTGGTCTCGAAGGCGAGGGAGCAGATCAGGGGCACGTCGACACCGAGGGCGTCCATCGCCCGGCGCGCGCCGATGATGCTGGACTTGGTCTGCAGCAGGTCCTGGGTGGTCTCGACGATCAGGGCGTCCGAGCCGCCCGCGAGGAGACCCTCGGCGTTCTTCTGATAGCCGTCGCGCAGGACGTCGTACGTGATGTGGCCCAGCGAGGGCAGCTTGGTGCCGGGGCCGATCGAGCCGAGGACCCAGCGCTGCCGGCCGTCCTTCTCCGCGAACTCGTCCGCGACCTCGCGGGCGATCCGGGCGCCCGACTCGGAGAGCTCGAAGATCCGGTCGGCGATCTCGTACTCGTTGGCGGCGGAGTGGTTCGCGCCGAAGGTGTTGGTCTCGACGCAGTCGACGCCGACCGCGAAGTACTCCTCGTGGACGGAGCGCACGATGTCGGGCCGGGTGATGTTCAGGATCTCGTTGCAGCCTTCGAGGTTCTCGAAGTCCTCCAGCGTGGGGTCCTGTGCCTGGAGCATGGTGCCCATCGCCCCGTCGGCCACCACCACGCGGGTGGCGAGTGCCTCTCGGAGTGCGTCTGCGCGGGTCCGGCTGTCGGCGGCGGATGTCGGCAACGAGGCCATGGATGATCTCCCAGGGATGCGACGGCTGTCGGCTTTGCGTCCTTCTTGGGGAAGGCGCACCCCGCCAGCGTAGCCGGACGGGGCCCGGGGGCGTAGGTGCGTCCATGAGACGGACTGCATGCTGTGCGGGGTGCGGCGTGTGTGGCCCGGTGGCGACACTTTCCCCCGGAGTCCGGCGAAGGTCGGCATCGACCGATAGTGTTCAGCATTGTCGAACCGAGGTGGAGGAGTACGGCGCGATGGCCAAGAACATCCAGTCGCTGGAGCGGGCGGCCGCGATGCTGCGTCTGCTGGCGGGCGGCGAGCGCCGGCTCGGGCTCTCCGACATCGCCTCCTCACTGGGGCTGGCCAAGGGCACCGCGCACGGCATTCTGCGCACCCTCCAGCTGGAGGGCTTCGTCGAGCAGGACGCGGCGTCGGGGCGCTACCAGCTGGGCGCTGAGCTGCTGCGGCTGGGCAACAGCTATCTGGACGTCCACGAGCTGCGGGCGCGCGCCCTGGTCTGGACGGACGACCTGGCCCGCTCCAGCGGCGAGAGCGTCCACCTCGGGGTGCTGCACCAGCACGGCGTGCTGATCGTCCACCACGTCTTCCGGCCCGACGACAGCCGCCAGGTGCTGGAGGTCGGGGCCATGCAGCCGCTGCACTCCACGGCGCTGGGCAAGGTGCTGTCCGCGTACGACCCGGTGGCCCACAGCGAGGTCATGGAGGCGGAGCGCCGCTCCTTCACCGGGCGTACCGTCACCGCCGCCGACGAGTTCGAGGCGATGCTCGACCTGATCCGGGCCCGGGGCTGGGCCGCCGACGCCGAGGAGACCTGGGAGGGCGTCGCCGCCGTGTCCGCCCCGGTCCACGACCGGCGCAGGATGCCGGTGGGCGCGGTGGCCGTGACGGGCGCGGTGGAGCGGGTGGCCCCGGGCGGCACGCTGCGCCCCGAGCTGATCGCTGCCGTACGGGACTGCGCCCGCGCGGTCTCCCGGGATCTGGGCGCCGGCCGCTTCTGACGGTCCGCGCGGCCCGCACGGCCCGCTACCGGTCCCGCGCTCCCCACCCCGCGTACCGGACCATCGCCCGGCCCCGTGCTCCCCACGCCCTCCGTACCGGACCCGCCCCGGCGCTCCCGGCCCTGCGTACCGGACCATCGCCCGGCGCGTCCGGGCCCGTCGCGGTAACGATCGCGTCGCGCACCGAGTCGTGGGCCACAGAACCCTTGACGCTTCCTTCACTCGGGGGAAACACTGCCGTTCAACGGTCGGCATTGTCGAACGCCTAACGGCAATACGCGTTAGGGTGTGACAGTGCCAAGGGCCGGTCAAGCCCATACAGGTGGGCTGCCCACGCTTCGTGGATACCCACCTGGGGCGCGGAACACCGGCGGGACCCGGTGATCCGCTCTCCCCTGGACGAAGGACAAAGGAGTCGCGGGTGTCCAGCTCCGACATTTTCATCGGCGAGACCATAGGTACCGCCGTACTCATCCTGCTCGGCGGCGGTGTCTGTGCCGCCGTCACGCTGAAGCGCTCGAAGGCCCGGGACGCGGGCTGGCTGGCCATCACCTTCGGGTGGGGCTTCGCCGTGCTGACCGGCGCGTATCTCGCCGGCGGCGTATCGGGCGCCCATCTCAACCCCGCGGTCACGCTCGGCCTCGCCATCGAGGGCGGCACCGCGTGGAGCGATGTGCCCGTCTACCTCGTCTCCCAGCTGCTCGGCGCGATGATCGGCGCCGTACTGGTCTACGCGGTGTACTACGGGCAGTTCCACGCCCACCTCACCGACCCGGGGGTCATCGGGACCAAGTCCACCGACGAGGGCATGGTCGACCGGACCGCCGCCCCGAAGGCGGGACCGGTGCTCGGGATCTTCTCCACCGGGCCGGAGGTCCGCAACGGTGTGCAGAACGTCATCACCGAGATCATCGCGACCGTGGTGCTGGTCCTGGCGATCCTGACCCAGGGCCTGAACAACGAGGGCAACGGTCTCGGCACGCTCGGCGCGCTGATCACCGCCCTGGTCGTCGTCGGTATCGGCCTCTCGCTCGGCGGCCCGACCGGCTACGCGATCAACCCGGCCCGCGACCTCGGTCCGCGCATCGTGCACTCCCTGCTGCCGCTGCCGAACAAGGGTGGTTCGGACTGGGGCTACGTGTGGGTACCCATCGTGGGTCCGCTGATCGGCGGCGCCCTCGCCGGCGGGCTCTACAACCTCGCCTTCGCGTAGGGAGTGTCCTGTCGATCAGGGGCGAGGCTCCATGCCGGAGGGCGTGGACCCGGCCATGATCGACAGGACAGCCCCCAGCCCTCGCCGCACCACATCACTTCACAGACTTCCGGGAGCACACTGTGACCGACGCACACACCACCGGCACCCACGGCACCGGCCCGTTCATCGCGGCCATCGACCAGGGCACCACCTCCAGCCGTTGCATCGTCTTCGACAAGGACGGCCGGATCGTCTCCGTCGACCAGAAGGAGCACGAGCAGATCTTCCCGAAGCCGGGATGGGTCGAGCACGACGCCGCCGAGATCTGGGAGAACGTCCAGGAGGTCGTCGCCGGGGCCATCGTCAAGGCCGGCATCACCTCCGCCGACGTCAAGGCGATCGGCATCACCAACCAGCGCGAGACCACAGTGATGTGGGACAAAAACACCGGTGAGCCGGTGCACAACGCCCTCGTCTGGCAGGACACCCGCACCGACGCGCTCTGCAAGGAGCTCGGCCGCAACGTGGGCCAGGACCGGTTCCGCCGCGAGACCGGGCTGCCGCTCGCCTCGTACTTCGCCGGACCCAAGGTCCGCTGGCTGCTCGACAACGTCGAGGGGCTGCGCGAGCGGGCCGAGGCCGGCGACATCCTCTTCGGCACCATGGACTCCTGGGTCATCTGGAACCTGACCGGCGGCACCGACGGCGGTGTGCACGTCACCGACGTCACCAACGCCTCCCGCACCCTCCTGATGAACCTGCACACGATGGCGTGGGACGAGAAGATCCTCGCCTCCATCGGCATCCCCGCCGCGGTGCTCCCCGAGATCCGCTCCTCCGCCGAGGTGTACGGCCACGCCAAGGGCGGCATCCTCGACGGCATCCCGGTCGCCTCCGCGCTCGGTGACCAGCAGGCGGCGCTGTTCGGCCAGACGTGTTTCGCCGAGGGCGAGGCCAAGTCCACGTACGGCACCGGCACCTTCATGCTGATGAACACCGGCGGTACCCCGGTGAACTCGTACAACGGGCTGCTCACCACCGTCGGCTACCAGATCGGTGACAAGCCCCCGGTGTACGCGCTGGAGGGCTCCATCGCGGTCACCGGTTCGCTGGTGCAGTGGATGCGCGACCAGATGGGCCTGATCAAGTCGGCCGCCGAGATCGAGACGCTGGCCTCCTCGGTCGAGGACAACGGCGGCGCGTACTTCGTGCCCGCCTTCTCCGGTCTGTTCGCCCCCTACTGGCGTCCCGACGCCCGCGGCGTGATCGCCGGTCTCACCCGTTACGTCACCAAGGCGCACATCGCCCGTGCCGTCCTGGAGGCCACCGCCTGGCAGACCCGCGAGATCAGCGACGCCATGACGAAGGACTCCGGCGTCGAGCTGGCCGCGCTCAAGGTCGACGGCGGCATGACGTCCAACAACCTGCTGATGCAGACGCTCGCCGACTTCCTGGACGCGCCCGTGGTGCGCCCCATGGTCGCCGAGACCACCTGCCTCGGCGCCGCCTACGCCGCCGGCCTGGCCGTCGGCTTCTGGCCGGACACCGACGCGCTGCGCGCCAACTGGCGCCGGGCCGCCGAGTGGACCCCCCGCATGGACGCGGACACCCGTGCCCGCGAGTACAAGAGCTGGCTCAAGGCCGTCGAACGGACCATGGGCTGGATCGAGGACGAAGAAAGCTGACGAGGAGCAATCACCATGACCACCCTGCAGAGCGTTCCCGCCCTCGGAACGCACCCGGCCTCCGGCTCGCTGCCGAGCCGCGCCGAGACCCGGGACCAGCTGTCCCGGGCCACGTACGACCTCCTGGTCATCGGCGGCGGCATCCTGGGCATCTCCACCGCCTGGCATGCCGCGCAGTCCGGGCTGCGGGTGGCACTGGTGGACGCCGGTGACTTCGCCGGCGCCACCTCCTCCGCCTCCTCCAAGCTCCTCCACGGCGGTCTGCGCTACCTCCAGACCGGCGCGGTCAAGCTGGTCGCGGAGAACCACTTCGAGCGCCGCGCGGTCTCCCGCGAGGTGGCCCCGCACCTGGCCAACCCGCTCACCTTCTACCTGCCCGTCTACAAGGGCGGCCCGCACGGCGCGGCCAAGCTCGGCGCGGGCGTCTTCGCCTACTCCGCGCTCTCCGCGTTCGGCGACGGCGTCGGCCATGTGATCAGCCCGGCCAAGGCGCAGCGCGACGTCCCCGAGCTGCGCACCGACAACCTGAAGGCCGTCGCGGTCTACGGCGACGACCAGATGAACGACGCCCGCATGGCGCTGATGACGGTCCGCGCGGCCGTCGACGCGGGCGCGGTCGTGCTGAACCACGCGGCCGTCACCGGACTGCGCTTCACCCGGGGCCGGGTCACGGGCGCCGACCTGAAGGACAGCACGGACGGCACCGAGTTCGGCGTCACCGCGCGGCTCGTGCTGAACGCCACCGGCCCGTGGGTCGACCACCTGCGGAAGATGGAGGACCCGAACGCGGCCCCCTCCATCCGGCTGTCCAAGGGCGCGCACCTGGTCCTGAAGCGGACCCGGCCGTGGCGGGCGGCGCTGGCCACCCCGATCGACAAGTACCGCATCACGTTCGCCCTGCCGTGGGAGGACATGCTGCTCCTCGGCACGACGGACGAGGAGTACGAGGGAGATCCGGCCGATGTCTCGGTGACCGAGGCGGACACCGCGCAGATCCTCGACGAGGCGGCGTTCTCGATCAAGGACCAGCAGCTGTCGCGCGATCTGATCACGTACTCCTTCGCGGGTCTGCGGGTGCTGCCCGGCGGCCCCGGCGACACGTCCAAGGCCAAGCGCGAGACGGTCGTCACGGAGGGCCGCGGCGGGATGCTGTCGGTGGCCGGCGGCAAGTGGACGACGTTCCGCCACATCGGCCGCACCGTGATGAACAAGCTGGCCGCCCTGCCGGGGCACCCGCTGGCCGAGGACATGGAGCCGATGAACCGGCTGCCGAGGAAGCTGCCGCTGCCCGGCATCGCCAACCCGAACGCGGTCGCGCACCGGCTGCTCATCGACGGCGGCACTCCCGGCCCCCGGATGGCGCCGGACACCGCCCGGCACCTGGCCACGCACTACGGCTCGCTCGCCTTCGACATCGCCCGCCTGGCGAACGAGAACCCGGAGCTCGCCGAGCGCGTCCACCCGGACGCCCCGGAGATCTGGGCCCAGGTCGCCTACGCCCGCGACCACGAGTGGGCCGAGACGGCGGACGACGTGCTGCGCCGCCGGACCACGCTGACGATCCGGGGCCTGGCGACGGACGACGTCCGCGGCGACGTCGAGAAGATGCTGGCCGACCGGGACTGACCCGCCCGTCCCCCCACGGGCAGGCGGACGGGGGCGGCTTCCGCACGGAGGCCGCCCCCGTCGGCGTGCGCGATCACGGCCCGTACGAGCACCGTCCGGCCGCTCACCGGGGTCACCGTCGTCGCGGTCCCCGATCCGGCCCGGCCGGCGGACGGGATCGCCCCGGTGGTGCGGGGCAAGACGCCCTCCACACTGCGGTACTGACGCGGAATCGGCTCGCTGCGGTACGGGCGCGGAGCCGGCCGGCCACCCTGGTCGCGGGGGCCATGATGCACGGAATCAGCCGATGATCCACTCCTGGTGGCAGGGTTCACCCGGCCGTGCAAGAGGGCTGCGGCGGGGGGCCCCGGAAGCCGTAAGGTTACTCCGTACGTACGCAGACATCGGAAGGAGGCCCGGGTGATCGAGCTCGAGTCGGTGCCCGAGCTGATCGACCCGGTCATGGTGGCCGCGTTCGAAGGCTGGAACGACGCCGGGGACGCCGCCTCCACAGCGGTCGGTCATCTGGACCGGGAGTGGAAGGGCGAGGTGTTCGCGGCGCTGGACGCCGAGGACTACTACGACTTCCAGGTCAACCGGCCCACGGTGTGGCTGGACGGCAACACGCGGAAGATCACCTGGCCCACGACGCGGCTGTCCGTCGTGCGGGTGGGCGGGGACAAGCCCCGGGACCTGGTCCTGGTGCGGGGCATCGAGCCGTCCATGCGCTGGCGGTCGTTCTGCAACGAGATCCTCGGCTTCGCCCATGAGCTGGGCGTCGAAATGGTCGTCATCCTGGGCGCGTTGCTCGGCGACACCCCGCACACCCGGCCGGTGCCGGTGAGCGGGGTCACCTCCGACGCGGATCTGGCGCGGACGATGGACCTGGAGGAGACCCGGTACGAGGGCCCCACCGGCATCGTCGGGGTCCTCCAGGAGGCGTGCACGCATGCCGGGGTGCCCGCGGTCAGCCTGTGGGCGGCGGTCCCGCACTATGTGTCGCAGCCGCCGAACCCGAAGGCGACGCTGGCCCTGCTGAACCGGCTGGAGGACCTGATCGGGCTGCACATCCCGCTGGGCGAGCTGCCCGAGGACGCGCGGGCCTGGCAGCTCGGTGTGGACCAGCTGGCCTCCGAGGACAGCGAGGTCGCGGAGTACGTGCAGACGCTGGAGGAGGCGCGGGACACCGCGGAGCTGCCCGAGGCGTCCGGCGAGGCCATCGCCCGGGAGTTCGAGCGCTATCTGCGGCGGCGGGACGGCGGTCCCGGACAGGGGCCCGGCGGACATGCGACGGAGTCCGGGGACGCGTCGTATCTGCGCGACCCCTCCAGCGGCCGCACCCGCCCGCCGAAGCCGCCGCGTCCGGAGACGGGGCGGGGGAAGGCCTCCGACGACAAGGGCGGCAAGGGCCCTGACGAAGCGTCGGGGAACGCATCCGACGAAGGCTCCGGGGACACTCCTCCCGACGAGGACTGACCGCACGGAACGAACTGCGGAACAACCGGCGGTACGGACTGCGGGACGCACAGCGGTAAGAACTGCCGAACGGGCTGCGGAGCGCCGCACGGGATACGATCCCGTGCGGCGCTCCTGTTCTGTGGCTCCGGATGCCGTAATGCCGTACGGCTCAGGCGCAGTGGAACTTCGCCGCGGCCCAGTCGCCGTGGTCGCCGGTCTTGGACCCGTTGGTGTCGGTGACCTTCAGCCGCACCTGCCGTACGCCGTCGAGCCGCACGTCCACCGGCAGGGTCGCCGAGGCGCCCGTCAGTCTCGGCGAGGTCCACAGCACCTTGCCGTCGCCCTCCACCGAGAACGCCACCTCTCCGTAGCCGTCGATCTCGTCGTCGATCCCGACGTCGGCCGTGAACGCGGTGCACCGGCCGCCGAGGTGAAGCGCGATGTCGGAGTCGGCGTGGGTGCCGATCCCCTTCTCGTACGTCGTGCCCGCGAGCGTCAGCGTCTTCCCGTCGCTCGCGCCCGACTCCCCGTTGGAGCGGTCGCGTTCGGCCGGACCGTAGCCGTTGGTCTCGGAGAGCCAGACGAGGTCGCTCGCCCAGGCCTCCCCCTCGGGCGGCGGCGGCAGGACGGAGACGGCGAGCCGCTGCTGACTCGTGCGGGTGTCGCCGACGGCCCGATAGCGGGCCAGCGCCGTCAGCGTGGTCTCGCGTACATCGGCGTCCTTCGCCGGGGTGAGAGCCACCTCGACCCGGCGGGTGGCGCCCGCCGCGATCCGCCCGGGGACCTTCGCCGCGGCGGCCTGCCAGCCCTCGGGGACCTGGAGGGAGACCGTGGTGCCGGTGAGGGCGGAGCTGCCCGCGGTCACGTCGACCAGGACCGTGCCGGGCGTCCCGGCCCCGGCCTCCTGGCCCGCGGGGGCGGTGAGGGTGGCGGCGGCCGAGGCCTTCTTGCCGCCGACCGCGCTGGTGCCGAGGAGCTTCACGGTGAACTTCTCCGCGGTGCTCAGGGGCGCGGTCTTCACGTGCACCACGCCGCCCCGGTCGTCGCGGTCGTACCACCAGCCCTGCCGGGCCTTGTCGTACGCGCCCTTCGAGGTCAGCTCGGGCAGTGTCCGGTCCAGCTTCACCTTGCGGGGCTCGGAGCCGGTGTGGACGGTGAACTCGTAGGGGCGCTCGGTCTGTTTGCCGGTGAAGCCGCCCCGGCTCTCGTTGATGGTGACGGAGACGTTGCCGGCGCCGCGCTCGGGGGCCCGGACGTCGGCGCGCTGGGTGGCGTACCTGCCGTCGCGGTGCTGACGCGTGACGCCGTCGTCCTCGTACAGGGTGAAGGAGGTGTCGCCCTGCGGGTAGACGTCCCAGGCCAGCGGGGAGTCGGCGGTGCGGTCGCGGTAGGAGCGGATGCCCGGCCACATCGGGACGGCCGCGCCCGCCTTCACGAAGAGCGGCAGGGTGTCGAGCGGGGCGCTGTAGGTGTCGATGGTGGTGGGGCCCTCGTAGGTGCGGCCGCTCCAGTAGTCGATCCAGGTACCCTTGGGGAGGTAGATGTCCTTGCGCTCGGTGGTGTCCTGGTAGACGGGTGCGACGAGGAAGTGCTCGCCGGAGAGGAACTCGTACTTCGCTGCCTCCGTCGACGCCTTCGGGTCGTCCGGGTATTCGAGGACCAGGGGGCGGACCATGCCGACGCCCGTCCTGGTCGCCTCGTGGGCGTAGGAGTACTGGTAGGGCAGCAGCGACTCCTTGAGCTTGAGGTAGTCGCGGTTGATCGAGGTGTACGGCTCGCCGTGGCGGAACGGCTGCTTGTCCGTGGCGGCCCAGCCGTCCATGGTCATCGTCGTGCCGAGGAACATCTTCCACTGGAGGTCGCGGGTGTACGTCTTGGCGCTGCCGCCGAAGATCCCGTCGACGTCACCGGTGGTGTAGGCGAGGCCGGACATCGTGGCGCCCGCGTAGGTGGGGATCTGCCAGCGGATGTACTCCCAGGTGCCGTACTGGTCGCCGGACCACTGGACTCCGCAGCGCTGCGCGCCCGCCCAGCTCTCCGGGGCCCAGGTGAAGCCGCGGGCGTCGCTGTTGTCCTCGATGCCCTGGTAGGCGTCCTTGCAGCCGTCGAGGGCGAACTTGTAGCCCTCCCCGACCCAGGCGACGTCCAGCTTGGCGACCCGCTGTCCGGCCTTCACCTGGGCGGCGAGGTCCTCGATGCCGTCCTCGGTCCACAGGCCCAGCTCCATGTTGCGGTCCTTCAGCCCCTGGGCGGTCTCCTCCAGGTCCTCGTAACCGCAGCCGTAGCCGTCGTTGACGAGCATCCAGCCGTTGGGCATGTCGTTCTCGACATAGCCGTCGGCGACCTTCAGCGAGTCCAGGGTGCGGCGCTCGCCCCGGTTGGCGTTGTGGAGGTAGCAGTCGGCGTCGCCGATCTCCATGCCGTAGACGGGCGGCAGGAACGGCTTGCCGGTGAGGTCGGTGTACTGGCCGATGACGTCCTTGGCCCCGCCGCCGGCGAAGTAGTAGGCGTCGAAGCGCTGTTCCTCGGCGCTGGTCGTCACCGGGTCGGTGAACGCGTACGTGTTGGGGGCGTAGGTGTTGCGGAAGACGCCGTAGCCGGCCGATGAGAGGTAGAACGGGACGGAGTTGGGGTGGCCGCCGTCGTTCCAGTTGTAGTCGACGGCGACCTCGACGGTCTTGCCGCGGTGGGAGGTGTTGCCGCGGCCGTTCTGCATGCCGGCCCCGTAGAACTGCTCCCCGGCGCCCCGGGCCAACGTCTGGACGGTCTTTCCGCCGGTCCAGCTCAGGCCCTTCGCCTCGGACCAGACGCGGCTGCCGTCCGCCCGGTGCAGGGCGAAGCGCAGCGGCTTCTTGTAGGCCCGCAGGGTGACCTCGCCCGTCGACAGCTCGTAGCGGTCCCCGCGGTCCTTCCAGCGGGTGCGGGGCGGCTCGCCCTGCGGCAGGACGATGTCGTCGCCCGTGGGGTCGGTGAAGGTGCCGTCGGGGGCGAGTTCGATCCGGAAGGTCTCCTCCGAGACGAAGCTGACCCTGGCCTCGGCCCGACCGGCGCTCAGCCGGTAGACCGCCCCGTCCGCCCGGAATCCGGTCACGTCCCCGACGGTGGTGGTCTCCGTGGTCTCCGTGCGCTCCGGCGGGGCCTCCTCGGCGTGGGCTCCGCCGGGTCCCGTGAGGACCGCGAGCAGGCCGAGCAGTGCAGCAAGTGCTGCGACTCTCATGCGCGTTGATGATTGCATAGTGAGCTTTTAGCGCAACTTCGAGCACGTGACCATGGACAAAAAGGAACCGGCCCCGAACTTCGTGAAGAAGTCCGAGACCGGTCCAGGCGATCGGATCGGGCCGGGCGGGGGCCCACTCCGTCCTACAGAGCGACTCCCAGCAGGGCGTCGACGGTACGCGAGACGAGGCCGGGCGCGCCCTCGTCCGTACCGCCCTCCGCGCCCTGGAGCGCGGCCCAGCGGTCCACCGCGGCGAGCGCCGAAGGGCTGTCCAGGTCGTCCGCGAGGGCCTCGCGGACCTCCTCGACCAGCGCGTCGGCGGACGGCCCGTCGGGGCGCGAGACGGCGGCCCGCCAGCGCGCGAGGCGCTCCACGGCGTCGGCGAGCACCTGGTCGCTCCACTCCCAGTCGGAGCGGTAGTGGCGGGAGAGCAGCGCGAGCCGGATGGCCGCCGGGTCCACGCCGTCGCGGCGCACGGCCGAGACGAAGACCAGGTTGCCCCGGGACTTGGACATCTTCTCGCCGTCCAGGCCGACCATGCCGGCGTGGACGTACGCCTTGGCGAACGGGTACTCCCCGGTCAGCGCGTGGGCGTGGGAAGCACCCATCTCGTGGTGCGGGAAGGCGAGGTCGGAGCCGCCGCCCTGGACGTCGAAGCCCATGCCGAGGTGGTCGAGCGCGATGGCGACGCACTCGATGTGCCAGCCGGGGCGGCCGGCGCCGAGCGAGGCGCCGTCCCAGCTCGGCTCGCCCGGACGGGCGGCCATCCAGAGCATCGGGTCGAGGGGGTTCTTCTTGCCGGGTCGCTCCGGGTCGCCGCCGCGTTCGGCGGAGAGCAGGCGCATCGCCTCGGCGTCGAGGCCGGAGACCTCGCCGAAGTGCGGGTCGGCGTCGACGGAGAAGTAGACGTCGCCGTCCAGGTCGTAGGCGGCGCCCGCGTCCCGGAGGCGTTCGACGAGGGGCACGATGCCCGGTATCGCCTCGACCGCTCCGATGTAGTGCTGCGGGGGCAGCATCCGCAGGGCGGTCATGTCCTCGCGGAAGAGCGCCGTCTCGCGCTCCGCGAGCTCGGTCCAGTCCTCACCGTCGCGCACGGCCCGCTCCAGCAGCGGATCGTCCACGTCGGTCACGTTCTGGACATAGTGAACCTGCCGCTTGGTGTCGAGCCACACGCGCTGAACGAGGTCGAACGCGTTGTAGGTCGCCGCATGACCCATGTGGGTCGCGTCGTACGGCGTGATGCCGCAGACATAGATGCGGGCGACGGGACCGGGGTCAAGGGTGATCCGTCCGCCGGTCGCGGTGTCGTGGATCCGAAGGTCGCGGCCCTTGCCAGGCAGGGCGGGGACCTCAGAAGCGGGCCAGGCATGCATGTCATGAGCGTAACCGGACGATGCTTCCGGATACGAACCGGCTCCGGAAACCTGTCCGAAGAGGCCCTCTTGTGCTGGGGCCCGCCAGCCGGTAGGGACCGGCCCCGCCGACTGAGGGGCCCTTACACCGGCGGCCAGGGGATGGGCGGCCACTGGCCGCTCGGCTGCGGGTGCACGGTGCTCTTGACCAGCCCGGCGACCCGATCCCGCAGGGCCTCCAGCTCGGCCGGTGTGATGAGCTCGGCCATCCGGGTGGCCAGGGCGCTCCCCGACGCCAGCTGACCGGCGAGCCGGCCCAGCACCGCCAGCGCCTCTTCGGTCAGCGGCTCGCCCGCCCAGCCCCAGAGCAGGGTCCGCAGCTTGTCGTCCGCGTTGAAGGTGACGCCGTGGTCGATGCCGAAGAGCCGTCCGCCGGGGGCGGGCAGCAGGTGCCCGCCCTTGCGGTCACCGTTGTTGATCACCGCGTCCAGCACGGCGAGCCGCCGCAGCCGGGCGTCGTCGGCGTGCACCAGCAGCGCGGTCTTCCCCTCCCCCACGTCCGCGAAGCCCACCGCTTTCCAGCCATCGCCCGGTTCCTCGCCCTCGACGAGCGCCAGCAGCGAGGGCGTGTCCTCGTCGGGTGCGGGGCCGTCGATCCAGAGCTGGCACATGCCCTGCCCGTACGGTCCCTCCCGCAGCACGGTCGGCGGCACGAGGTCCCAGCCGGTCGCCCGGGAGATCTCGTACGCGGCGACCTCCCGCTGGGCGAGGGTCCCGTCGGGGAAGTCCCAGAGCGGCTGCTCCCCCGCGACCGGCTTGTACGCGCAGGTGCGTTCCTCACCCTCGTACGCCACCGTGCAGTGCAGCACCGCGTTGGACGCCCCGCCGACCTGCCCGAGGACGGTGATCGTGCCCTCGCCGAGCAGGGTGAGCAGCTCGGTGTCCGTCAGGCTCCGCGACGGTATCCGTTCTGGCGCGGGCATACGTGTCCTTCCGGATCGAGCGGCAGGCTGCACAGCGGACACGGCGGCCGGCCGGCGTTGACGACGTCCAGGGCACGCTTGGCGAAGGCGCGGGCCTGGGCGCCGCTGAGCCGGACGCGGAGCATCGGCGGGCCGTTCTCCTCGTCCTGGAGGAGCTTCTCCTCGGCCTCCGCGAGGTCGTCCTCGGAGTCGGCGTCGAGTTCGACGAGGGCCTGCGCCTCGACGATCATCCGCTGTTCCTCGCCGTCCCAGGCCAGCGCCATGGTGCCGACCCGGAACTCCTCCTCGACGGGAACGTCGAGCGGCGCGGTGTCGGAGACGTCGGTGGGGGCCACGGCGGGCACCGGGGAGCTGCCCCCGGTGCGGCGCACGACCTCGTCGAGCAGTTCGTCGATCCGCTCGGCGAGAGCGGCGACCTGAGTCTTCTCCAGGGCCACGCTGGTGACCCGGCCCTGGGAGGACGCCTGCAGGAAAAACGTACGGCGGCCAGGCAACCCGACCGTACCGGCCACGAATCGGTCCGGTGGGTCGTAGAGGAACACCTGACGGGACACGTCCTGCTCCCTTGAGCTTCGATGGTTGGTTGGGCGGCGCTACGGCGCGTCCACCCTACTGCCCGGAGCGATCACGGCGCGCCCGCGCCGCCCCCGACCGTCGCGTCCGCCGTGCCGTCGCCCGTGGGGGACGCGGCGGCGTCCGCCCCGGCGGAGTGTTCGCGGGGGGCCAGGGAGGCGAGATCGCCGGTGTCGCCGAGCCTCAGAAGGAAGGGGCGCAGCCGTGTGTAGCGGATCGCGGTGACCGAGCAGGGGTCGACCTGGACGCGCTGGAAGAGGTCCAGATGCATGCCCAGCGCGTCGGCGACGAGGGACTTGATGATGTCGCCGTGCGAGCACATGACGTACGTGGCGTCCTCGCCGTGCTCCGCCTCGACGCGGTCGTTCCAGTCGCGCACCGCGTCGACGGCGCGGGCCTGCATCGCGCGCATGGACTCGCCGCCCGGGAAGGCCGCCGCCGAGGGGTGCTGCTGGACGACGGACATCAGGGGCTCGTCGGCGAGTTCGGCCAGTTTCCGTCCCGACCAGTGGCCGTAGTCGCACTCGCTGATGCGCTCCTCGAGGTGCAGGAGCAGGCCGGGGCGGGCGTCGAGGAGCGGCTGGAGCGTCTGCGGGCAGCGCTCCAGGGGGCTGCTGACGGCGAGGACCGGGGCCAGGGCCGCCAGCCGGGCGGGGAGGGCCGCGGCCTGTTCGGCGCCGCGTTCGTCGAGGGAGACACCGGGGGTGCGGCCCGCGAGCACTCCGGCGGTGTTGGCGGTGGAGCGTCCGTGGCGTACGAGGATCAGCGTGGGCATACGCGCCAGCGTAGAGGGTGCCCCTGTCGATCGGGCCGGGTCGGGGAGCGGGGTCCGGTGCCGTGCGTCGCAAGGCGGCGGAGGGAGTCGACGCGGGTGGGGTCTCCCCTGGTCGAGCGGAGCCGAGAGCTTGGGGAAGTCGGCGAGTGCCGACGACGCCGCGGGGCGCGGTGCCGGGGCACCCGAGCCCGGCCTGATCGACAAGACACCCCTGGAGGGACGGCGAAGGTGCGCGGGAGCCGGTCGCGGGGAAGAATGCCCGCCGTGATCGTGGACTGTGCCATCTACCGGGACGGGCGCCGCATCGAACGGCCCGACGACTTCTCCGTGGCCCTGGACGAGGCGCGGGACGCACTGGACGCGTTCCTCTGGATCGGGCTGCACGAGCCGACGGAGGAGGAGTTCGACCGCGTCCGCGACGAGTTCGGGCTGCACCCGCTGGCCGTGGAGGACGCGCTGCGGGCGCACCAGCGGCCCAAGCTCGAGGTGTACGACGACTCCCTGTTCGCGGTCCTCAAGCCGATCGTCTACGAGCCCGAGAGCGACACGGTCAGCACCGACGAACTGATGGTCTTCATAGGGGACTCGTTCGTGGTGACGGTCCGGCACGGCGAGGGCGCCCCGCTGGCGGCCGTGCGCCGCCGGCTCGAGGCCGAACCCGAGGTGTTGAAGCACGGCCCGACGGCGGTGCTGTACGCGGTCAGCGACGCGGTCGTGGACCACTACATGGAGGTGGCGGGTGAGCTCCAGGTCGACCTGGAGGAGCTGGAGGCGCGGGTCTTCGCCCCGAGCGGCGGCGACGCGAAGAACACCGCCGCCCGGATCTACACCTTCAAGCGGCAGGTACTGGAGTTCCGCAGGGCGACCGGTCCGCTGACGGCGCCGATGGCCCGGCTCGCGGGGGCGGGCGTGCCGTTCGTCCACGAGCACGCACAGCCGTTCTTCCGGGACGTGGCCGACCATCTGACGCGCGCCAACGAGCAGGTGGAGGGGCTGGACCGGCTGCTCTCGGACATCCTGTCGGCGCATCTGGCCCAGATGGGCGTGCGGCAGAACGACGACATGCGCAAGATCTCCGCCTGGGCGGCGATGGCCGCCGTCCCGACGATGGTGGCGGGCGTCTACGGCATGAACTTCGACCACATGCCGGAGCTGCACTGGGTGTGGACCTACCCGGCGGTGGTCGCGCTGATGGGCTGCGCCGTGTTCGGCCTCCACCGGCTGTTCAAGCGGCGCGGCTGGCTCTGAGGGGTTGGGGAACGCGGAGGGCCCGGGAGGACGCGGAGGGCCCGGGAGGACGCGGAGAGCCCGGGAGGACGCGGAGAGCCCGGGAGGACGCGGAGAGCCCGAGGGGACGCGGAAGGCCCGGGAGGGCTCAGGCGTACTCGCGTTCCGGTACGGCGGGGCCTGCGAGCGCGTCGCGCCGCTGCGGCATCTCCAGGCTCACCATGCGCCGCCAGCCGACCAGGCGCTCGTACGCGTACAGCGCGTGGATGCCCGCGGCGAGCGCGGCGGCCTTGGGGCGTGACCAGCCGAGCACCCGGCCCATGGCGGCCATCACGGCGAGGCTGACATCGCGGTACACCCGGATCTCGGCCAGGGCGCACTCGCGCATGATCCGCTGGATGGTCCGGCCGTGCCCGGCGCGGGCGAGGCCGAGGAGTTCCTCGTGGCAGTAGGCGAGGTGGTTGTCCTCGTCGTAGGAGATCATCTTCACCGCGCGGCCGATGTCGGGGTGGTCGGCGAAGTGCCGGCGCAGCAGCCGCATCTGCTCGGAGGCGCGCTGCTCGGTGACGCGGCTGTGGGCCAGATAGGTGATCATGTCGCGCTCGGTGAGCCGCTCCTCACCGCGCAGCCGGGAGTGCGCGAGGCCGATGCCCTGCTGTTCCAGGAGCATCGTGTAGTCGGTCTCCGGCGGGATCTCGACGGGCGCCAGCCCGCGCTTCTTCAGGAGGGCGTTGAAGATCCGGCCGTGCTTGTCCTCGTCGGCGCCGTGCCGGACGATCTTGGGTGCCAGGTCGCGGCCGCTCTCCGGGACGAGGGCGGCGATACGGGCGTTCTCCCAGCCGCCCTGGGCCTCGCCGCTCGCGACGATGGAACAGAAGAGCCGGTAGGACTCGTCGTTGTCCAGAATCTCCTGGAACAAGGTCCGCGCTGAGAGCATGACGGCAGCCTCCATACCCGTTGCCCGCGGAGCAGTCGTCCGCACGGAGAGTCAAATGCGCCGCGCGGCAGTGCGCAACCGCAACGGTCACGGCCCCCGTCACCAAACCCGATCACGGACCCGGGCCAGGACCCGGGCCCGGACGGCGCGCGGCGGGGCGCGTAACCCTTGGGCGTCGGGCGCGTTGTTCCGGGTGACGGCCGTGGCGGGGAGGACCCCCGAGCCCCCACCACGGCCGTAGTGCTGTCCCGGGACCCGTCAGGCGAGGCCGGAGCGCTCCAGGGCGTCCGTGCCGGCGCGCAGGGCGGTGAGCCGCTCCTCCAGGGTGAAGCCGGCCGGGGCGAGGTTGAGCGTGGTGACCCCGGCGGCGGCGTACGCCTGCATCCGCTCGGCGATCCGCTCGACGGGGCCGAGCAGCGTGGTCTGGTCGATCAGCTGGTGCGGTACGGCGGCGGCGGCACCCGCCTTGTCCCCGCCGAGGTACTTGTCCTGGATCTCGGCGGCCTCCTTCTCGTACCCCATGCGCCGGGCGAGCTGGTTGTAGAAGTTCTGCTTCCGGCTGCCCATGCCGCCGACGTACAGGGCGGTGTACGGGCGGAACATGTCGGCGAGGCCGCTCACGTCGTCCCCGACGGCGAGCGGCAGCGTCGGGCTGACGTCGAAGCCCTCCATCGTCTTCCCGGCCTTCTCCCGGCCCGCGCGCAGCGGCTGGATCGCGGTCTCCTCCAGGTGCTCGGCGGAGGGGAAGATCAGCAGGGCGCCGTCGGCGATCTCACCGGTCTGCTCCAGGTTCTTGGGGCCGATCGCGGCGATGTAGAGCGGGATGTGCTCGCGCTCGGGGTGCACGGTGAGCTTGATCGGCTTGCCCGGACCGCCGGGGAGCGGCAGCGTCCAGTGCGCTCCCTCGTACGACACGCGCTCGCGGGTCATCGCCTTGCGGACGATCCCCACGTACTCGCGGGTGCGGTCCAGCGGCTTGTCGAACTTCACGCCGTACCAGCCCTCGGAGACCTGCGGGCCCGAGACCCCGAGGCCGAGCCGGAAGCGACCGCCGGACAGCGAGTCCAGGGTGGCGGCGGTCATCGCCGTCATGGTGGGCTGACGGGCCGGGATCTGCATGATCGCGGAGCCGACGTCGATCGACTCGGTCTGGGCCGCGACCCAGGTCAGCACGGTCGGGGCGTCGGAGCCGTACGCCTCGGCCGCCCAGCAGACGTCGTAGCCGAGCCGGTCGGCCTCCTGCGCGACGGCGAGGTTGTCGCCGTCCATGCCGGCGCCCCAGTAACCGAGATTGATGCCGAGCCGCATAGCCGCTCCCCTTACTGATCAGTAACGTCCCTTTCTCCGGACTCTAGCGCGGGTGACGGACATCCGGCAGGCCCGGCGGACCTCCGGTTGTCCACAGGCCTCCACCCGGTGGGGCCCTGGCCAGTAATCTCAGCGCCCATGGAGCAGAGGCATCTCGGCCGTACCGGCCTTCGCGTGTCCCGGATCGGGCTCGGCACCCTCACCTGGGGCCGGGACACGGACGAGCACGACGCCGCCGACCAGCTCAAGGCCTTCTGGGACGCGGGCGGCACCCTGGTGGACACCGCCGATGTGTACGGGGGCGGCGAGGCCGAATATCTGCTCGGGCGGCTGGTCGGCAGCCTGGTCCCCCGTCAGGATCTGGTCATCGCCACGAAGGCGGGCAACGTCCCGGACCCCTACCGCCGCCACAACGGCTCGCGCGGGCACCTCCTGGCCGCCCTGGACGCGTCCCTGGAACGGCTCGGCACGGATTACGTGGACCTGTGGCAGGTCCACGCCTTCGACCCGGCCACCCCGCTGGAGGAGACGCTGCAGGCGGTGGACCTGGCCGTCTCCTCCGGCCGCGTCCGCTATGCGGGCGTGTCGAACTTCTGCGGCTGGCAGCTGGCGAAGGCCGCCACCTGGCAGCTCGCCGCGCCCGGGGTGCGCACCCGGCTGGCCAGTACGCAGATGGAGTACTCACTGCTCCAGCGGGGCATCGAGCGCGAGGTGCTGCCCGCCGCGCTGGACCTCGGGATCGGGCTGCTGCCGTCCTCGCCGCTGGGGCGCGGCGTGCTCACCGGCAAGTACCGACAGGGCACCCCGTCCGACTCCCGGGGCGCGTCCGAGCGGCTCGCCCCGTTCGTCGAGCCGTATCTCGACGACGCGGCGGCCCGCATCACCGACGCGGTGGCGACGGCGGCGGACGGTCTGGCGACGAGCCCGCTCCTGGTGGCGCTCGCCTGGGTCCGGGACCGGCCCGGAGTGGCCGCGCCGATCGTCGGTGCGCGCAACGCCGGGCAGCTCGCGGAGGCTTTGTCAGTGGAGGCGCTTAGTCTTCCCTACGAGATCTGCCAGGCGCTCGACGATGTGTCGGCGCCCGTGCACCGCTATCCCGATCAGGACTGGAGCACGCTGTGACTGCGCTTCCCGGGGAGACCCCCGGCACCGTCGGCACGGACACACCACAGGACGCCGTGTCCCCGCAGGGCGCCGGTGCCGAAGGCCCCGCGCGCGCCGAAGCGCCCGAAGCTTCCGAAGCGCCCGAGCCGTCGGACACCGCGGCCGACGCGAAGGACGACTCGGAGAATGACTCGGCGGCCGAGGCGGCCGAGGCGGCCGAGGCGGACGACGGAGAGCCCGAGGCCGAGGCGGCTGCTGACGGATCGGCCGCTGCTGCCGCTGATGCTGACGGATCGGCCGCTGAAGCCGCTGCCGCTGACGGGACGGCCGGCGAAACCGCCGACGCGCCGCCCGCCGCCGAGCTCTCGGAGGCGCAGGCCGAGCTGGCCGCCCAGCGCGAGCTGCGGGAGCGGATCGAGAAGCGCAAGGCGGAGAAGGCCGCGCCCATCGCCGCCGGCACGGGTCTGAGCGGCACGGCCGCCGATCTGCTCGCGGCCGTGCGGGCCGTGGAGAGCGGCGAGAAGGCGGGCACCGCGTTCTTCGAGCGGCCCGCCACCACCCCGGCCTCCCGACCTCCCGCCACGGCCGCCGCACAGCCGCCCCGGGCCCCCGTGCCCACTGCCGCCCCCGCGGCGCAGGCCGCCTCGCCGGAGGCCCTGGACGCGGTGCTCGCGGTGCTCACGGAGGGTGGGGCCCCCGAGGCGCTGGCCCGCCCGGCCGTCGGCGCGCTGGGCGAGCGGGCCGCCGAGCTGCTGCGCACCGACCCCTGGCGGCTGCTGGCCGTGCCCGGGGTGCGGCCGGAACAGGCCGACGGCTTCGCCCGGACCCTGCTGGGCGCCGGCTGCGGCCCGGACGACGGGCGCAGGACGGCGGCCCTGGTCGGCTGGCTGCTGGAGCGCGCCGCCCTTCAGGGCCACACGGCACTGGACGCCCAGGCCGTCCGGGCGGCGCTCGCCGAACGTGCGGTCGGTGATCCGGACGCGGCGGTGCGGGACGCCGTCGAGGAAGGCGTCGCCCTGGTCTTCCAGGAAGGCGACGAGCCGGAGCCGGACGACGGCGGCGGCGGCGAGGCGGCGGACGGCGCAGCGGGCGAGGAGGCCGACGCCGGCCTCCCGGAGGACGCCGACGCGGTCCGGGAGCCGGTCCAGGTACTGCTGGGCCTGGACCGCTACGCCCTGGCCGAGGAAAGTCTCGCCGACGGCCTGGCCCGGCTGGTCAACGCCTGCGAGAAGGCCGCCGACTGGGCGGAAGCCGCCGCCGCCGCCCCGAGCCCGTCGGCCGCCGAGCTGATCCGTACGACCGCCGCCGCCGGGCTGGTCGCGCACAGCGGCGGCGAGGCGGCGCGGGCCGAACCCGCCGCGCTGATCGCGGCGGCGCGCGGTCTGGGCCTGCGGGCCCTGGGCGCGACCCACAGCGAGGACGGCCGCCGGAGGCTCGCGGCGGCCACCGGCGATCCGGACACGGCGGTCACCCTGGCCGGCCTGCTGTCCGGCGCGCAGGGCCCCGGCCGGGACGAGGACGGGGCGCTCGCCCTGGACCTGCTGGTCGTGCTGGACGCCCCGCAGCTGGACGTGGAGGGTGCGGCGGCCCTGGTCGAGGCGCTGGCCGACGGCACCCGGCTGGTGCTGAGCGGCGACCCGGGCGTGCTGGGCTCGGCGGGGGCCGGGCGGGTGTTCGCCGATGTACTGGCCGCCCGTGCCTGCCCGCAGGTCGTCTCCCGCACCCCGGACCCCGGGCCGATCGGCGAACTGGTCTCCGGCATCGGCATCGGCGAGCTGAACCAGGTCGACGCCCCGGGCAAGGAGGTGGTGATCGTCCCGGTCCACGACGCGGGCGAGGCCGTCCACCGCACCGTACAGCTGGTCGCCGACTCGGTGCCCCGCGCCTTCGGCATCCCCGCCGAGGAGACCCAGGTGATCACCGTGGGCCACGGCGGGGCCGCCGGGACCAGAGCGCTGAACAAGGCACTGAAGCAGCGGCTCAATCCGGGCCCCGGCCGGTTCGGCGGTTTCGACCCGGGCGACCGCGTGGTCCATGTGCCCGCGCCCGGTCGGGTGGTGCCCGGGGTGGTGCGCTCGGCCGACGCCGAGGGGCTGCGGCTGGACTGCGGAGGCGTCCCCGTCGTCGTACCGCAGGAGCGGGTGGAGTCGTCGGTGCGGCACGGCTGGGCCCTCAGTGCCCATCAGGCGGCCGGGATGCGCTGGCCCGCCGCGGTCGTGGTGCTGCCGGGCGACGCCGCGCAGGGGCTGAGCCGGCCGTGGGTGTACACCGCGTTCGGCCGGGGCGAGCGGCATCTGTCCGTGGTCCACGGGGCGGACCAGGCGCTCCCGCACGCGGTGGCGCAGGTTCCGGCGCAGGAGCGGACGACGCGGCTGCGCCCGCTGCTGGAGGCGCTCCCGACGCCCGACGCGGCTCCCTGAGCGGATGAGCCGGTGAGCCGGTGAGCCGGTCCGGTGAGCCGGTCCGGACAGCAGTGGGGCCCCGGTGCACGGTGATCAATCACCGGTGCCGGGGCCCCACCGTCGCGTCCGGTGCGGGAGGGAAATCAGGGGTGAGGTCAGAGGCCGCCCACCGCGGGCCCGGCGAAGTCCTCGTCCGACTCGTCCTCCTCGTCGAAGACCGCGCTGACGTCGAAGCGGCAGACCACGAGTTCGGGGTCGGCGTCCTCGAACGGGGCGCCGAGCCACTCCCCCGGCTCCGGCGCCGCTTCCCCGGCCGAGACCCACAGGGTGGAGTCGCCCTCCTCCAGACCGAACTCCTTGTGCCGGGAGGCGATCTCGTCCGGTTCGTACTCTCCGAAGAGCACGCCGAGCGCGGAATGGACACTGGTGCCGACCACCGGGGCGGTGTCCGGACCGTCGCCCGGACCCGCGTCGAGGTCGGCGAGGCGCTGCGCCTGTGCGAGAAGACGCGGGGGCTCCGCGACCACGTAGTCGCGCCGGATCAGGACGCTGAGCGCGCTGGGCTCCGCGGGACCGGCGTAAGGGGGCAGGGAGTCGTCCGCGCCGGGAATCTCGAAGGGGGTGACTTCGTCGTAGCGGTCGTAGAGGAGCTCGTCGTAGACCTCGGCGGCAGCGGCAAGGGCGTTGAACGCGTCGTAGACGGCGGGGTCGTCGTCCCCGGTACGGCGTTCGACCGCGTCGAGGTGACGGTCGATCGCGGCTTTGACCGCTTCGGCGGCGGCACGTACCTCGGCAGCGGTGGGCTGCGCAGCATCAGACATAGTGCAGACGCTATCCGTACCGGGGCTCTGCCCGCACAATAGATGCGATGCCGGAATACGAATTCGTCGACGTGTACGTGCCGCGCGGGGTCTCCCGCAAGGAAGCGGCCCGACTCCTGACCGACCACGCCGAGTACGGACACTGGGAACTGGACCGCCTGACGCTCCGCAGGGACGGCAGCCGCAGGGTACGGCTGCGCAGACGGATCATCCGTCAGCTACGGGCCACCTGGTGACATGGAGCGGGCCCCGCAGTCGCGGGGCCCGCTCCCTTTCGTGGGGTCGCCGTGCTGTGCGCGCCCGGGATGCTCTTATGGATGTCAAGCAGCGGTTGTGAGGTGGCTCGGGTCTGCTGCTGTGACGTTGGTGGCGGTCAGGACGTGGAAGATCTCGCGGGCGACGAACCGCTTGAGGCAGCGGATGATCTCCTTCTTCGAGAGACCCTCTTTGGTACGT